>NZ_AJXL01000046.1 GCF_000264055.1 Flavobacterium sp. ACAM 123 | reverse complement strand
AAACTCGACAAGTATACTTTAAAGCTCGTTTCTCTTTTTAATCGTTTGGCATTAATATCCACCTTATTCAATACTTTAATTAAAAAGGCGAATTCTAAATACTTTATTTTTCAAAAGAAGTATATTACTTGTTCAAATATTTTCTGCTTGTACTAGTTTTTCCATATAATATCATATTTACCTGTTGGAGCAATCTCGACCCACTTACCTTCTATCTTCTTTACATCTCCCGTTCTTTTATTGGTCAGATATAAAGTATAGGAGACTGTGCGTTTGTGGAATTGGATCAGGGTATAGAACTCGGACTGCCCTGAAGGGATGGTTATCGTTTCCGTTTGCTCAAATCCATAGTCAAACTTGGTTGTCAGGTTTGTATAGACCTCTTCTTCCTTGCCTGTATATATCTTTTCATTATCGATTGAGGATGGAACCCTGACTTTGATCGAGTCTTTTTTAACCCAAACGAATGCGTCCTTCTCATTACTCTTAAAGAAGGTCTTCCTGTTGATCTCTACTCCAGTGAAAGGAGAGAATGAAAACTCTTGAGGGGAAGAGACACTGAATTTGTAACCTTCGCCATTTCTTATAAAAAGTGAGTCTCCATCATTTTGCTTTAGGGTATATTCAATACTCTTAAAATTATACCCCTGTGACTTCTTTTGTTCAACAGTGATTTTTTTTGATTCATTCGCGGATTGAAGGTCTACGGTAAAATTGAAATCCTCACCGGAACTGTTCTCATTCAATTCAATATTGAGGGAAGTGGGGGTATTTCTGGTAATGACAAAACCCTTACTTCCGACAAAAGCCTCCATTCTTCCGAGTCCTTCCAGCGACAATGTATAATTTTCGCGAATAAGTTTATTATCAATAGAGTAAATATCTCCACTTATTCTAACATCTCCATCTGTATTGTTTACCCCAGAAATTTTCCAATCTCCATTTGTAAGAGATACCTCTACGCTCCCCCCTTCCCCTTCCATTTGGATTAAGCTAATAGACGGCTGCATCTGAGTTATACCATCTTCAACATCGCTGTTGCACGAGATAAAGTACATAGGTACTAAAAACAGCATAAATAAACGTTTTGATATCATTTTTTTAGTTTTAAAACAATTAACATTCTTATAATTTGACAATAATATCTATAGCAAAAATACGATGAAATACTGATTGCAAAATCAATTACAAAGATTAAAATAATAAGTCTTAAGCACAGTATAAAAAAATTTAGATTGTTACTTTAATTTAGTTGAGATTGCAAAACTACAACCGAAAAAAACAATCATCGTATTTCTAATCATAGAAGGGATGTTTTGAGATAACATTACGTCTTTGCTCAAACTTTCTTTTTCGTACTACCACAAATTTATACTTTATGGGATGGTGTCATTAACAGATTCTACACTTATAATATTCTTTCTATCTGGCAGATAATTCTCTTTTTGTTCAATGTTTATTAAAACAGAATCTTTAAATGTTAATACAGTTGTCAGAATATATGTATAACTAGATACATCAACAGCTTCTTTATAATAAATTTTAGTTAAATGGATATCATTTTGATTATAAACATCACTCTTAAAAGGATTGCCATATTTTTTAGTTACTGAGTCAATACTATCACCTAATCTTACTGAATTCAAGGTAAATATTGTTTTCCTGTAACCAGCACAAGAGAGAAATAAACTTAGTAATAGTATAATACTTATAAAATATTTCATCTCATTTCAATTACTTTCTTCGAATCCAGCATTTCTTTTGATATTTTCATTTTTTGTATAGTGCCTCCATCAAGTGGGGTGAGTGTAAGATTTGCATCTGTTTCCTCGACATCAACACCGCTCCAAATTCCCTTGATTTCTATCATTTTTCCGGAAGTAAGCCCTCTACAGGTAGCGATATAATCTACATCTATATTGTATTTAAAGAAAGTTAAGGAAAGATCTGCTCTATAGTTGGCAGGTACTTTTACCGGATAACTACGATTGATAGCAATAGTTGTGGATTCACTTTCACCATAGGTGAACTGTTGTCCGAACTCTGTAGATGCTGATATCTTTCCTGATGCAATAAATGGAACTTTAGCTTTGACTTCAGTTGAAAGCGAGACCTTGTATGATGTAGATCTCTTATAATCAGAAGATTGGGTATATGACTTATTGACAGCAAATGTATACGTTTGCTCTATCGGTCCATTATTAGTATATCCCTCTTTGTAAACCTGTAATGGTACATTTGACAATATTGTACCAGCGTCAACATCAAATTGAATTTTTTCAACAACAAACGTTTCGACTGGAATAATTTCGAACTCTTGACGAGGGCTATTATTATATTTTGAAAACGAAATTTTACTATCAGTGACAGTGATTACATTATAATAAATATCCCACCAAGAACCTCCGCCCGATTCTGGAAAATCCTGATTTTTAATCACAAAAGAGTTGTTAGTATACTCACCTCTTTCGAAATCCCATGAAGAACCAAACAAGGAGCCAGTCGAATCATTTCTAGCATAAAGCACTTTCACATTTGGATTGCTCTGATATGACCCCACACTTATAGGAGTGTTGGTGTTTTTAGAATATATTAAATAAGGAACCCCCGTCGATGGTGGTAAAACTTTAATATAATATTGTTGCGATAAATTCCCAGTGTATATATTCATATTTAATTCAGCCCCTTTAGTCGAAGCGGTGATAAACTGTTTACTAGAAGAATTTCCCATTACTTTTAAATATATTGGGATTTCATTCAACTGATCAATTTCATAACTATCTGTAACAGATAGTCTTTTTAATGCCCCTGGTCTTTTTAGGGTATCCCTATTTCCTTCTAAAGGAAAAATAATATCATTTACTTTTTTAGACGTGTCATTTTTGACCGTTCTTTCTAGATTCGCATTTTTAGCATTTGCTTCCGTATTATTGTTTTTATTTGGAAACACATCATCAGACGAACAGGAAGAAATAATAATTAGTAGAGCTGTAGCCCATAGATAAGCGAAAAGATTTTTCATAATTTATAATTTTGATTTAATAATAATGCCTCTTTGTTAAGTGTCTTAACTAAAGCAAAATACAAATCTAATTAAATTTCCCATTACTGGGAAAATTAATTGTTGAAATTTTATTTTTAATTGCGATAAATGTAAATAACTATTAATCACATATTTATTTAGTTGTTTAATTTCAAAAATTTTTATCGATAAAATTATCCCGTACAAGGGAAATTTAATACCTTTAAATTTTAAAATCCTCAACCTATGGAATTAACACATAAACACAATATAGATTTCAGTAAAGCAAGTTTTAAAGATTTTGAAAACATTCCTGATATGAATGCTTTTCAAAGGGCAGGGTTTTTCAAGGATTTTACCGATTATATGGAAGTTGAAGGGCGAATGAATTACGGTTTTGTAACCCATGATGGTTGTGGGCCTGAAATATTTTTAAGCACTCCTTTTCAGCAAATACCTAAAAAATGTATTAGCCTTGTGTCCAATGATTACTTAAACTTCACACAACATCCTAAAGTTAAAGCTGCGGCTATTGAAGGTTTACGAAAATATGGAACAGGAGCGGGTGCATCTCCATTGATTGGTGGTCATCATGAATACCATATCTTGTTAGAAAATAAATTGTCTGCTTTTTTTGATAGATCTAAAGGATCTTCGATGGTTTACACAACGGGTTATACAGCAAATAGTGCCACTTTGCTGTCCATGTTGAAAAATAAAGATTGTGCCATTGTGGATATGGCTGTACACGCAAGTGTTTATGAAGGATTATTGGAAACGAACATCAAAAGATTCCCTCATAATAACCTTGATTATTTGGAGCGGGCATTACATGAGGTCCAATCAAAATATCAGACTAAAATAGTAATTATTGACGGGGTGTATTCCCAGGATGGAGATCTTGCCAAAATGGATGAAATTTATAAACTCACAAAACACTATGGTGCTTTCCTTATGGTTGATGATGCACATGGTATTGGTGTTTTAGGTAAAAGAGGTCGAGGTGTGATTGAAATGTTTGGCTTGTTGAATAAAGTAGATATCATATCTGGAACTTTAAGTAAAGCTTTTGGACACATCGGTGGATTTATTATTTCTAAACCAGAAGTAATTAATTACCTTAGATTTCAATCTCGTCAATATGTTTTTTCTTCTAATTGCACACCAGCAATGAATGGTTTATTAGTGGCACTTGATTTAATTGATGAAGAGCCCGAATGGCGTGCTAAGCTTTTAGAAAATGTAGCATACTTTAAAAAGGGACTTTTGGATTTGAAGTTGGATGTAGGAATTACAGAGTCTCCTATAATTCCAATCAAAATAGGTGATGCCCATAAAACAGGTAATGCGGCAAGATTACTGCTTAAGGCAGGAGTTTATGCCAATGCTATAGTGTACCCTGGTGTTTCACGTAAAGACGCACGAATTCGGACCAGTCTAATGGCTACACATACCAAAGAACACCTAGATAAGGCTCTAAACGGATTCGAATATGTCAACCAAAAGTTGGGTATTTCTAAAATTTAACAAATTTCCATTTAAAAACTAGATTACTTAAAAAGATATCTTTTAATTAATCACATTGTTTTTACATTTAAAAAACATATTTTTATTTTTTAAATGTAAAAACAAGTGCTATTATGTCCAGAAAGAAATACCAAGGAGAGGTAAATGATAAGGAACGATCAAAACAAAAACTTTTGGATGCAGTTGGAAAAGTACTCAAAGAGAAAGGATATATTGGTTTAACAGCAACCAACATTGCAAAAGCAGCTAGTTTAAGTCGTCGTCTTATCACTATTTATTTTGATTCGGTTGATCACTTGGTAGAAACTTATGTGAGAAATAAGGACTATTGGATTGTTTCATCTGGAAACACACAACAGGTGATTGCAGAAAATAGTCATAATACAAAAAAAATTATTGAATATTTATTACTAAACCAGCTGGATTATTTTTACAAAAATTCAGAAATGCAAAAACTCATTTTGTGGGAAATAAGTAAAAAAACGAAGATAATGTATGAGGTTTGTGAGGAAAGAGAACATCTTGCGTCTACGATTTTTGAACTTACTGATAAAGAATTAGAAGGTAAAAATATTGATATAAGAGCAGTATCAGCCTTATTAGTTGCTGGCATATATTATATGGTGTTACATGCAAAATCCACAGATACACTTTTTTCTGAAATAGACATAAATACACCAGAAGGCATGGAGAGGATTAAAAATGCCATCATTTTAATATTGGAAAATACATATAAGGAATATTAAGACAAAAATTATCTCTTTCAATTACCACTATGTATTAATTATTACTACTTTGGATATGCAAATAAAACCTGCAGTATAAGTTGAGCTACATTTTTATAATTAATTTGATTGTTAAATTCTTCAATAGTTGCATAATTCAAAGCAGAATGTCTGCTTTTTCTGTTGTACCAATTTTCAATGTTTTCAAAAATTAGATATGTCAACTTTAATTAGAGACGTGCATAATTTTGTGCCCCATAACCTGAGTCCACAGTAAATGCTGGGGCATTGATTTCTATATAGGTTACATTAAGGGTTATAAATTATCTTTACATTAAAATTTGATACCTTATAAAGAATTCCACATAGCCAACTTCTTCAAATTATGCATAAAATGGTTTGTAAATTGTTCAGTCAAGGTCACAAAATAAAAAGCTCAATTCAATACGAATTGAGCTTTTTTTGTAAGTATTACTTCATAATTAACATACTTAACTTTATTTATTAACTCTGGTTTGCATATTTATTAAAGTTACCTTGACTGAACTAAAATTATCACAAAAACCTGTGGGGTAGTAATTATTTAATGAATCGTTAAATGAAGAATCATTTTAAGGTTCTGTCGCATCTGCCATATAAATCCAAGAGAAATCAGCAACTCGAAAATTATGCAGCCAATTTGCAAAATGATTTGAACATACTTGCGAATGCCTTAAGCATCTGATTCTTTCTCAACATGTACATCACCTCTCACTTCTCCCCCTAAAATATTCGGCTCCCTTTAGGGCTGGGGAAAAACGAAAATACTCACCTCTCACTTTCCCCCTAAATTTTCGGCTACCTTTAGCGCTGGGGAAAAACGAAAATACTAACCTCTCACTTCCCACCCCCTAAAATTTCGGCTCCCTTTAGCGCTAGGGAAAAACGAAAATACTCACCTCTCACTTCTCCCCTAAATTTACGGCTCCCTTTAGGGCTGGGGAAAAACGAAAATACTCACTTCTCATCCTTCACCGCAAACCTATGGCATCAAAACACGATTATTCAGAAATTATCACTTGGTTAGAAAAAAAAGGCAAAAAAGATTATGGAGTAAAATTTCAATTTCACGAACAAGACACCACCAACATCACAAAACTCATTTGCTATTTCCTAGATGATGAATACACTGCAGCTAAGTTTGATATCGATCTCACCAAAGGAATTCTTCTTTCTGGCCCTGTAGGCTGTGGTAAAACTTCTTTGATGGCCATCATGCGCTATGTCCCACAAGGAAATAAAAAGTTCTTTATGAAAACCTGTCGAGACATTAGTTTTGAATTCATCAAAGATGGATATGAAGTAATTCAACGTTACAGCCATGGGCACAATACCCATGCCGAACATAAAAACTACTGTTTCGATGATTTAGGCACCGAAAAGAACCTCAAATACTTCGGAAACGAATGCAATGTAATGGCAGAGATTATTCTCTCTAGGTACGACATTTTTATATCCAAGAAGATATACACCCACATCACCACAAACCTCTCCGCTTCTAAGATAGAAACTGCTTACGGCAATCGAGTCCGTTCTCGCTTGAGAAACATGCTCAATCTAATTGCTTTTGATAAAAACGCTAAGGACAAACGATAATCAACAAATAAATACCAAAAAACCTTTGCGAACCTTGCGATTCCTTAGTGCTCTTTGCGGTTAAATAAAAGTAACAAATGAAAAAAATTAACACCTTCTGGAACTGGTTCCAAGACAACCACCACACGCTCAAAAACATCATAAATGAAACCCCAGAAAACCAAAAATACATCACTTTTTGGATCACTAAAAACTTAAACTATTATTGCAGGGAAATCGACTTTATGATTGTATTCCCTAAGGATATCACATCTAAATTCGGTTTTATTATCACAGCTAATGGAGATAAAGATTATTTCAATCAAGTAATTACTTTAATCGATAATGCACCTCTGTTAAAAAGCTGGCAATTCACCGCTTTCATTCAAGATACAAACACCATAGTTCAAAAAATGAATACCTTCGATGAGCAGTATATTTTTAAAGACATTACCTTAAAAATAAAAGAACTAACATTCAGAGAGATTGTCTACAACGAAAATTGTGACAAAACTAACAGTATGATTTTTCTAAAAAACTACAGCCTGCTCTACAATAACAAAACATTGATGCAAGCAATCTACCTTGCATCGCAAGAGCTAAATCATCCAAAAAAAATACCAACACAAATGAATTTTATCCAATTACCTCAAAAAAATATGAAAAAAGACGAATTAATTCAGCTATATGAATTACAATGGTATTTAGATTACCTGTCACAACAAAAAAATTATTGATCATCTCAATTTGTCCTGCATTTATAAAAACAGAAAACCTAAATTTATAAATTACTTGTGATAAGATAATTAATACAAAACGCGTAAGTTCTATAGGGACTCAAATTAGGAATCACACAATAGTTATCACACAAGTAATAATTCAACAAATTTTATTCTCTCTAAAATAGAAACGATCAATCAAAAAGGTACTTTTAATCAATTAACAAACTTAATTAATATACTTTAAAAACAACTCGTCGAACCAATTGTTTAGCTAATTTAGATTCCTTTGGAACTGAATTATCTCCGATATGTTTTATAACTTTCAACCGACTTGCGTCAATACCTAATCCTATAATCATCTGTGAAACATTATCAGCTCTATTTTTAGACAAGCGTAAGCTGTTTTCACTATCATCTAACTCATCACCATATCCAATTATGTCAACACTTGTCTCGGGGTTGGCATTAAGATATTTAATAAGGAAACTTACGTCAGATATTGCCCAGGAAGAAATTCTACTTTGATCAAAATCAAAGAATACATTTATCAAATTCGAATTAATCATATTTCGCGACTCGACATTAGTCAAATTCTGTTCGCTAGAATATGCATTGTTATTAATTTGTGAATTATAAAATCTACCTTTAACATACATTTCTAATCCATCCGGAATTCCATCATAATTAGCATCATTTAATTGTGCTTCTACTTTATTAACCCTCGCCAAAAAATCATCTAATTTGTAGCCATTCTTCTGTAAATACCAGTCAGCATGATCGCCTTTTTTACCAAGATATACAGTGACACCCGCCGTAGCAGTATGAATGATACCAGTTCTGTTAGAAGCAAGATCTACTTTGGTTCTACCATCAAGGTTTAAATGGTGTGAAAAATTTTTCATCATACTATAATCGAGATTAAAAGCAAATCGATCAGACAATTTTATAAGCACTGTTGCTCCACTAATTATGCTATAAATATTGTCAAAAACCAACCCTTTATCTACGTATTTACTATTCACGGGACGAATTTCTTGGCTTTCTAAGAAAGTAAGACCAGGACCTAAATGAAATTGTAATCCAAAATTTTTTGTGAATTCTTCCCAGTTTAGAGCACGATGCACATTTAAGACTCCCTGTATACTAGTACCATACATCGAATTAGAAAACGGACTACTAGCTCCAGAACTAGAAAACTTGTCGTACGAAAGACCCAACATTAAACCAAATTTGGTATTAAACATTTTTCTAACATTGAAATCCAAATGGTTAAAATTAGGGTCTGTTAGATAATCTGCAGTAGCGGAAAAATATCCCGTAGTAAAAGGGCCAACAGGGGCATTAAAACCACCATTTAAATTCAATGACCATCGATTGTACTTTTCTCCTTTCAATTCAGCATTGAAAAGTTCTTCAACTGTTGCGATTTTCTTTTTAGCTAATATTTCATTCATACTGTTTTCTTGCGCCACCGCACTAACAAAAGAAAACCCAATTAAAAAAAGATAATTATTTTTTCATATTTAAAAACTATTTATTTAGTTTCGAGAACAGTAATAATCCGACAGTAAAAACAAATCATTAGATTATTAAACCTTGATTAACTAACTACTATTACCGTAATTTATGCCTTTTATTCATAACTAAACCAGCAACGAATACTGCTGTGATGAACAACGGCATTTCAATACTATCTATTGGTGCTGATGTAGGCTCTATTGCAGGATCTCCAGATCCTCCGCCAAAACCTGGATCAGGATCTTGCTCCCATCCTTGTGCAAAACAGGCAAAGGAGCCTAAAAGAAAATAGTATAGTAGTAGCTTAGTTGAATTCATAACTGTCTTTTTATTTAATAATTAATTTCTTGCTAAATACATCACTAGCATTATTTTTACTCCGTAGTTGTACAACATACAGTCCTGCGCTTAATTTACTAACTAGAGGTATGGAACCAACAGAGTTACATGTAAAAAACTGACCCTCAGAAACTAATTGACCTCCAGCACTATAAATTTTATATAAATAATCATCTGAAACAATGGCAGAATCCAACAGTACCGAAATATGATCTTCACCATTTGCAGGATTTGGATACAAAGCAAGCTTTGTTGTACTTAGATCAATCAAGTCCAAAGATAACTTAGCTTGAAAAACAATTTTAAAACGATTTCCTATACTTTTATAGTCACTTGTAACATCAAATAGATACTCAAGCACAGATCCATTTACAGGAATCTGAATAATAGAACCGGTAAATAAATCGTTTAAATAAGCATTTCCTTCATACTTAAAGTCTTCGGTATAAAGCTTCAACTTATAGTTAGCTCCAACCGTTGCCTCAGTCATCCGTAGCATTAGAAAATCATCATCCACTATGGCAGCCCTATGCTCAATTGATAAAGAAAAACCCTCGTTAAATAAAGCCAAGTTCTCACCCACATTACTTAATTTCCTACCATCTCTAACATCCAAACCATTAACACCACCCTCGTAAAAAGCAGCTACACAACCATCCATATTACTATAAATACCTGAGACTTCCTTTTCCAACAGCACTCGAAGTAAAGTACCTGAATCATTTTTCTTAATGGAACTAACCTTATTTAAGGTTGTATTAGAATCTGCATTACTCTTATGTGATTCTTTAATCGTTATTGATGTTTCAGTTGAAGATGCCCTTACAAAAAAACCTTGTCCTGACTGAAAAATTGTACTACCACTGAAACTTGAAGCTGTATTACTATAGCCTGCAATAGCATCCCAAGTAACGTAACTTCCTAAACCAATTGTCGGATCGATCACCCAAATATTACTGACACCTCCATTGCCTGGTTCAGACAAAATAGTATAAAAATCAATCGAACTTGCATAAGGATTACCAATTAAATAAAACCTATTATTTAAAATGTTAGAATAAGTAACATTTCCTGTGATCAGCTCCCCGGTAGCAGAAGCAGTTAAATTCGAATGGCCAGGAATGAAACCACCCTCAAAATCAGAACCATTTAAAAAAGAATGAGGAGCAAAAAGTAAAAAAGCGCTATTTGTAGTGCCATTGAATAACGGTTCATTAACCGTATTCATAATATTATTCCATAGACCAGTACTATTATTAAATTTTCTAAGGTTATAACTGGAATTTATAAGAGAAATTAAACCATTACCCGCTATTGTTGAACCATTATCGTCAAAAGACAAACTCCCTGTAGGTCCCCATATTTCAATGCCAGTGTTTGTTAAACCGCCATAAACTCCATTATTTTGCCAGTTGTAAAAAACAGAATTATCACTTGATCCCTTTACTGGTGCAGTTAATAACCTCCAACTTCGCTCGAGATTTGGAAGGAATCGCTGCACGACAACATTTCCATTTATTGTTGGGTTATTTAATAATGGTGGCACACATGCCGTAGCTGTAGAATTAGAAACTAACGTAATTTGTCCATTAGTTAAATTGACAATAGAAGCAGTCGGAACATCAAAAACATGAGAAACATCAATTTTACCAGCCCCTGATATTGTGCAACTTGCAGTTATAATTACACTACTAGGCTTTATGTCAAGATTAATGCTCACACCATTTGTATTGCTAATAGTTAAGTTCTTTAAAGGACTCGCACCAGCAGATACAGGTTGTAATTCTCTTCCGGACTGTTTAACTCCTTCAATGTTAGTTTGCAAATAGGTTACATTGTAGTTATTTAAAATATTAGACATCCGAGGCCCTGATCCATTTCCGTCTAAAAAACGGCCGTTAGATATGTATATTGTTGTATTATCCTCAAATGTTAAATACCTTACTGTGGGACCAGATGCTAAACCAGACATCACCCCTAGGACAAGTTGTAAACTTCCATTCTCTGCAATGGTGGTTGCATTATTGACTGACCTAAAAGTCCGAGGAGAATTTAGAATTAAATTCTTGTATGTTAAAAAAGGCAAGTCATATGGAGAAGTAGCAATCGATCTAAATTCCACGGTCCCTTCAGAAAAATCCGGCGCTGAAGAACCTGTCGATGGAATAATAGGAGCCACGCCCGTCATAATTATTTTACTATTACCTTGGTCAATATTATTTGTTAAATACCCTAAATTTGGAATCCCGGACGATTGCACGTTAGAGATGATTTCTCTACCAAGATTTATAGTTCCTGATTTATGTCTAAGTCTAGCAGCATTGCTTGTGCCATTGATCACATTTACTCTCGTTTCTGTCATAATATCATTATTGACAATGAACTCTTCAAGCCCCTCAACATAAACTGTAGTTTCTTTTACAGCATCTGTAACTAAAACGGGATTGCCAATAAACAAATTAAAAGTTTCTATACTACCCCCTCCATTAAAACAACTACTATTATTGTTCAAATTTGTCGATATTACATAAATAAACCCCGTAACTGTTAACTTAACTGCATTATTTACCTTAATTGTTGCTATCCCAACATCACTACCTGGGTTGGTACTAAGGGTGGCACATGCAGCATTTGCCGTCACAGTCACTGTATGGTTACCAATGCTAACCGAATCTAAAATTGTAGGCACACCATTTGGAGACCAAGTAGATGGCTCACTCCAGTTCCCCGATGCAGCGCTAGTGTAAGACGTTTGCGCAACCAATAAACTTATGTTACCTAAACAAAAAGCTAAAAACACTAAATAAATTTTTTCATGCGAATATTTTTAATTACAATCTTTGAGGAGGTTAAAATTATACTGATAAAAAACTACATTATTGATACTAAAACAAAGTGCACGACATACTATATTCTGAAAAATAATTAAAACTGAGAGCCCCAAAATTTATCACATAAGTAGTAAGCGAAGATAATAAAACGTTCTCTTGGGCGATATTGTTATGTAATAAAGGGTTGGTTTTATGTCTTAACTGTTCATTTAGACAGACGCTCACCATAATCACCTAAAGATGTTTATTCATTTATTTGAATCTGAAAAATTTAACTACTATTTTTTGTTCATTTAGTCAAATCAATAACCTGTGTTTTGCATTTTTTTTTAAAATGAATAACTAATTACTAACAACAAGAATAATTTAATGAAAAAGAATGCTATCGTTTAATTACAAAGTACGAATGCCACTGCGATGGCAGTTTTATCCTTTCAACCAATTTACTTAATAAATAGTACATCAACAACAAGTTAATAGCTATTAAACAAATAAAACCATACATTAATGCTAACTTTATTTGACTATGTCAGATATACTATGATCCATAGAATAGTAAACTGCATAATGATAGGAAAATTGACCCTACTAATCGTTTTTTTTATGAAAATAAGATAAAACAAATTGAAACGGGTTTTTTATTAAACCTTTTCGATCAACTCCCACATTGTCCTCAGCATAACCATACCCGTACCCATAATTATAAGAATATTTATAATTGTAACCATAACCAGCCTTAGATTGAATACCATTAAAAATAAAAGCTATATTCTTTAATTTATCCGTGTCCTTCAAAGTCACAGTATATTCAATAAGCTGTTTCTCGGTGTAATTTTGTCGCGTTAGATACAAAGTCAAGTCGGCAGTATTGGCAATTAAAAAAGTGTCATTCACATAAATAGTTGGTGCACTATCCACTATGATGTAATCATACTCTAATTTGGCCTCCTCAATGAAAGTTTCAAATCGGCCATTAGATAGAAGATTGGATGGATTTGGCGAAATCATTCCAGAAAAAACAACATCTAAGTTTTCGTTGTAAAGACTATTTTTCATCACTACCTCTTTCCAACTAATGTTCTTTTCATGTAAATAGGTAGATAAACCTTGCTCCATTTTCTCCATTTCTAGAGCCACATGGAGCTTAGGCTTGCGCATATCTGCCCCCACTAATAACACTTTTTTATTATAACTAGCAAAGGCAAGACTTAAGTTGGTTGCTATAAATGTTTTACCTTCACTCATAATGGAAGACGTTACTAAAATTACCTGACCTACATTATCCTCCTTTATTGGTAAGGAAAAATTCGTATTTGAAGATAAAATCCTAAAACTTTCAGCATGAACAGATCGGTCATTCCTATCTTTAAATAATTTAAAGTCTTTAAAGAAAGGAATTTCAGCGATTACTGGAATTTGCGACTTTCGAAACGCAAGATCATTTGCATCCTTGACTTTGCTATCAAGTAAACTATAAATAAAAATAATACCAAACGGAATTCCTAAACCCAAAACCAAGGCAACTAGAAATATTATTTTTCTTTTTGGAGCCACAGGCGAACCACTTGCATTAGCATACTCTATAATTTTGATCGAAGGTGCGGTTACCGCATAAGCAATGGCAGATTCTTCTCTTTTTTGAAGCAATAATAAATATAAATTTTCCTTTATTTGTTGCTCTCGTTCTATACTTCTTAGTATTTTCTCGTTCGTAGGAATTTGTCGAACCGCATCCGATGATTGTGAATAATCAGATTTTTGCTGCGATAAACTTATTTTCAACTGCTTATCATAAATAAAAATAGATTCATCAATATTATTATTAATACTACTAATTTGATCATTCAATCCTAGTAAAACCGGATTTTCTTTACCAGCTGTTTTCACCAGTCTTTCTCTTTGCAAAAGCAAAGTGTTATATTCAGTTACTAGATTATTAATTATATCATTATCAAGTCCAATATTAGCCGGCAAAATTGTAAACTTAGAGCTAGTTATAGCTCCTTTCAATAACTTAGCTAGTTGTAATTGAGTTTCAATTCGAAATAAAGCTACGTCCGAACTTGCCTTTTTGTTAACATCAACGATAACATCTGCTTCAATAAAACTAATATCGTTAGATTTTTTAAAATCTCTTTTGGTATTTTCAATACTGTCTAATTCAAACGTTAATTTTTCAAAACGCTCATCAATAAAGTCTACAGTCTTCTTATTAACCAACTGCCTATCGTTTATTCCATCTTCATTGAATACCTCGCCAATAGTATTAATAATAGCAATGCCTCGATCTGTATTTACATCTAGAATTTTGAGCGATAAAATATCACTTGAGTTTCCAATATTGTTAACACTAACCTTACTCAATAAGGATTCCAAGGCTGATCTAAAAGGGATTATTTTAACATGTATCTCTTCCCTTTCTGATTTTTTTAAACTAATGGTATTTGGTGCTATAATTAACTCTATATTATTAATTTTTACTTTAGCATAGCGACCAGAGATAGAAAATTCCCTCCCATTTTCCTGCCTTATATAGTACCCATCTTTTTTAATTTTAATATAAAAATTAATAGGCGCAAAAGAAACGTCATTACTTAAAATTGCTATTTATTTTTATTGGCACATTCCACAAGTCTGTGTCTCTAAACTTTCCTTTAGAGTACAACTGCGTCGTAAGATTTAACTTTGAAACAACCGGACCTAACAATCTTCGAGATTTCATTGTCTCAACTTCATTTTCTAAATTTATACCTGTTTTACTGGCCATTAAACCTAGCAACTCTGAGGGAAGTCTTAATCCTCTATTATTTTCATCAAGAATTTTGACTTTAGATTCGACAGAATAAACAGGATTGATGTAACGTAAATAAGTGTATGCTGTAAACAGTGAAACGGCAGCACAAACTACGAAGTATTTCCAATATGACAAGTATTTAAAAAGCTCTTTTTTAAGATCTAATTGTTCTTCAAAAATTGTATTCAAGGCGTATTAATTTTTTATTAGTAAAAACCCGGTGAGTAAAAAGGAAATGATTGCGATTAAAGTTCCTGGATTTCCTATAATTCCTGAAGACTTTATTTTAGCATTGTTTGGATTTACGACTATAACATCGTTCTGCTTGATATAATATAAATCAGTACTCATCCAATCTCTTGATGTTAGATCTAGATGATAAATGGTTTTTCTATTATTTTCATTCCGAATTAATAAAACATCCTGACGCTTCCCACTTATAGTCAAATCACCCGCTAGCCCAAGTGCTTGAAGCAATGTTAAATTTTTCTCTACGAAAGTAAAAGTTCCTGGCGATCTAACCTCTCCTAAAATCGTGATTTTCGAATTTAAAATTCGAACGCTAACAATAGGCTCTTTAAGATGACCTTCAACTATCAATTTCTCCTTGAGAAATGCCTCTAACATTGCAGTAGTCTTATCGTTTACAACCACTTTACCCAATACAGGCATAATTATACTTCCCTCGTCACTGACTAAATAGCCCTTTAATTTCATTGTTTCTAAATTTGATACACCGACAGAACCTTCAAGTAAATCAATATTATAGATTTTAGAAACTTCTGGATCTATAGAGTAAATTTTAACAGCTAGAATATCATTAGATTCAATTTTTTGATCCCCTATCCTAGTATTAATAATATTAGCATCAGTTCCATCCTGAAAATAAAGTACATCTTTCTTTGAGGCACAAGACTGCATAACACCCATAGATAGTAGTATTAAAAATAGTAAAATACCATCTTTTAAAAAATTAAATTTGAATGACTTCATTTTATGCAATATAACTGGTGTGAAAAATAATAAGATCCCGATAAAAATGATACTAAAAAGTTGAAAATATATTGTCTCATTAACTATCAATAAACTAAGAAAAGCTAAGATTAAAGTGGCTACTCCGACAAATAAGGAAATTTGATAATGTTTAAAACCTAAACTTAATAGTTTGTGATGGATATGATTTTTATCAGCAGAAAAAGGACTTTTTTTAAGAATGATTAGCCGTACAAAAAATATTCGTGCAGTATCTAATAGCGGATAAAAAAGTAATGCGATCAATAATACTGGATTTGTTTGGTAGGAAAAGAAAACTAGATTTAGTTCTTTTAAATTTAAAATATTAACTAATAAAAAGGAAATTAAAAAACCAACAATCATAGAACCCGTATCACCCATAAAGATCTTTTTCTTTATCGAAAAGTTATATTGTAAAAAAGCCATGACTGATCCCATTAAGATTATAGAAATTACGCAGAGTGTAATGGAATTTGAATTGTAAAACAATACGCTACTAACAGTCAAAAAGCAAAGGGCAATTGTTCCTGCTAAACCATCAATTCCATCTATCAAATTATAAGAATTAATAATCAGCACAAAAACAAAAGTGGTAATAGCAATAGCAGAAAGTGAACCAATCTCATAAATACCAAATACACCATAAAGGCTACTAATAGTCAAATTAGAACTTAAAACTAATAATAAGCTGACAATAAGCTGTACTATAAATTTTGATTTTGCAGACAAAACTAAAATGTCATCCTTTAACCCCAAAAAGAAAAGAACTAAAACCGCCCCAAGTAAATGATAATAAGCAGCGATATTAAATAAGGACCCGAAGATTGTAAAAGTTAACACAAACCCCATAAAAATTCCGACACCTCCTAAATTTGGAATCTTTATAATATGAGAACTTCTTTCAGACGGTGTTGCTAATAATCCTTTCTCATTAGAAATATTAATGATTACAGGAAAACTAAGATAACTGATCGTCCAAGCAAAAATAAAAAAAAACAAATACCAACTGTCATCTGAAAAGAATGAAAGTTAAAAAAGAAAAAATTTGTTGTATCGCCCATTGTTATTTAATTTACAGTCCAAATGTACTTACCCCTCATGTAAACTTTATTTTTAATAGTAATAAGTGAACTTTAATACAGCATAAATGGTACTAATACCATTCTAACACTAAAAAGTAGTATAAAAATATAAGAAGAAGCTTAGCTTTATACTACTTTAAATTACGTCATTACGAAAACAAGAAAGCAAATCCAAACTACTTTCATACAATAGCTTTTCCCATATTTAAAATCAAATTTAAATTCTCCAGTTTCCGCTTAGAAACCGGAACATTTTTGCTATTTGTCATTTCGCAATAGTAACCATCCGATTTTATAATGTTGAGTAAATTATTCATATTGATGATGAATTTATGATGAATCCGACAAAAAATATCTGGATTTAGTAGCTTTTGAAATTCTCCTAAATTTTTGCTAGCCATTTTGCTAACACCATTTGTTAAGTGTAAAATAGTGTAGCGGCCATCTGCTTCAAAATAACTGATATCAGTAATTTTAATAAGTTCAATTTTACTAACTGAATTTATGGAAATAAATTTTTGAAAATTCTCCTTAGCAAATTTTAGCTGATGCGCTTCGTTCTCTAAGGAAATTTTACTAAAGCACCTATTAAGTATGGTTAGCACTTCTACCGTGCACACAGGATAGGACAAGAAACCGAAAATGTTAAAATTCACAAAGTCAAAAGCATCATCTTTAACAGAAGATAAAATGATCAACTTAGAAAGAGTCACCGCTGTATTTTTTACCAAAGCGATGATTTCATCTTTATCTTGACTAGGGTCTATGACAATAATATCAAAATTACTGTTAGAATAGAAATCTTTTAACTCGTCTAAATCATCGGTAGTTTGAAAATTTACTTTTTTAATAGAAGAGCCGTCAACAAAGCATTCTATTTGCTCTTTAAGATCCAGTTCGATCTTAAAATAAAGTAGGTTTAACATAATTTATGATTGAATAATTAATTATATCGTTACAAAGTATTCTTTCTAGAAGACAACATCAACAATAAGGAGTAAGGTTAATTACTAAATTGATTGTACTGTTCGTGTATTTATTTTAGAAATCTATCATGATGAACAAAAACTATTTTAATAATTAGTATACGTTTTATATTTATAATATTACAAGACATATTTAAAAATAGCCCTCCAGAATTTAGACTCCTAACGCAGTAGAAAATCTTAAAAGTGTTAAAAATTAACATTTGATTAATACTTTTCAAATGTAGATTTTTTAATTCCTTCAGGCCTATTTATAGCTTTTCGGTTAAACTAATTGACCTATAATTTACATTACACCCAGAAAGAAAAATCTTATCAAAAATAAACGAATGAATAGTTGAAATAGCAAGATAAAACACTTACTAACAACTAATCCTTAAATGTATCCAGTTGAAAAATCGCTACCAGCCCTTTACAAAGACAGTGACAGCCTTCAAGAAACAATTCAAAATAGTACAAATTGGACCTTATTGTATGATCACCAACTTTGAGTACGGATTGAGTGGACATTATATACCTCTAATCATCAAAACTGGGTGATCCTTAAATTGAAACTACTAAAAAAAGCGAAGCGCCTTTCCACATAAAAAATGCTATGATTCTATGTGGTAAAAAAAAGGAATACAAGAACTCAACAGCCTAGCAAGAACTCAAAACTATAAAAGAACTAAAAAAAGCACAGCGCCTTTCCAACAAAAAAAAATACTATGATTCTATGTGGTAAAAAAAAGGAATACAAGAACTCAACAGCCTAGCAAGAACTCAAAACTATAAAAGACTAAAAAAAGCACAGCGCCTTTCAATACAAAAAAATGCTATAATTCTATGGTATTTAAAAAAACAACAACAGACCACCACTCAAGCGTGCAACACTAAAAACTACTAAAAAAAAGCGAAGCGCTTTTCAACATAAAAAAATGGTATGATTACTATTTGTTTAAAAAAAAGAAAAACAGACCAACATTCAAGCACGCAAAGCTAAAAACCGATAAAAAAAAGCACAGCGCCTTTCCACACAAAAAAAGGCTATGATTCTATGGTATTTAAAAAAGCAACAACAGACCACCACTCAAGCGTGCAAAGCCAAAAACCGATAAAAAAAGCGAAGCGCCTTTCCACACAAAAAAATGCAATGATTCTATGTGTTTAAAAAAAGAACAACAGAACACCACTCTATAGCGCAAAGCTAAAAACTGACTAAAAGAAGCAAAGCGCCTTTCCACATAAAAAGATGCTATGATTCTATGTGGTTAAAAAAAAGAACAACAGAACACCACTCTGTAGCGCAAAGCTAAAAACTGCTAAAAAAAGCAAAGCGCCATTCCACATAAAAAGATGCTATGATTCTATTTATAATAAAAAAAACAAGAACACACCACCATTCAAGCACGCAAAACTATAAAAGACTAAAAAAAGCGAAGCGCCTTTCCACATAAAAAAATGCTATGATTCTATGTGGTTAAAAAAAAGAAAAACAAGAACTCAACAGCCTACCAAGCACTCAAAACTATAAACTACTAAAAAAATCACAGCGACTTTCAACGTTACAAAATTCTGTGATTCTCTGTGTTTAAAAAAAGAAAAACAGACCAAAACTCAAGCGCGCAACACTAAAAACTAACTAAAAAAAGCGAAGCGCCTTTCCACATAAAAAAGTCTATGATTCTATGTGGTTAAAAAAAGAACACACCAGCCTATCAAAAAATCAAAGTTCTAATTCTTTATGTTTAACTCATACCCCATTTTGCCATTTTTGAAAATCACTCTACTACTAAAACTGAATCAACAGAAACAAAACCGAATCTAAAAGTAATAAGTAACACTGCTGGGGACTATACTTTATTACTACAGTTAAGCAGCATTTACAGCTATTCCTTTTTTGATTCCATTTATTACATTGATTCCTTTAGTCACGCAAACAATACCCATTTTTGCTCCGTCGATAGGTCGAATCTAAAAATACTACAAATGAACGGTGTGAATATTTTATCAAAGGATCATTTTGCTGCTCATCAACAAGTAGTTTCAGATTACACACTATTGCTATTATTTGAGAAGGAATTAGCAAACGCAATTACCAACGAAGAAAAACGAGTTATTACCAAGATCAAGGAAGAAATGGTTTTGTTACTCCAACGGATAATACAAACTAAAACTTTTTTAATAGAAGAAATTAAAGCAGACCAAGATTATCTAAATAGCTTACTAAATGGTACCTAATATAGAAACCGAATAGTCTTTAAAATAAAATTGCATGCAAAAAATTTTATTAGATGAAAATAGACAATAAAATATGGTTCGTTTTGTATACAAAACCGCAACAAGAGTTAAAAGCGGCCGAAAGATTAGAAAAGATAGGCTTTGAATCCTATTGTCCTTACAAGGAAGAAACAAGGCAGTGGTCAGATCGCAAAAAGACCATAAAAGTGCCACTTTTAAAGTCGTACGTATTTGTAAGATTAGAAAATCAAGAGCGATCAAAAGTTTTTGATATACCTGGCGTAGTACGGTACTTATTTTGGTTAGGAAAGCCTGCGGAAGTGCCAGATCGAGAAATCAATGACCTAAAAGAGTCACTATCGATGCCCTATTTAGATATCAGCGTCGAGAATTTAATGACAGGACAACGATTACTTATTCCATCAGGCCCTTTTAAAGAGCAAGAAGGAAGAATTATAAAAGTGAATAAAAAACAAATTACCGTTGCTTTAATCCAACTCGGATTTTATGTGACTTTTGAATATTAAAAAATACCATTTACAAAATCCCCAAAATGAGACAATATGTGACTCATGGGGCGAAGCCGTGGAAAAATTATGAAAATAGGAATAACTTTTAGTGCATTCGATTTACTACATGCAGGTCACATCAAAATGCTAGAAGAAGCCAAGAGACACTGTGACTATTTAATTTGTGGATTACAAACAGATCCCACAATAGATAGACCCGAAAAAAACAAACCCACTCAAACGGTCGTAGAGCGCTATATACAACTCAAAGGATGCAAATTCGTCGATGAAATAGTCCCCTATGCCACAGAACAAGATCTTGAAGATATCCTAAAGTCCTTTCATATCGATGTTCGAATAGTAGGCGATGAATACCGTGATCACAACTTTACAGGACGATCCTATTGTGAAGAAAAAGGAATAGAATTGTATTTCAATCACAGAGACCATCGTTTTTCTAGCAGTGTATTGCGTAAGGAAGTAATGAACATTGAGTTAGCCAAAGTAAAATAAAAAATAGTAAAAAATTTTGAAGAATTCAATTTTAATAACTGGAGGTGCTGGATTTATAGGATCCAACTTATGTGAACACTTCTTGAATAGAGGATATCAAGTCACCTGCTTAGATAACTTCGCTACAGGACACCGTTATAACATCAGTTCGTTTTTAGATAATCCAAACTTTGAACTAATAGACGGTGACATTCGTAATTTAGAAGATTGCCAAAAGGCCGCGAAAGGTATTGACTATATTTTACATCAGGCCGCTTTAGGTTCTGTACCGCGATCGATTAACGACCCGATCACAACTAACGATATAAATGTTTCTGGATTTTTAAATATGCTAGTTGCCGCTAGAGATGCCAAAGTAAAACGATTTGTCTATGCGGCAAGTTCCTCCACCTATGGCGATTCAGAAGCACTCCCAAAAGTGGAAGAAGTAATAGGAAAACCGCTATCACCCTATGCCATCACGAAGTATGTGAACGAATTATACGCTGAAATATTTAGCAACTCCTACGGTTTAGAAACAATTGGTCTCCGTTATTTTAATGTATTTGGAAGAAGACAAGATCCCAATGGCGCATATGCAGCTGTGATTCCATTATTCGTGAAAAAGTTAATGAACCACGAAAGCCCTATCGTAAATGGGGACGGTAACTTTTCTAGAGATTTTACTTATATAGACAATGTGATTCAAATGAATGAATTAGCAATGTTAACGGAAAACCCCGCAGCGATCAATACCGTCTATAATACGGCCTTTGGAGATCGCACCACCCTAAATGATTTAATTGAAAACCTTAAAAAATGTTTAGCAGAGTTTGATCCTCTAATAGCAACGGTAGAAACAATTTACGGACCTAACCGCGCCGGTGATATTCCACATTCCTTAGCGAGTATCAAAAAAGCAAAACAGTTATTACAATACAATCCAGCATTTTCAATGCAACAAGGATTGCAGCAAGCTACTTCCTGGTATTGGGAAAATTTAAAAAAATAATTGAAAGTGATTAAAAATATTTGCTGTATCGGAGCAGGTTACGTAGGTGGACCCACAATGGCTATTATTGCTCAAAAATGTCCTCATATCAAGGTAACTGTAGTTGATTTAAATCAAAAAAGAATCGCAGAATGGAATGATGCTGATGTAAATAATATTCCCATTTATGAGCCAGGTTTAAGCGCCATAGTTGCAGAAGCAAGAGGAAGAAATCTATTTTTTTCGACTGATATAGAAAGGGCAATCGATGCCGCAGATATGATTTTCATTTCAGTGAATACGCCTACTAAAACGTATGGTGTTGGTAAAGGCATGGCAGCCGACTTAAAATACATTGAATTGTGTGCCAGACAAATAGCTAAAATTTCTACGTCAGATAAGATAGTGGTTGAAAAATCGACCTTACCCGTTCGAACTGCTAGTGCTATTAAAAACATTCTAGAAAACACGGGAAATGGAGTTAAATTCCAAATACTTTCAAATCCAGAATTCCTAGCAGAAGGCACCGCTGTAGCAGACTTATTAAATCCTGATCGTGTACTAATAGGGGGAGATACAAGTATGGAGGGCCAAGAAGCCATTAAAAAATTAGTTGCTATTTATTCTAATTGGGTGTTAAAGGACCGAATTCTGACAACAAATATTTGGTCATCAGAATTATCAAAATTGACAGCTAATGCCTTTTTAGCACAAAGAGTATCTTCCATAAACGCTATGTCAGAATTATGCGAAAAAACGGGTGCAGATGTAAATGAAGTAGCCAAAGCAATAGGGATGGATAGTCGCATTGGTTCCAAATTTCTTAAAGCCTCTGTGGGTTTTGGAGGTTCCTGCTTTAAAAAAGACATATTGAACCTGGTTTACATTGCTAAATCTTATGGATTGAATGAAGTAGCTGATTATTGGGAACAGGTTATAGTAATGAATGATCATCAAAAGAGTCGTTTTGCCAAAACCATTGTCAAAACATTATACAATACCGTTTCTGGTAAAAAAATAGCTTTTTTGGGTTGGGCTTTTAAAAAAGATACCAATGACACCAGAGAATCACCAGCAATATATGTAGCCGATGATTTATTAGACGAGCAAGCAATCATCACTGTATATGATCCAAAAGTTACGCAAACACAAATCCATTCTGATGTGAATTATTTAAATAGTCGATCTGAGTTAGAAAACAAAAATGGATTGACTATCCTAGATAATCCATACGACGTGTGTCAAGATTCACATGCAATAGTGATTTTAACAGAATGGAGTGAATTCACAAGCTACGATTGGCAAAAAATATACGATCAAATGCAAAAGCCTGCTTTTGTGTTTGATGGAAGAAATGTGTTGGATAAGAAAGTAATGGAAAAAATTGGATTTGTTTATCAAGCAATTGGTTCCTAATAAAAAAATAATGAGTATAAAAATTGCAGTAGTTGGTTTGGGATATGTTGGCTTGCCTTTGGCCCGCCTTTTTGCCACAAAGTATCAAGTAGTAGGATTTGACATCAATGAGGAAAGAATATCCGAACTAAATTCAGGAAGTGATAAAACGTTAGAAATAAGTGACTCAGTATTGCAAGGCGTCTTAGTAACTGAGTTTACCACTGATAATAAAGGATTACTCTGCTCCAGTAAGATAAAGGAAATAACGGACTGTAACTATTACATTATCACTGTCCCTACACCAGTTGACAAGAACAACCGCCCTGATTTAACACCACTGTACAAGGCCAGTGAAACAGTAGCTAAGGTGCTAAAAAAAGGTGACATCGTCATCTACGAATCTACGGTATATCCCGGCGCTACCGAGGAAGAATGTATTCCCGTTCTAGAGTTGGCTTCCGGTTTAAAATTCAATGTAGATTTCTTTGCAGGTTATTCCCCAGAGCGCATCAATCCTGGTGATAAAGAACATACTGTTGAAAAAATATTAAAAGTAACATCGGGTTCTACTCCAGAAATTGGGATAATAGTAAATGAGTTGTACAAATCAGTTATTACTGCCGGGACACATCTTGCTCCAACGATAAAAGTGGCCGAAGCCGCCAAAGTCATTGAAAATTCGCAACGTGATATCAACATCGCTTTCGTTAATGAGCTAGCTAAAATATTCAATTTACTAAACATCGATACGCATGCGGTTTTAGAAGCTGCTGGAACCAAATGGAATTTCCTTCCCTTTAAACCGGGTTTGGTTGGTGGTCATTGTATTGGGGTAGATCCGTATTATTTGGCACAAAAAGCACAAGAAGTAGGCTATCATCCAGAAATTATTTTGGCTGGAAGACGCCTCAATGACTCTATGGGTGATTATGTGGCTACACAAATCATCAAAACAATGATTCGCAAAGACATCAAAATAAATGGTGCCGAGATTTTAATGCTTGGTATTACTTTCAAAGAAAACTGTCCAGACGTTCGAAATACGAAAATTGTAGATGTCATCAGTGCGCTAAAAGACTACAATGTCAACATCACGATTTATGATCCTTGGGCTAATCCTACAGAAGTACAGCATGAGTACAATCTAACCACCATCAAATGTCACACTGAGCTTGTCGAAGTGCAACCAACAACCAAATTTGATGCAGTAGTTTTAGGAGTAGCACACAAAGAATTTTTGGCTTTAGACTTAGTTGCTCTTAAAAAAGAAAATTCGGTGGTTTATGATGTGAAGGGGATTTTGGAAGATGCTGATAATAAGCTTTAGAAGTGTAATTAAAGTAACAAAATTTTAGTAGTTAAAAAGTGCATAAATCAAAAACAATTTTAGCGGGATATTCTGAGCATGGCTTAGTAGTTTCTGAAGCATATTTGCTTTCAGGAGAAAATATAGATGGTTATTTAGAACCAAACCCAGTAGAAATGAATCCTTTTAATTTAGTATACTTGGGTATAGAAACAGATCCTAATTTTAATGGATTTAATTCGGATAATAAATTCATACTTGGAATTGGCGATAACTATACTAGGAGTAAAATTGGAAAATTAATCCAAATTAAAGATTGTAGTTTACTAAATGTGGTGCATCCTTCTGCATCCATCACCAAATTAATAACCATTGGAACTGGAAATTTTATCTCTAAAAATGTATCTATTAATCCCTTAGTCACGATCGGTGATTTTTGCATTATCAATACAGCTTCCATTATCGAGCACGGATGCTCTATAGCAGACGCAGTTCATATAGCTCCTGGTGTCGTATTGTGTGGAAATGTTTCTGTAGGAGAAAATACTTTTATTGGTGCTAATGCAGTAATAAAACAAGGCATAACGATTGGTAAAAACGTGATTATTGGCGCTGGCTCTGTAATTATAAATGATATAGCGGATAATTTAAAAGTTGTTGGCAACCCAGCGAGAATAATATGAATAACAAAGTAATTGTCATTGCCGAAGCAGGCGTTAATCACAACGGTGATATTAATAAAGCATTCCAACTTATTGATGCGGCAGTAATTGCTGGAGTTGATTATGTCAAATTTCAGACTTTTAAGGCTGAGAATTTAGTGTCGAAATCGGCTAAAAAGGCAACGTACCAAATTCAAAACACCAAAAACGAAAACAATAGTCAATTGGAAATGTTGAAACAATTAGAGCTTTCGCATAGCCAACACGAACAAATAATAGCGTATTGTAAGGAGAAAAAAATTAAATTTTTTTCAACTGCATTTGATCTAGACTCTCTAGATTATCTAGCAGCATTAGGCTTGAAACTAGTTAAGATTCCAAGTGGAGAAATTACGAACCTTCCCTATTTAAAGAAAGCAGCGTTATTATTTGAAGAAGTTATTATATCGACTGGAATGTCACTGATGACTGAAATTAGAGACGCGTTAAATATCTTTTTAGATTCAGGAATTGCAAGGGAAAAAATTACCATTCTGCATTGTAATACTGAATATCCTACTCCAATGAAGGATGTAAATCTGAAAGCGATGTTGAGTATTGGGAAAGAATTTGGCGTTAAGATTGGATATTCAGACCATACATTAGGAATAGAAGTGCCCATTGCAGCTGTAGCATTAGGAGCTTCTGTGATAGAAAAACATTTTACTTTAGACAAAAACTTGCCTGGTCCGGATCACGCTGCCTCATTAGAACCTGATGAACTAACCGCCATGTGTAAGGCCATTAGAAATATTGAAGAGGCACTTTCAGGAAACGGAATCAAAGAACCAAGTGCGAGTGAGATGAAAAATATAGCTATAGCTCGTAAAAGCATTTTTGCTAAAACAGATATAAAAAAAGGTGCTGTTTATACAACTAATAATATCACCACTAAAAGACCTGGAAATGGAATTTCTGCTATGCGTTGGGAGGAAGTTTTAGGAACAGTCGCCATCAGAGATTTTGAAGATGATGAATTAATAGAATTATGAAAGTTGCTGTATTAACAAGTTCGCGCGCTGATTTTGGTATTTATTTACCACTCTTACATCAATTAGAATCAAATCCTTTTTTTCAATTAGAAATTATAGCTTTTGGGACGCATTTGTCAAAAAATCACGGCTATACAATTGATGAAATCATAAGTTACAATTTTAAGATAATTCGTCAAATACATACACCGGTGTCAAACCAAGATCAACTGGCAATTTCGAACAATATCGGTGAAACTATTTCTGTTTTTGCGGATTTCTGGTCAAAAAATCAATATGATTATATTTTAGCTCTTGGTGACCGATATGAGATGTTTGCTGCGGTTACAGCAACAACTCCATTTGTTTACAGGATAGCACACATTCATGCAGGTGAAATAACCTTAGGAGCAATAGATAATGTTTACAGGCATTCTATTTCGTTAATGTCACAACTTTTATTTGTTTCTACCGATGTTTATAAAGGAAAAGCTATTCAAGTAAACCCTGACGCACAAACTTTTAATGTTGGTGCTTTAAGTGTTGAGAATTTAAAAAATATAGAGTATTTGAGTATAGAAGACTTTAAATCTAAATTTAATATCAATTTATCACTTCCAACCATTTTAACGACTTATCATCCTGAGACAGTTAACTTGGAACAAAACATCAATTATGTACAAGAATTATTAGCATCGTTTTCATATTTAATGAATGACTATCAAGTTATTATTACACTACCTAATGCTGATACGATTGGCGATCAGCTAAGAGAAATAATTCTAGATTATGGTATACATAATCCTAAGTTAATCATAGTAGAGTCTTTTGGAATGCTTGGCTACCTATCTTGTATGAAACATTGCCAATTTATGTTAGGGAATACCTCTAGTGGATTTGTTGAAGCAGCTTTTTTTCCAAAATGGGTGATTAATATAGGTGACCGACAAAAGGGACGTATTCAAACTCAAAATATTATTTCTGTACCAGTAGCAAAATCTGCTATCCTAAAAGCTGTAAAGGATATAGAGAAATTTGATAAAATCACATTTCCAAGTATTTATGGCGATGGTGAAACAGCCAAAAAAATAACACAAATTCTAAAAAATGAACATGAGAAATTTTAGAGACCATCTTATCTGTTCTAGTTCAACAATAAAGCAAGCCTTAATTAAATTAGATCTCCTTGCTAAAGATGCGATTTTATTCGTAGTTGATGATAGTGATAAGTTAATAGGCTCTCTTACAGATGGTGATTTTAGACGAGCATTCATTAATGGAGCGACTATAGATAAAGTTGTAAATGATGTTATACACACACAACCTAAAATTATAAGAAAAGGAGACAAAGACATTCAAAAAATTATAGCTTATAGAGAAGGAAATTTCAGGATTTTACCTATCATTGATAATGATGACAAAATAGTCAATGTAATCAACTTTAGAGAAACAAAATCGTATTTACCTATAGATGTTGTTATAATGGCCGGTGGAAGAGGACAACGTCTGCAACCACTTACCGACACAATCCCGAAACCACTACTAAAAGTCGGCGGTAAAGCAATAATGGAGTACAACGTAGACCGATTGGCTTTGTATGGTATTGATGATTTTTGGGTTTCTGTTAAATATTTAGGAGAACAGATAGAAACCTATTTTGGTGATGGATCAAATAAAAATATTGCAATTAATTATATTTGGGAAAACGAAGCTTTAGGAACAATAGGTGCCGTTTCAAAAATAGACAATTTTACACAAGATTATATATTAGTTACCAATTCTGATTTGCTTACCAATTTAGATTATGAAGATTTGTTTATCGATTTTATAGAGAAAGACGCTGATATTTCAGTAGTTACAATTCCTTATCAAGTTGATATTCCTTATGCCGTACTGGAAACTCAGGCTGGAGATATTAAAAGCTTTAAAGAAAAGCCTTCTTACACTTACTATTCTAATGGTGGAATCTATTTAATAAAAAAAACAGCCTTACAATACCTTCCCAAAAACAGTTTTTTTAATGCAACGGACTTGATAGAAAAATTAATTGCTGAAAATTTAAAAGTTATCTCCTACCCTTTAGTAGGATATTGGTTGGATATCGGCAAACACGATGATTTTAAGAAAGCACAAGAAGATATTAAACATATAAAATTTTGAGACCATTAGTAATAATACCCGCAAGAGGAGGATCGAAAGGAGTTCCAGGGAAAAATATAAAATTACTGAACGGCAAACCATTAATCCAATACACAATCGAAGCCGCAACTACTGTTTTTCCAATGGATACTATTTGCGTTTCGACTGATGATATTGAAATCAAACAAGTAGCAGAACGTTGTGGCTTACAAGTGCCTTTCATGCGTCCAAAAGAACTTTCAACCGATAAATCAGGAACGTATGAAGTATTATTACATGCTCTTGTTCACTATGAAAATCAAGGGTACTATCCAGATGTTTTAGTTCTCTTACAAGCAACTTCTCCTTTTAGAACATCTGATCAAATAGTAGAAGCTCTAGAACTTTATGATGCATCTTGTGATATGGTAGTATCGGTTAAAGAGACAAAATCAAATCCCTATTATGTTCTCAGAGAAGAAAATGAACAAGGATGGCTAGTTAATTCTAAAGAAGGCAATTTTATTACAAGACAAGATTGTCCAAAAGTTTATGAATTAAATGGTGCAATATATGTTATAAACGTTGAAGCTCTAAAACAAAAGTCTATGACAGAATTTAAACATAACAAAAAGTATGTTATGGACGACTTAAGCTCTCATGATATCGATGATATGATAGATTGGAAAATCGCAGAGCTATTAGTGAGCAAACGAAATAATTTACGTTAAAATGAAACATATTTTCACTATTCATTCTCCAATAACTTTTTTAATGGCTATTGCAGTTATTAAAACAAATAATTTGAAAGATGATGAAATACTTATCTTAACATCAGGATACGACCCAATCATAAATTTGCCGTATGTAAAGAAATCATTTGACAGTATAAATAGAAGTTTAATCGAAAAAATTAGATATTGGAATACCCCTAAAGAATCAGATAAATACATAAATTCATTTTTAGAAAAAAATGAGAATTTTGTCGCCTATATTGATTTAATGCACATGCACCAGCGAATTTTAATTACAAATAAAAATTGTTTAAATTTTTCGTTTATTGAAGAAGGAACAGCCAGCTACTTATTACCAAATACAGTCGAAAATGTTGGTTATTTATTTAAAAACAACAAAGATAGATTTAACAAAATAAGTGACTTAATAAGAGATTTTAGGTTTTTATTAAGAGGTTATACAATGAAAATTATTTCGATGTCTTTTACTCCTCAAAGTTATAATGATATTGCAGTTAAATATTATTGTCTTTCAGATGCAGCATATCCAA
>NZ_AJXL01000045.1 GCF_000264055.1 Flavobacterium sp. ACAM 123 | reverse complement strand
TTTTGCGCCGTTTCGTTCCTCATCTCCACACGGTCACTTCCTGCGATCGTCGGGGCTATTACAGCCACAATACAGCTTCATTCCGCTTCGCTTCGTAAACTCCGCTGCGCTGCAATCAGCAGTATCATGTCTGTCGCCCCTTATTTTTTCAGCGGTGGCGCTCTTCGCACAGCCATCGGGGTCGGCGCCGTTCGATGAAAAACCTCACTTTGCCCTAAATCAAGGTTTCCCTCCAAAAAAAGTCGGGAGTGTTTTATTTTTTTCCCGCCGTTACACGCTCCTATCCGCTTCTTTTCGCTCCGTTTACCCTGATAAAATCAGGGTCTCCTCTACTCCATTCCCGCGTTTATGGTAGCTGTTCGATTGCCGCAACACCGCCGCTGCGCTCCTCATCTATTCCGCTATAATTGCGCTAACGCTACATTTTAGCTCCACTCCTTGCGGTGCTTGGGGGTGTTTGATTGCCGTTTTCACAAAAACGACTCCCTAAGAAGTAAACCACAACTAACCTGCATTTTATCGAAAAGAATGAGAAAAAAAACCAGCAAATATAGCGTCCATTCCTCTCTTTCAGTCGGCTTCAAGCTGAGGTAATTTCAGCTTTTCAGCGCTCCGTTTTCGTTCGTCTTTTCCGCTTTCGACACGGCTTTCTTTTTTTCTCATTTTTCTTTTCGAAAAAATTTAAACCGAAAAAAACCGAACCTAAAATCCACAGCGATGCCAAACTTTATAATCAAAACCCATCAAAAAAATATCTCGTACAAGGGGAACCAAATCTTTATCCTCAATAAAGGAAGGAACAGTGGAAGACCTCAAAAAGAACCTTTTACCAATAGTTTTGTTATTCAATTTTCATCCAAAGAAGACGCTGAAATGATCTATTGGCTCGCATACAGCCTTTGGCAAATGAAATTCTGGCACCAACACCTTATTGGTTCCGTTATTCCATTTATTCGAATAAAATGCTTCCAGAGTGAATTTGACCAAAAAGTAACCAAAATGCTAAATGATTTCGCACAGCACCAAAAAGACATCGAAAGTATCAAAGCTTTGGAACAACAAAAAGAGCATTTAGAAAAAAATCTTAAACTGATTCTTGAGCTCAAGAAATGTATTTTGTCTAGGTATTGCCAATAAAAAAAGCCTAATCTCGCGATTAGGCTTTGTAAAATTCAGTAAAGGTTACCACACGAAAACTGAATTTAACTCGCTCTGAACTTGTTTCAAAGTCTCCTCAAAATGAGTTTATTTTTTATTCTTTGTCAACCATTTTAAAAAAACTGACACCATAAAACTGACTGTCGCTCCGACAACAGCTAAGATAATCGTTTTTTGAATGTCTTGAGAGAAAATGTTGGGTGCAATACTCAATAAGGTTCCCGAAGCAGTACCGATTCGAAGTGAAGTATCCGCTTCCATTTACCCTGAATTTTCTCTAGGGTCCTTACCTTGGTGCTCCTCGTCCTCTGTTCCCCATTCCGGGGCTAGGGGACTTACCGTCAATTGACTCACGGCCGTAATTACGCCGCCAGCAACTGCCATATATCCTGCAACGCTAACAATCGCCACTGGCAATACTACCGGAGCGGCTATTACAGTACCACTGATGGCCAACAAAGCCAAACCAATACTTCGCAAAATCCTGAAAAATTTTGGGGTGGGCGCCATTGCCCTATTAATTAAATTCATACTGATGCTTTTTTAGATTGAATACTTATTTTAACTATCTCATTGCGTTCCAAAGCTGCATAAACTAAAGTTTTCAACTTTTCTAACGCTATTCTAGAGGAACTACCCTTCCCTATTCCGGTGTGTTGGCTAACTGGAGCAATACAACCCCGCAATTCTTTTTTGGCGTCATTAGCGGGATGGATCAAGATTAAATCTCTTCCTGGAACATGTAGTACATGCAAGTGCCATCCAAATTTAGTACTGTATCGCTTTTTCAAAAAATAGTCTCCCTCGGGAATGCAAGAGATCCGCCTTTGATTTCCCAACCAAGGCAATTCGATGGTATAACAAACTAGGGTGCCGTTCCATTCTAGGACCCCTTGCGTTCCATCGGGAAAATAAATTCTGCTTAATACTAACTTACAATCCACTGACGTTAACCAACGATAACGGGTTGTAGGATCCATTTTTCAACGGATACATTTGGCCATTTACTTGTTGGTAAAACTCCACACCTAAGGCTAAAAACAAGGGTTTTGTGCTGTTGGCCGTAACCGGATTTACCTGACTAATCGCTACGGTTTCGGTCATATCCCAAGGAAGAATCGTTGTTGCTGAGTTTGTAGAAACAAAAGTCTCTGCTTCAAAATCAATTTCAGCACCTGCTGAAATAATTTTAAAATGAGTTGTTCCCCCTGGAGCTGCAATCATATTAGCGGGAATAAACGGATCCATAGCAATGCTGATATCGCCCGATACTCTGTCGATGGTACCTACATAAGGTGCAAACAAACTCGTACCGAGTTTCCCTCTAATATTGAACTCAAAACCAGCAAGTAGTTCCGCTTCACCGTCAATCACGTTTCGCAATCCACGTTCGCTGATCATGTCAGCTTGAATCACTTTGACCATCGCTTGGGTCAACCGACTGACCACTCTACCATCTGCAGAGTTTAGAAGTAAGGCTCTGAGCGCCGTTCTTAACACTTTTCCAGCCTTACCAGCTCTCCCAAATTCAGAACCGTTCTCACGCGTTCTTTGAAACGCAGGATCGTTCTTGATTCTGCTAGCATCGATTCCGCCTTTTTCTCTCGCCAAATGACCGTCTTGGGTCTTGTAAAAAGTAATATCTCCGATAGTCCCTTTCAACTTAATTATGCCTTTCTGTCTTGCCATAATTCCTAAAATTTAAGTTTATAATATGTTTTAAATAGTCTCTCAATCCTCTTTCCGTTGCAACGATTCCGATTGATTTTAAAACAAATATTACACTTAAATAAACAATTTAAGTTAAGTCAGTATTCCACTTGTTCCACAATGGTATAAATGTCCTAATATGACATTAATGGCAGTTTTTTACATCTACAAATTGCATTAAATTGCAGCTTCTAAACTAAAGGTTTTTTTTACTAATTTTATTGAATCAAATAATCTGGATTACCTCAACTTTCATGTATAACAAAGCCGAGTCAAAGCTATAGATAGTGTATGAAAACAGCAACCACAAGATTGTGTATCTACCCCAAAGACATACAACGCATTACCGGAAAGAGTTACCGCCAAAGTATCAGAATGATGCAAAACATCAGGAAGGAACTCAACAAGCTCCAAAATGAGTTGGTGTCCATAGAAGAATTCTGCCAATACACCAGCCTGAAATATGAACAGGTGGAACCACTAATTGTTGGTTAAAAAGGAGGTTCCATTAGGTGGATTTTTGTTTCAGGTGTTTTTTAGATAGCGAATTGCTTATTCTTCTTTTTTGATTAGATAATAGAACCAATTTTAATTAATTAAATTTTAATCAATAGTAGACTACTTTCTGTATTATAAAATAGTTTTACCTTATTCTATGAAAAGAAGAGTTGTTTCAGCACCTTAAATAATGGGATACACTTATAAATAGAAATCTATAATTTTGTAGAATGGCAAAGAGACAGGAGCTTCCGGTATTACTTTACAGTGGACATACAGGTTAAAATAAAATACAGGATAAAAAATCGCGCTTACTAGCTTGAAAAAAAATATGAGAGGTTCTTTGCTCAAAAAGCGAATGTGTTACAACAGTTTCTATTTATCAGCATATTTGAAAAGATAAAAGAAAAGCGGAATTTCCCACGTGCAATTAGTAACCAGAAATTTAGCGACTATATAAAAATTATTTGTGAAAAATCAGGAATAAATGAAATTGTTGAAGGCGCTAAAATGACTTCAACCGAAATAAGTGAAAACGCAAAAAAAACAATCATTCATCGAAAAACTTTTGGAAAGTTCCCAAAACACGAATTAGTCTCCTCCCATATTTGTAGACGTTCATTTGCTTCCAACTTATACGGCAAGATAGAAACCTTAACCATCATGAAAATAACGGGACACTCTACAGAAAAGCAGTTTTTAGATTACATTAAGATTACCCCAAAAGAGTACGCAGAAAAATTAAAAGCTTACTGGAAAAAGAGCTCTTTATATCCTTTAAATTAGTGTTACTATAAAAGCTACAAAATTAGACTGGGAATTTTTAAATTTAAATTCTTTAGCATGGCCAATTACGCTTAGATCATGTCCTTTTTGTTATAATATCCAAATTGCACTTATTAAACAAATATAAATATTCCCATCACGTACAAGAAACATATATTTACAGAGAAGTAAATTTGTTAAGTAAAAACTATGCAATCAATCCTCTTCGTTAAATATTTCTGTCCCACTATTAGTATTGTCTTATTAAAGTTTTGAGCTTGTCTTTCTTTTATTTTGACTATCAACTTTCAATCGTTTAAGGAATATGTTTATTATAAAAAAAACTTACTTTACTTTAAAACGTTATATTTGTTATAAGTTAATCCAATAAAATGTACTAAAATAAAAAAAACGGCAAGATATGAAATTCGGAATTTTAAAAGAAAGAAAAAATCCACCAGATAGAAGAGTTGTTTTTTCACCTGGAGCAGTAGTACAATTAAAAGAGCTTTATCCAGATGTATTGGTGAAAATAGAATCTTCAGATATTAGAGTTTTCACCGATGAGCAATATACAAATGTAGGGATTGAAATTTCAGATGACATTAGTGATTGTGATGTTCTATTTGGAGTTAAAGAAGTGCCTGTAGAAAATCTAATTGCCGACAAGTCTTATGTCTTTTTTTCCCATACAATTAAAAAACAGCCTTACAACAGACAATTGCTACAGGCTATTCTTGAAAAAAATATCGATTTATACGATCATGAAACAATAGTCGACGCCAACAACTTCAGATTAATAGGTTTTGGACGGTATGCGGGAATTATGGGCGCTTATAATACAATTCGTGGATTCGGATTAAAAGATGCGTTATTCCATTTGCCCAAAGCAGAAACATTCTCCGGGAAAGAAGAATTAATCAATCATTTGCAAAGACTTGTCTTCCCTCCTTTAAAAATTGTAATTACAGGAGTAGGGAAAGTAGCAGGTGGTATCAAGGAAGTTCTCGACGCTATGAAAATCAAGGAAGTTTCTGTTGAGCAATACTTAATCGTAAAATATGAACAACCTGTGTATACACAGATTGACGTACTGGACTATAACAAAAGGATTGATGAAAAAGTGTTAGACAATGACGATTTCTATCAAAATCCAGGCGATTACATTAGTAATTTTGAGCGATTTACAAAAGTTTCTGATATCGTTATTACTGGGCATTTTCATGCGAATAACTCCCCAAACATTCTTACTAATGAGATGCTTCAATCAAAAGATTGTAAAATAAAAGTAGTTGGTGATATCTCCTGTGACATAAATGGTCCGATTGCCTGTACACTCAGACCAACCACAATCGCAGAGCCATTTTATGGTTATTTACCCTCTGAACATAAAGAAGTAGATACATTTCATCCAACAGCGATTACAATAATGGCGGTAGATAATTTACCCTGTGAATTGCCAAAAGATGCCAGTGAAGGATTTGGAGAGATGTTTATGGAATATGTAATTCCTGCTTTTTTTAATAATGATAAAGACGGAGTTTTGGCTAGAGCCAAAATGACGGAAAAAGGAAAGTTAACTCCACGATTCAGTTATTTGCAAGATTATGTTGATGGAAACTGATTTTCAAACTCTTTATAAATCGAAAAAATATACAAAAAAACCTAATTCTGGAATGAATAATTGCGTTAATTTTTGGTAATAACGCACCTAATAAAACCATTTGTAAAATCAATTTTACAACTAGTTTTGCTAATGTATGAGTTATATTTTTATCGTAATTATATCAATTTTTTTTGATTCCACTTCATTTTATTTGAGCGTTTTCAATTACCGTAAAGTAAACATGGTCACCAATTGAATAAAAGGAGAACCATATTACAAAATTTGTAAACAGCGATGCTTGCAAATAATACGTTAGATTTATTTTTAATTTCGACGTGTCTGCTAAAATAACTAAATTTTCATTTCTAAAATAACCACACTAACAAAATATTTAAAGCAATTATAGATTTTAGCACATGTAATAAAAAAAATAAGAATGATGGGGTGAATTAAAGAACCAAATAGATAAATTATTACTCATTACTTTCCCAAGTATCATCTGAACTTTTCCATATAGCTATATTAAATGCTGCAAAAACTACTGAAACAACTGGGCTTAATAGCGCAAAAAAAGTAAAAGGTAAATAATCAATTGTGGCAACACCTAAAGTTAAAGCAACATACGCAGCATCACCCGTCCAAGGAACTAACATCCCAAACATAGTCCCTCCATCTTCTAGGCTTCTAGACAATACTCTAGAGGATATGTTTCTTCTTTTATATAAAGGCAAAAAAGCTTCTCCAGGCATCAGAATAGATAAATATTGACTATTACTAATCATTGTTGTCAACAAACAACTAAGAATCGTTATAAAAACTAAAGAAACAGTATTGTATATGACCTTCTCTAAACCAATGATTAAAGATCCCAAAATTCCTGTTTTAGTGATTATTTCTCCAAAAATAAGAGCTATAATGACAATGGAAATCGTGTGCATCATATTTTCCATACCACCTCTATTCGAGAATAACTTAGTAGTTAAATCGCTTCCAAAATCCATCTGCACACCTTCAACCAAACTTCTTAAAATTGTTTGGACATCAAATTGATGTTGAAAAATTAAAGCAACAATTATACTTGTAACTGCTCCTATACCGATTGCTATAACCGGAGGTACCTTTTTAATTGCTAGGACAATAGTTAACAATGGAACTATTAACAATAATGGAGATATTTGAAAATTTGCTTGGATTGCTTTTTTTAGACTATCTATTTGCTCAATATTTACAGCTCCCGTATTGAAATCACTTCCTATAAAAGCATAAATAATCAAAGCCATAATCCACGCAGGAAAAGTTGTATATAGCATTGATTTAATATGAACAAATAACGGAGTTTTTGTTACACCCGATGCCATATTTGTGGTGTCTGAAAACGGAGACATTTTATCCCCAAATAAAGCGCCCGACAAAATCATTCCAGCAGTTATTGGTAATGAAATACCCATACCTTCTGCAATGCCAATCATAGAAACACCAATAGTACCAATACACGCATAAGCACTTCCTGTAAAATAAGATATTATCGAACATGAGATTAAGCCAACCACCAAAAAATAATTAGGATTTATAATGTCTAAACCATAATAAATGATTGTAGGTATTATACCGGAAACAATCCAAGAACCTATTAAACATCCTATAACCAGTAACATAACAATAACAAAAGCACTTTTTCTTACCCCCCCTAAAATAAAATCATTAATATTTTCTTTTGTATGGCCAAGAAAAACACTAATAATACCTGTATAAACAATACAAGAAAAAAAGGGTAATTATAGTGGGCAGTTTTAATAGTAACATCGCAAAACTAATAATAACCGCAAGTACTACAATAATAATAAGGCTTAAATAAAAAACTTGGTTTTCTTTTTTGCATCGGGAAAAATGATTTTTTAATCTTTAATAAAACTAAATGAATTGATAAAAGGAGCATTCCTTAGAAAGCTCCTTTTATCAATCCGTGTAATATTAGTACAGTAATTTAAAATTGGTAGTTTAAACCAATACTAAAAGTTGTACCTAATTGACCTATTTGTTGTACTTCAGAAGAATATTTAAATCTAGAACCTGCTTGAGATGATTTTGTAGATTCTAAAGTGATATCTGGATATACATCAAAAATATTATTGATATTTCCATTTAAAGAGATCTTATCGGTCAATTTAAAAGAAACAGCAATATCGGTAGCTATTGTTGCGCTTAGAACTTGGTCAATTCCTCTTGCTGTTTCAACACCGTCTACCGTACCTGCTGATGGAGAGACAACTGTTACCTCTCCAAAGCGAGAGTTATTCAAAGACACATCCCATTTATCATTAACGTAGTTTAATCCTAAAATCATTTTAGATCTTGGCCTAGATTTAGTTATTAATCCTCTTTCTTGTCTATCGAAAATATTATAACCTGCATCTGCTAATACTTTCGGAGTTGTTATTGCAACTACATCTGTTCTGTTAAAATTAGCTGCAAAACTAGTATTAAATTTTCCGTTATCTCCGATAGCTATATTCTTATAATTTAGCACAATATCTGCCCCAGAAGTTTTTGTATCTCCTGCATTGATAAAAAACTGTAAAACCGTAACTCTATTATCACTTAAAATTTGCTCTACTGGGTTTGTAATTACAGCTGCGCTTGTTGCTGTTGCTGGCGTCCCGTTTTTGTATCTAACTTGCGATGAAAATAAAACTCTATCATATACTTTAATCTGATAAAAATCGACAGAAGCAGAAAAATTTCTATTAAATTTATATGTCAAACCCGCTGATATATTCTCTGATGTTTCATTAAACAATTTTTTTACACCTAATCCTTGAACTGCAGGATTATTATTTGCTAAAGTCCCTTGCAACAGAGGTTCGCTTCCTTGAATAATAGTATATTGACTCAAAGTAATGTGCTGTTGATGTAGCGATGGCGCTCTAAATCCAGTGCTATAGGATCCTCTAATTGCCCCTTTTTCACCTAATTTATAACGGCCGTTAATTTTCCAAGAAAAATTATCACCCGCATCAGTAAAATTTTCATACCTACCTGCAGCACCAAATAATAAGTCTGATGTAATGTCATAATCTACTTGCCCGTAAGCTGCTATATTACTTCGAGTCCAAGTACCAGCTTCTTCTGGTTTAATTCCCGGAAAAGAATCTGAACCACCTTTATAGTATGAAATTGCATCTCCTTCAAAAGCTCCATACTTTTCCACTTTGTATTCAACACCAGTAGCTACACTAATTTTTTCTGAAAGTATTCCAGAAACATCGTAATTACCAACAACATTTGTCAATCTATACCCCCCTGGCTGAAAAGCTGTAGGAGAAGTTTTGTTGTCTTTTAAATAGTCTAAATTCACTGAGTTATTCACTGCGTAAAATACATCGTTAGAACCATAGGTTACGCTAGCGTCTGCATTCCACTTTTCACTAATGTCCATTTTAACACCAATTGCATTTATGTGGTCATTAATTTCTACTTCAAAGGTTGGTTGGTAACCTTTAAAATCACTAGGCACTGTTAAAAACCCTGAATCTCCAACAGCTGACTGCCTCGAGTAAGGGGTTCTATAGTAAGGAAAAGAACGACCTGTCCTTGTTGTGTATCCATGGAAAGAATATAGTGTAGATTTTTCAGTTAATGGATGTTCCATATTAATAAATAATCTTTTTTTCCATGTCGGGTTGTCCCACTTGCATCCCTAAAGTTGGATCCTCAGTCGCCCATTCCGTCCAGTTTGGCAACGGGTTTGCTGGTAAATCTTTTACTCCAGGACTTCCCGCCCTATTTGTTAACTGTTGATTGTAATAGCCTAATGTTAAGTTAATAAAACCTCCATTACCAAAATCAAAAGCAGTGTTGTAATCCGAAGATAAATTAAAGCCATCCCCTTGAGAAGTAATTCCAGCTCTCGTTGTAATTGTAGAATACTCAACATTCTTTTTTAAGATTATATTCATAACACCTGCTATGGCGTCAGAACCATACTGCGCAGATGCACCATCTCGTAAAATTTCTACTCTTTCAATTGCTGCTGTTGGTATACTTTTTAAATCAACTCCAACTTCACCTTTACCCGGTGTTCTATTCAAATATACTTGAGCACTTTGATTTTTACGCTTACCATTAATTAAAACCAATGTTCTACTTGGACCTAAACCCCTTAAATCTGCAGGGTCGTAATGAGCGGTCGCATCAGAAATTGCTTGGCTTTGAGAGTTAAATGACGGTACTTTAAAAGTTAACATATTATCTAATGTAGGTTGACCGCTACTTTGTAAATCTTTGACGTCAATATTATCAATTGGTACGGGAGAATCTAAAATTGTTCTTGGCTTTGTTCTATTTCCTGTTACAACAACTTCATTTAAATATAATCCTTCAGATAGAACAATGTTTAGATTAGGTTTTCCGTTGACAGCTACTTCTTTTATTTCGTAACCAGCAAAGCTAATTACTAGAATAGCTCCATCCTTCACTATTAAAGAAAATACTCCATTAAAATCAGCTGTAGTGCCATTTTGTGTACCTTTTTCTAGAATGTTAGCTCCTGGTAAAACTTCTTTCCTTGGGTCACTTACAGTACCAGTTACTGTGTTTTGGGCAAAGGTGACACTAATGTTAAAAATGGCAAATAATAAAATTGTGATTTTTTTCATAATAATTGTAGGCTATGTTAAGAAAATATGGTTAGATTACATTGTTTAACAATTTTATAAACAAAAAAACTTAAATAAAAAAAATAAATAGTAAAAAAAAAGTTACGATTTCGTCTTTAGTGTGCTTTGCACAAAATTTACTGGAAGAAAAAGTAAAAAAAACTGGATATTCTATTTTTTAGATAATTCTAATATCGATTACATTATGAAAACCAAAAATAGTGGCACACGCATAATTTTTTGAGTGCTGGGAAAAATCTTCCTATCATAATAAAAAAATTGTAAATTTGAATTTTTCGTTTTTTGTAGATTGGGTTAGAAATAAAGTAACACATCGAGAATTATTTCAATACATAATAGAAGATGGTAATTAGTTCAGCACTTAATAAGCTCGGAGTGATATTTTAAATTTCATATACTACCTTTGAAATATGAAATACAAGAAATGAAGTTTAGAATAGAAGCTAGAAATTTTATCCTTTTCAGAAGAATTGGGAGTCGTTGAAACGTGCAGTAAATACAGTGTTAGTACCGGCACTTTATATAGCTGGAAGAAGAAACACGACAGCCAAGGAGAAGCGGGTTTAAAAGTAACTTACGACACTCGTAGTAAAGAGTTAAAGCAATCAGAAGAAAAAAATAGAATACTACGTAAGCTACTAGCTAACAAAGAAATTGAATTAGAGATTGGTCACGAACATTTAAAAAAAAGTTTGGAACTTCCGATCCAAGAAAGATTTATTTGAGAGTGTCTGTAATAAATATCCGATTAGTAGATCAAAATAATTCTGATGGTCGCTATTAATTAAAGTAGCTATTACCGAATGCCAAGCCTTGGAAAAAAAGCTCTTTAAAGCCTTTAATTTAGTGTTACCCTAAAAGCTAAAAAATTAGAATAGGAATTTTTATATTTAGACTCTTTCGCATGGCCAATTAAAGTTAAATTATGTCCTTTTTGTTATCATACCCAAATCACTATGTTGGATTTCCACTACTACTTATAAACGTACAATTGAAGCAAATTATTTGTAGATTGAGTGCTATTTTCAATATAATTCCATTTGGTATCCTTCATGCTTTTTTCACAATCTTTCGTTGTAACGATATTTTACCGGATTTGAGTTCCATTCAAGAAGAACTTTGATTGTCGTTCATCTACGTGCTGATCAATTGAGGCTTATTTTAGACAAATTAAGACGCATTCTTCCCAAAGTCAATTGTTACGAAAAGTTTGGTTTTGGAAGGTTTCCACGTAATAGCAAGTTAAAATAAACTCAAAAATAGAAGTACATCGTTGAACTTCAAAAAAGACTTAGGGAGAAAGAATTGGAACACGAAATATTGTAAGAATTAATGGATACTTTTTCCCTGAGCCATCAATGATTTATTCTTTCATTAAAAACATTGAAAAAATACTTCTGATTGAAAGGATGTGCCAAGTATTACAAGTAGGTTGAAAAGGCTATAATGATTGGAAAATCCACTGCATTTAAGAGACATAAAAAAGAGTTATTGCTAGAAAGGAAAAACAACTTACGTTTATTTTGAGTCAAAACAGCGCTAAGGTAGTCCTAAAATAACTACTGAGGTGCCTTCTACTAAAACTAAAATATCTAGACCCAATAGTTTGTTCCAATGTGAGAAGCAATCAAAATGGCTAAATATAAGATTAAATCACGTTTTATAAACCTATTAACCAATTAGTTAAAGGATAAAACCAATTCAAACCTGATTATTTGGTAGTTTCCAATGTATGAAACAGAGAATTCGTGGTCACTGAACTCTTAAAATTTTGGGTTTCTAACATTACTAAAATCTATCCCACAGAAGATTATTTATATTTGACAAGCAATCTGAATTTATATTATCTAAAAATTATAGGATAGAGTTTAGGCAATTAAATCGGTACTGAAAAGAATGCATTCCTATTTAAAACACAGAACTTTCGGAGAATTTTGGAATCAAAAAAATAATTTTAAAAAAGACAGCTTAACTTATGGGCAGGTTTTATTGAATATCCAAACAAAGGTTGTTATAGTAAATCAAAGCTATAGATAGTGTATGAAAACAGCAACCACAAGATTGTGTATCTACCCCAAAGACATACAACGCATTACCGGAAAGAGTTACGGCCAAAGTATAATAATGATGCAAAACATGAGGAAAGAGCTCAATAAGCTCCAAAATGAGTTGGTATCGATAGAAGAATTCTGCCAATATACCAGCCTGAAATATGAACAGGTGGAACCACTAATTGTTGGTTAAAAATGTTCTAATTCAGTTTAGTGTTTGATTCTATTAATTAATATTTCCCTCTTATTAACCACCTTTACTTATCTTCGAATAAAAAAACAGAATAGTAATTACAAATAAAAATCCGTCAAAAATTTCTTCTTTGACGGATTCTTTGGTTTTCTTTTAGTTTTTAGTATCCAAAATTTTGTTTGAAATCTTTGGTGACGTCTAAGGTTTGTTGCGGTATCGGAAAGATCCTTCTGAAAGGTAGCGAAAGTGGTTTTGCTGTATAAGGCAAATCATATTTCCCAAAACGAATCATCTGAGGTCTTCTGTACATTTCCCAATACATCTCAAAACCTAGTTCTCTGAACAATATTTCACTATCAATTGAAGTAAGTGCTTTCCCAGGCGCATTACTATACAATGCCTCTCGCGTTCTAGTAATTCTCAAAGCATTAATATCACTTAGAGCGCTAGCATTTTGTCCTTTTCTAAAATACGCTTCGGCTCGCATGGTATAAATTCCACCTAATCTAAATAACGGGATATCTACTTTACTACCACCATTTCCAGACTCCGGATCAAACTCCCATTTAAAACAACGTACACCTCTATTAATTTGATTTTGTGCAAACACCGATTGCGTTGGATCATCAAAATTCAATTCAGGTGTAAAATCCATTTTTGTACCAGCGCTTTTCTCCATGTACAATTCAGACACTTTAATTCTGCCATCTGTAGTCATTTCAAAACCACCTGCTGATGTTAATTTTGGTCCGTATTGCGGTCCTGCAATCATTCCTCTTGTAAAATGAAACCAAGGCAAATTATTACTATTTGGTACAATATCACTTGCAGGTACACTTCCTATTTGAGTATTTGTAAACCACGTTCCGTCACTGTATTGATAGGTTCTTGCAAAACGGGGATCATCGTGATTGTTATCCCAGCTATGATAAAATTCAGGAGTGGTACAAGAACCGTTCGTTCCTCTATTTGAAGGGGAAGTTCTTTGATTACGTCCCATCGAATTATAAGCAAAATCATTATCTCCGTTTCTAATATTGTCGATTTTTTGAACAATTACAAAGATAAGCTCCGAACCTTTTGAATTATTAATACTAAAATTATCAAAATAATTTCTTTCTAAATTAAATTTACCTGAATCAATTAACAATGAAGTATAGTAAATTACTCTATCCATATCGGTCCCAGTACCTGAAACAGCAGCCTCAGTAAAATTAAAATTAGAACTTGCATTGTAGCGGTCTTTAAAAACAGATCTGTTCAGGTACATGGCAGACAATAAACTATAAGCAGCTTCCTTAGTAAATCTACCTGTATGTGTACTGTTTTGACCTAAAGAAGCAAGATCAGGGATTATGGCTTCCACCTCTACAATTAACTCGTCAATTGCTGTTGCTGCTTGAACGATTTGTAATGGACCTCCTTCAGTATAAGGATCAAGGTAAGGAGCTTGCCCGTATAAATCTAAAATCGTGTAAGTATAAAAAGCTAAAAGTCCTTTGGCTTCAGCCAAAAAAAGTGCTTTTTGACTAGAATCACTATTGTTAATTATTTTAATAGCCGAAAGCGATCTTGTAATACCATTAGTGAGTAAATTCCAATTGTCGGTTACAATAGCACTACCCGAAGTCCATGTAAATTCATGCATAGCACGCCATTTACCACCATCTCCCCAGTCACTACCACGTGTAGGCAGTAAAGCCACATCGGTAGTGAATTCTTGCATTGCGAAAACATTTTTACCTACAAAAGTACCGTCTCCTAATCGATCATAAGCAGCTGCCAAGGCACCATCAACACTTGTGGCATCATCTCCTAGAACCTCATCAAGTACGACCTCATCTAAGTTGGTACAACTAGCAAGAAATAGTGCTGTGAATACAATTAGGATACTTCTATTTACTATTTTATTTAATTTCATGAGTTATAATTTTAAAGTTGCACCAAGAATAAATGTTCTAGATGTAGGATAACTAGAGTAATCAATACCAATAGATTGATTCCCACCATTCGATTTTGGACTATTGATCAAAGGATCATATCCACTATAGTTTGTTAATGTAAGTAAATTTTGTCCCGTTACGTAAAGCGTCATACTTTGTAACCATTTTAATTTCTCCGTTTTAATGTTATATCCTAATCGGGCCGTATTCAATCTTATAAAATCAGATTTCTCAAGATATAACGTTGATAATAGTGGCGCATTAGTAACATTTGCCCCCGAATTGTAGTAAGCAGAAGACACGTTTCGATCGGATGCCAAGTTGTTTATATTTAAGGCGTTTAATCCTGTATTGTTCAACAAGTACCCTCCTGATTGTCCTATAATAGAAAAGGAAAAATCAAAATTCTTATACTGCATTTGGCTATTAAAACCGTAAGTTAGTTTTGGAATTGCGCCTTCAATAATAATACGATCACTATTGTTAATTACTTTATCTTCGTTGGTATCTCTATAGATATCAGCACCTTTATCATCAAATCCAATATGATCTAACAAATAGAATGATCCAGCGGCAAAACCGCTCTTATATATATTAGCAAATACTCCGGACTGACCCGGACCAGAAATGGTACCTGATAAAATTTCCGAAACGGGTAAGTTTTTAATTTCATTATCAAGAGTTGCCCCATTAAAATCTATATTCCACGAAAAATCATTTGTTTTAACGAGCTGAGATCCTACCATAAATTCAAGCCCTTTATTAACAATATTTCCATCAATATTTACCCAGATCGTACTTGTAGGACTTAATACTTGAGAAGGAATATTAAGAATTGCATCAGTAGTAGTTTTATTAAAATAATCTAAGGTTCCGTATAACTTTCCCTTCCATAAGCTAAAATCAAGACCCACATTATATTGCGTTACCACTTCCCACTTTAAATTAGGATTCGGGGTTCTAGTAATTGAAATCCCATTTACTAACGCAAGATCATCATAAAGGTAATATCCATCTGCTCCTGCAAGTGCATAACTAGCCTGCGTAATTTTATTTTGAACCTCTTGATTTCCTGTTTGCCCCCAACTGCTCCTCACTTTTAAATTATCGATTACAGAAGAGTTTTTTAAAAAATTTTCTTCATTAATATTCTAACCTAAGGCGAAAGAAGGAAAGTATCCATATTTATTATTTTGACCAAAACGAGTAGATCCATCTGCTCTCATAGAAGCTGTTAAAAGGTATTTTCTGTCGAAAGTATAATTAACTCTTCCAAAATAGGATTGAAGTTCGTTCTGTTGTGCAAAACCAGATACACCAGACTGTTTTCCTGAAAAACCTGGGCTATTTGCTGGCTTAATCCCTATTGATTTATCAGCAATACCATCGATGCTGTAAGCAGTTCCTGATCTTTCAAATTTTTGATATGAAAAGCCTCCTAACACTTCTACCTTATGCTTGTTAAGATTCAAATTATAAGTCAAGTAATGCTCAATAAGAGAACTTTGAGACTCTAGGTTATTTTGGACATACCTCCCTAGAGGGTTTAAATCAGTTTTATTCGGGTAAATAGTCGTGTTTCTTTCTGCAATAGAACGGTCAACACCAAAATTCATTTTATATTCTAATCCATTAAAGATTCTTAATGAAGCTTCAATATTTCCTAAAACTCGCAACGTACGTGTTTCGTCTTCGTAGATACTCAATAAGTACGCAGGATTATAATGTGCATTCATATTAAAGTTAGTATAATCTCCATTTTCATCAAATACAGATCTTGTAGGGTTTGCCATCAAAGTATGGATAATCAATTGTCCATTAGAACCACCGTCATCACTCGTAGGGACGCCATTGTCTTTTGTTTCACTAGCAGTTAAGTTTACTTTTACTTTCAATCTTTGGTTATCCAAAAATGATTCAGCCGCATTAATTCTTGCCGATGTACGTTTAAAATTACTTTGATTTACAATCCCTTCTTGATCCATTTGAGCCAAAGAAACATAGTAGTTACCGGAATTAGTTTGCTTAGCAAACGACATCGAATTATTTTTAGTAATGGCGGTCCTATAAATAACATCTTGCCAATCGGTGTTACCTCCATGATCAAAAGCGGGTTCCGTAATTGCATTTCTATACTGGTCAGCAGAAAGTAGATCGAGTTTTTTAGCAACTGATGAGAATCCTAAATAAGAATCAACTGTAAAAGAGGCTTCTCCTTTAGATCCTTTTTTAGTCGTAATTATTACCACTCCATTAGAACCACGCGCTCCATAGATTGCAGAGGCGGAAGCATCTTTTAAAACAGTTATTGATTCGATATCATTTGTGTTCAAAAAGTTTAATGGATTCTTTGCCGCTGATGACCCAAAACCTACATTACTTCCTGACGGACTCACATCGTCATTAGATAATGGCATACCATCAACAACAAATAATGGTGTACTACCACTTCTAATAGAACCTACGCCGCGAATAGAAACATTTACACCTGCTCCCGGTTCACCACTTGTACTTACAACACGAACACCCGCCACTTTCCCTTGTAATAAATTATCAGCTGAAATATTTATTCCTTCCCTAAAATTCTCTGCTTTTAATTGAGTTACAGAACCGGTAACATCAACTTTAGATTGTTTTCCGTATCCAATAATCAATACTTCACTTAGCTCTGATGAATCAGGTTCCATTTGAATATTCAAGGCATAACCTCTGACAATAACTGCTTTAGTTTTATATCCTATATAAGAGACTTCTACTGTTTTTCCTTGTTCCACATTCAGTTGAAAATCACCATCCATGCCTGAAATGCTTACATTCTTAGTCCCTTTTTCTAGAATCGTAGCACCTGGAAATGGTTGTCCCAGTTCATCTATAATAGTCCCTTTAACTATTTGTTGCGCTACACTAGTTTTTTTAACAATAAGATCTTTCTTAATCAAAACTAATTTATTGACGATATAAAAATCAAAGTCAGCTTTATTAGATAAATCATTCAAAATTAGAGCTATTGAACTAGCTGTATAATTTACATCATAATTTGTTTTGTCGTTAATTATGGCTTCACCATAACTAAATTTATAATCCGTCTGTTTGCTTAACTGAGAAAAAATAGAAATTAATGTCGCTTTTTGAAAATTAATATTTATTTTCGGCGGTTCGTTCACCATTTCGTTCGAATATCCCTTCTGTAAGAACAGGAATGCTATTACTAAAAAGAAGATGCCTTTTAGTCTAAAGTAAGGTAATTTAAAATACATTGATTCCATTTGTTAGTTTATGACTTTTATTTATGAGTCCCAGTTGTTCCTAGTAACTAGGTCTTTTTTTGAGATATTTAATTCACTGTTATGGTACTGTCATTAGTTTCAAATTTTAAGTTAGTGATATAGTTCATTTGTTTTAGGATGCTTTCTAGAGAGGCGTTTTTTTCAATAAATAAGGTTAACGAAGTGTTCATCATATTATCGTTCTTGAGCTCAAATGTTACGCGATACTTATTTTTTAGCAATTCTAATACTTCATTTAGCTGTACATTTTTCAATTCGATATCCTGATTGTACCAGTTGACAAGTAATAACTTTGATGCTTTTCTTTTTATCAATTTATCCGCTTTAAATAGCGCTTCATCATTAGGTAATAAATCCACACTTTGATTCTTAGCCGATACATTTACCTTTCCAGTGACCACAATAACATTGCAGCTTATCTTCGTCATCTGAATATGAAAAGAAGTCCCAACGACTCTTGTCTTAATTGTTCCAGAACTGATTATAAATGGATGTTGAGAATCTTTGGCAATTTCAAAAAAAGCGCTTCCTTGAAGTAGGTTTACGTTGCGTTCCTTTGCATCAAAATGTTCTGGATATTCGAAAATAGTCTGAGCTGCTAAATAAATTACGGAACCATCGATAAGTTGAACAGAATCTAATGTACTCCCTGTTTTTAGTGTAATCATTTTACTTCCAAGCACTGGAGGTTGTACCACTAATCCTAAACCCAATAAAACTATAATACTTGCTGCAATTCCATAACTGATGTATCTTGACATTCTTTTCTTTGCAATAAGTTTTTGAATTTTATTGCAACCAATGATAGCATCACCCATTGTGGAATTATCACATATTACCTTTTCATATTCAGAAAGCATGAAGTTATCAAGTAAATGCTCTTCTTCCTTAGTTGCCTGCTTTTGCCTGCTTTTCTCAATAAGAGCCGCTAAACTAAGTTGTTTTTTTTTTGTCATAACATTATCATTCTATACCTAAGTACCAGAATCGATAAATCGTACTATCAGAAAACATTAGTAGATTGTTAACAGAAGGTTATTTTAAAAACAAAGCGAAAATCAACTTAAATTACAGAAAAGTAAAGTCCTTCAAACCAAAACGCAATTGCTTTAATCCCGACGAAATTTGGTTTTTAACAGTTTGCTTAGAAAGATCAAGTTCAGTAGCAATTTGATCAATATTCATGTCCTGAAGTTTGTTCATCAATAAAATTTCCTTTCTTTTCTGTGGTAATGCATCCAAGAGATCATATGTTTTATCAGCTAAATCAGATTCTATTGAAGTCAAATTTTCAATAAGGTAATTATCAAATTTATCTTCAAGAATCGTTCTATCAAATTTATCATTTCTATAATTCTTGAAAATTTGATTTTTTACAGCTCTGAATAAATAGTTGTCAATCGACGTTATTTGAATATTCTCCTTCCTTTCCCAGAGATCAATAAACACGTCTTGAACTACGTTTTGCGCCATGTACTCATTTCCAGTCATTTTTAATGAAAATGCGAATAATTTTTGCCAATAATCATTATATATTTTTTCAAAGTTGAGGGAATAATCCATTTTAAAAGTATAAAAAGTTACGATGCTAAATAATAAAAATTAACTCCGACTGATCTTACCGTAATGTTATTTTTAAATTAATAATAACGAGATATATCTTAGTAAAAAATGCTGATAAATGGGATAACTGCAATAGTAACAGTCATAATTTTAGCTAGCTAAGCCATGTTAAACAAGAGCTTTCGCATTTAACAAAAAGATAACTATTGTATCATAATTTGTTCTTTTAAAACCCGACTAAACTTAACTCAACATGCTTAATTTTACTTTTAGAATCATTCTTTAATTAGATTGAAAAAACTTTAAACGAATACAAATCAAAAAAAATCTATGAAATTATCTACATTACTAACTATTGCAGCCTCAACAACAGTGTTTTATCAGGCCACTGCTCAAGACAACCACTTAAAATTAAATGAAATACAAGTAATCGGTTCTCATAATAGTTATAAAAAAGCAATCGAACCTAAATTATATCAATACTTAGAAAGCAAAGATTCTTTACACCAATTAAAAGGAATCCAATACGAACATATTGCAATTACAGATCAATTAAATATGGGATTAAGAAATCTAGAAATTGATATTTATGCGGATAGTCAAGGAGGCAAATATGCTCATCCAAAGGGGTTAGAACTTGTTACATCAGAAGAGCCATATGATTTACAAGGCAAAATGAATAAACCAGGTTTTAAGATATTACATATTCCAGATATTGATTTCAGAACTTCTTCTTTAACATTTGAAGATTGTTTACAACAATTAAAAGCTTGGTCTAATAACAATCCCGGGCACATTACAATATTTATTACTCTTGAACCTAAGGACGGTAAAATGAATAAATTTGGTACAGAACCAGAAACTTTTACTCCAGAGTTGTTTGACCAAGTAGATCAGGTAATTAAAACAAACCTTGGAACGGATAAATTAATTACGCCTGATATGGTTAGAGGAAACTATACAACTCTTGAAGATGCAGTACTTCATGACAATTGGCCAACATTGGCTCAAGCCAAAGGAAAATTTTTATTTATCTTAGATGATAGTGGTAAAAAACGTGATTTATACCTACTAAATCATCCTTCACTTAAGGGCCGAATGGTATTTGCCAACGCTGAGCCTGGAACACCAGAAGCTGCAACATTATTTAGAAACAATGCCGAAGATTCAAGCATTAGTGATTTGGTGAAAAAAGGATATATTGTCAGAACTCGTGCGGATAGCAATACGGTAGAAGCGCGTAAAAATGATTACACACACTTTAATGATGCTAGTAAATCTGGTGCTCAGATCATCACAACCGATTATTACAAGCCAAGTACTCTTTTTGATTCTTCTTACCAAATCAAATTTAAAGATGGCGGCTATGTACGAGTAAATCCCGTTCTAGAAACCCAAGATAAAAAATAATAAAAATAGTATTTAAAGCAAATAAGCGGAGTAGTTAGTTGTAACTGCTTCGCTTTTATTTTATCTAAACTCCTTAGCCTACTTTAAATCCTGTATCGTTCCTGATTTATAATCTATTAAGAAATGATCTGCCGGAACTCCATTTAGAAACTTTTTTAAAATGATAAAAAAGAGTTGGAGCTTCTGTTGAATAGCATTGGACTTTATAAAAAGATCGTCTTTCTTTTTTTGCTGAAAATAATTCTGAAATCATCGTGTACTGTTTTATTCTGTCCATTCCAATATCCCTTATTGCCAATTGATCAGCGCTACGAATGCGATAGAAATCAACAATAAGATCAAAACCATTCCATTGTCGAAAATCTGTAAGATGTAAATTATAGTTTTTTAATTCTTCGGTTACTTTTTGCTTTGGCAGCATTCCATTCTTTTTTATAGTTGGTTTTATTTTGTAAAACAGTAGCAAAAGAATCTTTAGTTTCCATATTCGATAGAATCAATAAATCGGCACCGGACGCTGCAAAAAGAAAATTCTTACATGCTAGCGACCAATCGTCTGCTATAAATCGAAGTCGGACTAATTCCTTTAAGTGAAAATCTGTAAAATCATGATAATTTTTAGTTTCTAAAATCTTTTTATCCCAAATATCAGCTGTCTTTCTAGACTTCAAAAAATCGTATTCCATTTTATAAAGATCAAAAAGTAAATCATAATTAGGAACATCATCAATAGTAATAGTTTCTACTTCAAACTGATCCTTTCCCTTTATCGTTAACAACTTATATCCGGGAATATAAGCCGCAAGCGAAGGCGTTTGAACATTTACTAACATATTTCCTTGCTTTGTAGTACGAATTCCAGTATCGTTAATATGCATGTGTCCTCCAAAATGAATTCTCAATCCCGCATCGGCAAAGGCTTGAGCAACTTCCTCATTTGGTACACGGTCTAGTTGCCATTTATCAGGTCCCATGAATTGTGCTATGTCTTGAGAAGCATCATCATTAAAATCAATCATCGGAAAATGACTAAAGGCAATGACCGTTTTATCCTGTTTTTTAGCTTCTTCCATAATTTTTTGAACCCATGCGATCAAATGCTTTTTATGTATTAATACGTTGTTATACCCCATACTTGCTCCCGAATAATTAGTCGGATTCTCAATGTCTTTTCTAGCACTTCCTGTTGGAATATAAACATTGCCATCAATCGCTAGAATCCATAATCCATCTACGGGCTCAACCACATAACTCACGTCAGGAATAGAATAGCCCGGTTTAATACTATAATATCTGTTATTCAAAGAGGCGCTTTCTTCTGCTTTTGCAAAAGTATATTGATCACTGGAATAAGAAGAGAAAGGAGTCGCCCAATATTTATAGCTTTCCTTTGGATAAAAACCAAAATTCCGTAAATAATCTGTAATTCCACGATAACCCATTTTAGCAATATCCTTAGTAATGACCACTGGTAATTCTTTATTTATATCATAGTTATAAATTCCTTTTTTGCTAAAAATAGGTTGTCTCTTTCCTCCTGCTCCTAAAAAATCACTCTTTCCTGATTCCTGTGCAAATGGCCCTACAGGGTCATGATTTCCTGTAGTTATAAAAAACTGAATTCCATATTTTTGAGTATACGAATCCAATATCTTTTGAAGTCCCCTTACGTGTAATGGCTGTCCATCGTCACTATAATCTCCAGGAAGTGCCACATACTTAATTTTACGATTCGCAATATCTTCTAAAGCGGCCAAAAAAGCAAAGTAGTTTTCATTAAAAATTCGGGTGGAATGCAACTGTGCTTCCATCGTTCTTAATTTTACATACGAACCATCCTTAGGATTCTTGATTCCTTCGTAATTATTGTCATCGAGTATCCCATACAAATCTTGTAAATGAACATCCGCTAAAAAAGCAATTTGGAGTCCTTGTAGATTTTCTTGAGCGAATAACGGTAAAGAGATACTCCCTACCACTAAAAAATATATAGCTAGTAGATTTTTTTTTGTAGTAATCATTAGTTTTACGGTAAGGTAATTAATTAGAATAATGAATGAAAATGGAATTAGTATGGGTATACAAAAATGTTCATTCTAAAAGGGAAACAGGTTAACAAAAAGAAAAACTTAGGTGAATTAATTAAAGGCAGTGGAAATGCTTACTTATCAGGCATTAGTAGTTAATAATAAAATTTAACTTTTAATGATCTAATTAATAACAAAAATGTAGTTTAACTTATAGTACAGGCTTTGTTAGCATATCCAAAAGCTTTATCATAAATTTCATGCACTTGTTGCATAGGTGAAGATTAATGACTTAACTTTTTAGGGTGGCCAAGTTTACAAATCCAGATTGCATTCTTAAATTTTTAGTCTCAGCTGAGTTAGCATATCGAATAAAATGAACAATTAGTCGTTTTTAAACATATTTTGTGTTTTTAAGGAAATAATAGATTATTTTTGTTCACAAATAATAAGCGTTCACGTTTTCGTGAACGTTAAAAATAAATGAACAATGAACCCTCAAGAGATAATTCATAACGCATTAAATAATATCCTGACTACAGCAAATATTAAAGGTACATGGAAGGACATGGATGACAAAAATCAGATTGATGGTCAACTACAATTAAAAATAGAGAACCAGACAATTGATCTTTTTGCGGAAATAAGAACCGAAATAAGAACGATCCATCTTCAAAAAATAGAAGATCAAGCCAAAGAATATAATCCATTCATTATAATGGCACAAAGAATATTTCCTAAAATAAAAGAGGAACTCCGTAACAGAAACATTGCGTATTTAGAAGCTAACGGAAATATATTCTTGAAAGAAAAGGGAATTTTTGTATGGATAGATACCAACAAACTTGTTGAAATTAAAAATAGAACAACAAATCGAGCATTTACAAAAACGGGATTAAAAGTATTATATCAATTTCTAATAAATGAGCAGTGGATAAACTATACCTACAGACAAATTGCAGAACAAACCAATACTGGAATTGGAAATTTAAATAACATCTTTACAGGTTTAAAACAAGAAGGATACCTATTACAGATAAACAAGCAGCAATATAAAATTGAGAATAAAAAAAAGTTACTGGAAACATGGGTAATGGAATATGAAAAACGCCTAAAGCCAACATTAACAATCGGAACATTTCGCTTTTTAAAAGAAGATGATTTCTATAATTGGAAAAATCTACAGCTACAAAAGGGTAAAACATGTTGGGGTGGCGAACCAGCAGGAGATATATTTACAAATTATTTACGTCCAGAAGAATTGACCATATACACAACGGAAACAAGAGGAGACTTAATGAAAAATTATCGCTTGGTTCCTGATATAAATGGAAATATATTAATTTTAAAAAAATTTTGGGAGTATGATGAGATAAATGATAATGTGGTTCACCCATTATTAGCTTATGCCGACTTGATAAACAAAGGTGACAGAAGATGTACAGAAACAGCACAAAAAATATACGATGAGTACTTACAAGATAAATTTTAAACAGTTACGCCAAGAACCTCATATTTCAGAAGTATTATATGCCTTAGAAAGAGGATTAAACAAATACAATATCGATTTCTATTTGGTTGGGGCTGTAGCTCGTGATGTGTGGATGAGTGCTATAAATGGTATTCCTCCTACTAGAATTACAGGAGATATCGATTTTGCTATTTTTATTGACGACAGAGGCACCTATGAAAAATTAAGAAACTATCTTATAAATACTGAAGGATTCTCACCATATTCAACCAATAATTTTGTGCTAATTTGGAAAAAAGTAATACAGGTTGATTTGCTCCCATTTGGCGCTATCGAAAATAAAAACGCGAAAGTATCAATGGGAGATGTCGGATTAACCAGTTTGAATATGCCTGGCTTCAAAGAAATTTATGATGAAGGATTACCCGAATTAGAACTAGAAGAACAACATCGTTTCAAGTTTTGTACGTTACCCGGAATAGTAATTTTGAAATTAATTGCTTGGCAAGACAGACCTGAAATAAGGCGAGATGATATTAAAGATATTAGTAAGGTCCTAGAGCATTTTTTTGAAATGTATGCGGACGAAATCTATGAAAACCACAATGATCTTTTTGGTGATGACAAACTCGACTTAAATCTAATTGCCGCAAGAGTAATGGGTAGAGAAATGAATAAAATTGCTCGTCGGAATGGATCCCTCTTTGATAGATTAAAAGAATTACTCGAATTCAATACAAATACCAATGATAGTGAAATAGCTAAAATTATGATTGAATTTTACGGAAATACTATTGAAGATAATTTAGCAGCATTAAAGCAGGTTAAAATAGGATATTTAGAATAGCATTACATGCTACAAAATATTTAAGCTAATAACATTTTCAGTTATTTTATTTTACTATATTTATCAAACAATAAATAAAAACTTTGGAAGTGACCCTATTGGTGTCCCTGTTCTTAAATAGTATATCGTAAACCCCTATAATTACTGGAAAAAAAATAAAGGCAACGGAACCTCTTTCTCCGCGGATAAGTTTTCAAAATGAAGTAAAACCCTTTAAACTCAACGTTTAAAGGGTTTTTTCTTTTTAACAATCATTCATTTTATTCATTATTTCTCAAAAAATAGGTGCACAATCGGTGCACAAGGACACTGAGAAAAACTGGTGCACCGATTTTCTTCTTAATCCCAATAGATAAAGGGGTTCAAAGAATGAACATCTTGACTTGTATTGACAATTAAAGTAAATTAATTATCAATTAAAGGCTACCATCATGAAAACAAAAATCACCGTACTGTATTATTTGAGAAAATCAAAAGTCAATGCACAAGCACAAATGCCAATTTATCAACGCATAACTATCAACGGCCAACGCTTTGATTGTAGCTCCGGTCATTTCGTAGATGAAGCCAAGTGGTCTTCAGAAGCGTCGAAAATGAAAGGCAACACCGAGGAAGCTCGTATGATAAATGGTCAACTTGATCTGATGAGAGCAACCGTTTATGAAACTGAGAAAAAACTTTTCATGAACCAAGTTCAAATTACTTTCGAAAGTTTCAAAAATGAATACCAAGGCAAGAAAGAACGTGAGCGAATGCTAATCCCTATTTTCGTGGAGCACAACCGAAAAATAAAAGAACTGGTGGGACTTGAATACGCCCCCGGCACTTTAGAACGTTACCAGACTTCCCTAAAACACACCAAGGACTTCCTATTCTGGAAATACAACCTTACCGACATTAATATCGATAAGATTGATCACGCCTTTATTATGGAATATGAGTTTTATTTACGCAGCGTTAGAAAATGCAATAACAATACTGCTGTCAAATACGTAAAAAACTTCCATAAAATCATAAACCAATGTTTAGCCAACGGATGGCTTAACAAAGACCCTTTTGTGAATTATAAAGCAAAAGTAAAAGAAGTCATTAGGGAATTCCTTTCAGAAGCAGATATCGAAAGTATGATCAATAAGGAATTTGTATCAGAGCGATTGGAATTAGTTCGCGACATATTCGTTTTTAGCTGTTTTACGGGTCTAGCATACATCGATGTGAAGCAACTCACCAAAACCCATATTAGCCTTGGTATTGATGGCGATAAATGGATTTTTACCACCAGACAAAAAACTGATACCGCCTCCAAAATTCCATTACTGCCCATCGCACAGCAGATCGTCGACAAATATGAAAACCATCCCGTATGTCTAAATGAGAACCGCCTCTTGCCTATTTTGAGTAATCAAAAAATGAATGCCTATTTAAAAGAAATTGCCGATGTCTGTGGAATCAACAAAGACCTTACTTTTCATATCGCCCGACACACTTTTGCCACAACGGTTACTCTTTCTAATGGCGTTCCAATTGAAACAGTGAGTAAAATGCTCGGACATACCAATTTGAAAACTACTCAACATTACGCGAAGATTCTGGATCATAAAATCAGTAATGACATGATGATTTTAAAGAAAAAATTTCACAATACAAAAAACGAATTATCTAACAAGTCAGGGCAAATGAAGGCGTAAACTAACATATAACAATAAATTATAAAAAATTTAACTTCCATATCAGATTTACCGTAATAAAAAAAGCATAGTTTAGATTAATATTTGACACCTAATTTATTACTATATGCAGGGATGTTGTACTGATTTCTTTTATGAATTTGAATTGGAAGTTGAACATATTAAAAAAACAAACGCAAACCCTATCACTCAGGCAAAATTGGCTCTAGAGTATATCGAAATAAAACTCAAAGAACTTTTCCTGTGGTTAGAAAAATTTATATTCAATTCGAAAGAAGATGAAATTCACTTTTTTAAGGAACTGAAATTTAAAATAACTTCTAAGTATATTTTCTTTAACCGAATCTTGGATATCGAAACCAATTCTCCATCCAATAGCAAAAAGCTTAAAATTAGGCATTACGAAAAAGCGCTAAACAATTGTTTTCAATTTTCAAAACAGGACAAAGAATTTTATAAATACTACCGCTCCGGCAGCAGTCACAATGATCATTTTTATTTCGTCAGAAACTCTGAAAAACAGACACCCAATCTGGATATCAGTTTAATAAATTTCGATAAAAAACTATGTACTTCACATGATGTGAAGGTTGCCAACATTATTGCAAATGATATATTGGAAATATACTTGGAGGAAAAGATTGAAGAAATAAACAATAGTTGCAATTCAAATCATCATAATGTAAAATCAAACCTCAACTGGACGGGTTCCAAGATTGAAATGGTGGAACTTATTTATGGTCTACACAACCTAAAAATGTTCAATGGTGGAAATACAGACATCAAGGAAATTGCAAATCACTTTAGCAAAACGTTCAATATTGTTTTAGACGACAGCATATACCGCAGCTTCCAAGACATTAAAAACAGAAAAACGATAAAAACAAAATTCTTGCATTCCTTGTCCGAGAACTTCAACAACAAAATAATAGAAGAAGAACAAAACTAAATCCAGGTCTTCAACTTGGATTTAGCGACCTACAATCACCCACCTTGGGCGCACCTTGGGCTAGCATTCTTTTACAGACCATTTAGGTTAAAAACTTATCAAAAACCAATTCCTAAAAAACGCGTTTTGGAATACCTCCATAAAATCCAGCTCAATAAACAAAGGGGAATCTATTAATTTACCCTAAAATAACACCCACCTTGGGAACACCTTGGGCAAAGAAACCAATCAATTTAAAGTAATTTGTCTTATAACAATTTAAAACAAATTACGATGAACTTACATCCTAAAAAACTATTCCCTGAAGTAGAAAATTTAGAACTACTAAACCACCAACCCATTACAAAAAGAGACTTGCTAAACTTTAGCAACATCATCCTTTCTGAAATTAAAGAAATAGTGGGACTAAAAGAGCAGCCAACCCAATGGCTAAAATCCTCCGAAGTTAGAAAACTACTCAAGATCTCACCAGGTACACTGCAAAACCTACGCGTCAACGGAACACTAAATTACAACCGCATCGGAGGCATCCTATACTACAAATACGACGACATAGCCAAAATGCTGAATCAATAAAACTCTAACTACTAACCTCTAATTTCGAATGAACTACATCAAACACCTCACTGGTTTTTTCAAAAAAACAGCGGCAATAGAAAACATCAATCCTTCTCACATAAGTCTGTATTTAGCACTCTTTCAGTGCTGGAACATCAATCGGTTCAAAAATCCCATCACCATCAACCGAGAAGAAATTATGATTTCGTCCAAAATAAAATCAAAAGCCACCTACCACAAATGCATGAAAGAGTTACAAGCTTTAGGTTTTATAAAATACACCCCATCATTCAACCCCTATTTGGGTTCCGTAGTAGAAATTTACAACCTGAGCGAATCAGCAAATACAGGTTCAAAAAATGAATCTACCTACTCAAAAATTGAACAAGTAAATAGTCAGGGTATTGAACAGGTTAATGGTCAGCTCTATATAGAGAATAAAAAAACAAATAAAAACAATATAAACAATAGAGAGAGAACACCCGAGTTTGAAATTTTAGATGATAATTTAATTTTAGAAAATCCAGAAAAAAATAAGAGAAATGAAATGCCTTTCGCATTCGCTGACTCCAAAAAAAATAAAACAGAAAATGGTCGGCAAAAAAGTTCCGCCAAAAAAGAAAAAAACAAAGCTGTCAACTCGAATGAAATGGAGAGGCCACCATTGGAATTGACCAAAGAGTATTTCAAGTTTCAAGAATATTCCGAGTTTGAAGCAGAGCGATTTTTTAATTATTACTCCAGCAACGGATGGCTCATTGGTGGGAAAACAAAAATGAAAGATTGGAAAGCAGCTGCACGAAATTGGATGATGAACACTAATAAATTCAATACAAAAATGCCACAAAACATCCCAGTAAAAGAGCAAACGAGAGCCTATAATCTCCATACAGAAACCGAGAAAAACTACGGGGAACCACTTTAACCTGAACTTGTTTCAGGTTCTCTAAGATTCGAAAGACACCTCTCACTTCCCACTTCTAACCTCTCACCCCCCACTATGACATCAAAATACGATTATCCAGAAATTATTGCTTGGTTAGAAAAAAAAGGCAAAAAGGATTTTGGAGACAAATTTCAATTTCTAGAACAAGACACGACAAACATCACAAAACTGATTTGCTATTTTCTAGATGATGAGTATACTGCAGTTAAGTTTGAAATCGACCTCAGCAAAGGAATTCTGCTTTCTGGACCAGTAGGCTGCGGTAAAACTTCTTTGATGGCTTTAATGCGCTACGTACCTCAACCAAATAAAAAGTTCTTCATGAAAACCTGCCGGGATATTAGTTTTGAGTTCATCAAAGACGGTTACGAAGTGATTCGTAGATACAGCCATGGACACAACACGCATGCAGAACATAAAAACTACTGCTTCGATGATTTAGGTACCGAAAAGAACCTCAAATACTTCGGAAACGAATGCAATATCATGGCAGAGATTATTCTCTCCAGGTACGACATTTTTATCTCCAAGAAAATCTACACCCACATTACCACAAACCTCTCCGCATCCGAAATAGAAACCGCCTACGGCAATCGAGTCAGATCTCGTATGAGAAACATGCTGAACCTAATCGCTTTTGACAAAACGGCCAAAGACAAACGATAATCAACAAATAAACACTAAAAAAACCTTTGCGAACCTTGCGCTTCCTTAGTGCACTCCGCGGTTAAATAAAATCAACATATGAAAAAAATCAACACCTTCTGGAACTGGTTCCAAGACAACCACCACACCTTCAAAAACATAGTAAATCAAACTCCGGAAAACCAAAAATACATCACTTTTTGGATCAACAAAAACCTTAACTACTACAGCAGGGAATTAGATTTTATAATTGTCTTCCCAAAAAACTTAACAACTAAATTTGAATTCATTATCACAGCCAACGGAAACAAAAACTATTTCCACGAGCTAATTACTTTAGTCGAAAACGCTCCCCTACTAAAAAGCTGGAAATTCACGGCCTTTATTCAACCAACAACTGAAATAGATAAAATGATGAGGGGCTTAGACGAGCCTTACATTTTTCAAGACATAACTTTAAAAATTAGTGAAATCAAATTCAAACCAATTCTGTATGATGAAAACATTAAAAAGGTAGACATTATGATCTTCCTAAAAAACTACAACCTCCTTTGTGATACCAAAACATTGAAACAAGCTATCTACGTTATTTTACAAGAGTTACTGGGTGAAAAAGTACTAAGTCAAAAAATTAGTTTAGTCCAATTAGCACAAATGACAAATAAGGAAGAGGATTTAATTCAGTTGTATGAATTACAATGGTATTTAGACGCTATTTAAAAATAAGAAATAGTATTAAAAGTGAGAATAACTATTTCGTCATAATCGATGCTTCTTTAAAATTCACCAACCAAAAGACTAGATGTTGTTTCTATGGAAATTAGCGACGCTACTACTATTATTAAAGATTTTAAAATTACAAAGAACCAATCTTACCTTTTTACTGTTAGACATGATTCATTAAGTACTTTGTTAGATCTTAATGCGATATCCCCTTATCAATTGTTGTTTTTTGACGAGTGTCAATTGTTTATA
>NZ_AJXL01000044.1 GCF_000264055.1 Flavobacterium sp. ACAM 123 | reverse complement strand
TTGTTAATTAACAAAGCTTTTTTTATGCGTGAAATTTAAATTAATTCAAAGCCTTTTTTAAACCTTCAAAATCAAGCGAAACCTGTTCTCCGCTCACTAAGTTCTTCAACGAAAAAGAATTTAAAGCTATTTCCTGTTCCCCCACTATTACTGCAAAAGGAATATTTCGCTTGTCGGCATATTGAAACTGCTTTGCCACTTTTGCGTTATCAGGATACAATTCAACTTTGATGCCCGAGCTCCGTAACTTTTGTATTGCCTGTAAGGCATAAAACGCTTCAGCATCACCATAGTTAAGAAACAATCCTTTTGATGATGCAGTAACGGTTTCTGGAAAAAGATTTAATTCTTCCACCACCAAATAGATTCGGTCTAATCCAAAAGAAATACCTACTCCGCTCATGTTTTTCAACCCAAAAATACCGGTCAAATCATCATATCTACCTCCCCCACCGATGGAACCCATGGCCACTTCTTTAGGAGATGCTACTTCAAATATTGCCCCAGTGTAATAATTCAATCCACGTGCAAGGGTAACATCAAGATCCAATATTGCCGATGAGAGTCCTAGTTTCGTTACATTTTCACAAATGAAACGCAATTCTTCCACCCCTTTCATTCCTTCTTCTGAAGAGGCTAAAAGCTGTCCTAGTTTTTCGATTTTCTCTGTAATAGTGCCGGTGAAATTAAAGAGAGGCTGAACTTTTTCAATCGCTTCCGCTCCAATTCCCTTTTCTATCATTTCTTTTTTCACACCGTCCTCACCTATTTTGTCCAGTTTATCAAGTGCAACGGTAAAGTCAATCAATTTGTCTGAAGCCCCAATTACTTCAGCTATTCCAGATAATATTTTTCTATTATTAATTTTAACAGTCACCCCTTTTAAACCTAACTCAGAAAACACAGTGTCGTAAAGCTGCACTAATTCCACTTCCTGCCACAAAGACTTTGACCCAACTACATCAGCATCGCATTGAAAAAACTCTCTAAATCGTCCTTTTTGTGGTCGGTCTGCACGCCAAACTGGTTGGATTTGGTATCTTTTAAATGGGAATTCAATCTCGTTCTGATGTTGAACCACATAACGAGCAAATGGAACAGTCAAGTCATAACGCAATGCCTTTTCTGAAATACTCGAAGTCAACTTCGTACTGTCCTTATGTTCTAAATACTCCACATTGGCTTTAGACAAATAATCTCCAGAATTTAAAATTTTGAAAATCAGACGATCTCCTTCTTCTCCATATTTACCCATTAAGGTCTCTGAATTTTCGAACGATGGCGTTTCTATAGGTTGAAAGCCAAATTTCTCAAAATTATTTTTAATGATTTGGATGATGTATTGACGTTTTGCCACCTCAACAGGTGAAAAATCTCTTGTTCCTTTTGGGATGCTCGGTTTTGATGCCATTAGTTTTAATTTAGGTTTTACTATTTGCGCTTCAGGATTCCATCGATTGGTGAAAAATTAGCCATTCGTAAATTCCTAATTCGTAGATTCAAGCTGCAAATATCCTATTTTTAAAATAAATATTACTCCTTCCAAAACAAACTTGTAACAAAAATTGTATTTTCGTGTCAAACTACCATGATGTTAAATTTATTCAAAGAAAATGTACGAATTGCTTACGGTTCCATTAGAACTCAAATATTGCGTACCTCTCTCACCGTATTAATTATCGCTATTGGAATTACAGCTTTAGTGGGTATCTTAACTGTAGTTTCTGCACTGGAAAACACGCTGTCTTCTGATTTTGCGTCAATGGGTGCTAATACTTTTAACGTCAATCAATACGAAAACGTAACACAAAGACGAGGAGGAGAGGAACGAAAAATTATAAACCCTATTATTTCCTACCCCGAGGCAGTCGATTTTAAAAATAAATACGACTATCCCTTTACGGAAACCTCCCTCTCCTTTACGGCAACTTCTAATGCAGAGGTAAAATATGAAGCCACAAAGACGGATCCTGAAATTGCCGTTGTAGGCGTTGATGAACATTTTATGACCAATTCCGGTTTAGAAACAAGCTTGGGCAGAAATTTTACAGGTTTTGATATAGACAACAACAACTATGTTTGTGTTGTAGGTTCTGATTTTGGTAAAGGACTACTCAAAGATATCAACCCTATTGGCAAAACAATATCGATACGCGGTGCCCGGTTCAAAGTAATAGGTATCCTGAAAGAGAAAGGCTCCACCTTTGGCAACAAACAAGATTTAAGAGTCTTGATTCCAATACAAGTTGCCCGATCCTTGTTTACGGCGCCAAACATTAATTACACGATGAGTGTTATGGTTTCCAATAAAGAATTATTAGACAAAGCCATAGACCATGCCATCATTACCATGCGTAATGTTCGCAAGTTAAGCCCCGTAAGAGACAATAATTTCGGTGTTGTACGCAGTGACGATCTTATTAATAGGATCCTGGGCATCACTAAGTACCTGGGATTAGCTTCTTGGTTGATAGGAATTATTACCGTTTTAGGATCTTCTATTGCCTTGATGAATATCATGATTGTTTCTGTAACCGAACGGACGCGAGAAATAGGGGTAAGAAAAGCATTAGGAGCCAAAAGATCTACCGTCGCCATTCAGTTTTTTATAGAGACTTTACTCATTGGTCAACTGGGCGGTATCGTTGGAATTATTTTAGGAATTCTAATCGGTTACGGAATCGCAAGTGCACTAAGCTTTGCGTTTGTCATTCCTTGGGTAGCCATTCTAGCTGCGTTCTTAACCAGTTTCATGGTTGCTATCGTTTCTGGTTTGTATCCTGCAATTAAAGCTGCTTATCTGGACCCAATCGAAGCCTTACGATATGAGTAAGATTTGGGATACTTTACGGACTCTGTCTTTTCTGGAAAAGGCAGCTACTCTTTTATTCGCAAAAGCGACAATTTTCATTCCAGCGAAGGAGAAAAACCTTATCAAACTGCTCCCGAAACGGAGATTTCTAAGTTTTTTGATGACAAAACATGTTTTTTGTGTACTCGCAAGAGTTACTAAAAACCTTAAATCGTCCCTCGAATCATCCTGTCGTTGCCGTAAATATCTTTTCGCAATTCAATATTCTTGAAATTCATTTTCTCCAGTAATGTGATCGTCTCTTTGCCTAAATATTGATTAATCTCGAAGAATAACTGTCCGTTTTCTAAAAGATTTTTCTGCGCTAATGTTGCGATTTTTTTATAAAAAAGCAAGGCATCATTATCCTCTACAAAAAGTGCTAAATGAGGCTCGTTGTCCAATACATTTTTCTTGATTTCCTGTTTTTCTAGATTCCGAACATAGGGAGGATTAGAAACTATAATGTCAAATTGCTGTTTTAGGTCCTCCGTTTCTAAAATATTCTGAGTTATGAATGTAACATCTACTTTATGTAATAGTGCGTTTTTTTTGGCTGTAGCCAAAGCCTTTTCAGAAATGTCAATGGCGTAGACTTTAGCATTTGGCATATTTTTAGCCAATGAAATAGCGATGCAACCGCTTCCCGTTCCAATATCCAAGATCTTTAAATCTTTAAATCCTTCAATCTTTGGATTTCCCTTAATAATCCATTCCACCAATTCTTCCGTCTCAGGTCTCGGAATTAGTACATTTTCGTTTACCTCAAAATCCAAACCATAAAAACTAGTGCTCCCCAGCAAGTATTGAATAGGAATTTCGAGCTTCAGCTGCTCTAAGATAGAATTCCAAAGTGCCAATTCCTCCTCCAAAAAAATCAGCTTAGGATCCAGAGCCAAGTCAATTCTTTTTAACTGCTGCTTCTCTTCCAGTATAAGATAAAAAAAACTCTCGGCCTCGCCTTCATCATAAATCGGTAGCAATGCTTGAATAAATTGACTTCTATACTCTTTAATTTTCATAGTATTTTATTGGTCTAAATTAAAAATTCATAACTCATAATTTCTTCAACATCCAAACCGGACAAGAGACATGTCCCGTGCTACCCATGGGCGCGTTGATATATTCAAAACCCACTTTTTTGTATAGTTTCTGGGCATCATGCATAAAAGGCATCGTTTCAAGATAACAATTTTCAAAACCAAAGTCTTTTGCGCTTTGCAGGCATAGAGCCATCACTTGACTTCCTATCCCCAGACCGCGTGTTTCTGGCAAAAAATACATTTTCTGCAATTCACAAATGGTTGCCGCTTCATTTTCAAGAGGAGCGACTCCAGCCGATCCTACTATTTTTCCATTGTTTTCAACAACATAATAAACTGATTGGGGCTTTTTGTATTCCTCAAACATCAAATCTAAGTAAGGATCTGCATAGGCCGTTCCTACTTTTGGGATATTTAATTCATCAAACACCGCTCTTATTAACTGGGCAACGGCTGCATTATCCCTTTTTTCGATTTTTCTAATAATCCAATTTTCCATTCTATGTAACTGCTTGTTTATAAAAAGACAAAAATAGAATTTGTTTGTTGTTATTTTCGAAAGTTTTAAAACTAATCCCAAAGATTCTACGCTAACCCCAAAAATAACTACTTTTGCAACGTGAAAATACATGAAAAATACATCCAGCGATGCATCCAATTAGCCAAAAACGGCTTGGGAACCACCTACCCTAATCCGATGGTGGGCAGTGTAATTGTTTATGAAGGTAGAATCATAGGGGAAGGCTGGCATAAAAAAGCAGGCGAACCACATGCGGAAGTGAATGCCATCAATTCAGTAAAAGACAAATCCCTATTAAAAAAAGCGACCATTTATGTAAGCTTAGAACCTTGCAGTCATTTTGGAAAAACACCACCCTGCTCAGATTTAATTGTAAAAAATGCAATTTCACAGGTCGTTATTGGAACGGTCGACCCTAATGTAAAAGTAGCGGGGAACGGCATAAAAAAATTAATTGAAGCCGGAATAAAGGTAACTGTCGGTATTCTTGAAAACGAATGCCACGAACTGAACAAAAGATTTTTTACGTTTCATCAAAAGAAAAGACCCTATCTCATATTGAAATGGGCCGAAAGTCAGGACGGCTTTATTTCGCCAAAAGTAAAGTCAGAGCAGAAACCAGTTTGGATCACAAATGCCTATTCGAGACAAGTAGTTCATAAATGGAGAAGCGAAGAGCAAGCTATTCTTGTGGGAACACAGACAGTCATTGATGACAACCCAAAATTAACTGTTAGAGATTGGACTGGAAACAATCCTATCCGAATCGTTCTAGATCAAAACAGTCGCATAGCAAAAAAAAGCCATGTGCATGACAATCAATTGAAAACTATTGTTTTATCAAAAGCAACGACTACTATCAATCAAGAAAACCTTATCTTTGAAAGCATTGACTTTGAAAAAAAGATGGCAAATCAAGTGATAGATTTGATGTATAGATATCAAATTCAATCAGTGATAATTGAAGGCGGCCGACAAACATTACAAACTTTCATTGATGCAAATCTCTGGGATGAAGTACGAGTTTTTAAAGGAAATGCACTTCTTAGAGAAGGCACTAAAGCACCAGAGCTGCTGGCATATTCTTCGGAAAAACGTGCAATTGGTCAAGACGAACTTATAATATCCAGAAACTATGATTGATGCAATTATTTTTGATTTTGGTGATGTCTTTATTAATTTAGACAAACAAGCCACCGTTGACGCACTGCAAAATTTGGGACTTACTGAATGGGACGAAGAGCTACAACAATTAAATATTCAATTTGAAACCGGTCGAATCTCCAGGGAAAAATTTATTGCCGGCATTCAAAAACACATTCCCGGTGGGAGTAGTGATGCCATTTTGCAGGCATGGAGTGCCATTTTACTGGACTTTCCTCTATATCGATTGGAATTCCTGCAGATGCTGTCTTCAAAATACCGCTTATTTTTACTCAGTAACACCGATGCTATCCATATCGAAACATTCGAACAAAAAAATGGTCCCTCCTTTTACGGTGATTTTTACAAGTGCTTTGAAAAAGTGTATTTCTCGTTTGAAATAGGAATGCGAAAGCCGAATCCTGAAATTTACAACTTCGTTTTAAACGAACATGATTTGCAGCCGAAACGCACCTTATTCATTGATGACAAAAAAGAAAATACTGACGCTGCGCTATCGCTGGGCTTACAAGTATGGAATTTACAGGTGGGCAAAGAAGACGTTGTGGAATTATTCAATAAAAACATAATTTAGAAAACCCCTTTTGGAAGTAAAAGACACGTACAATACTATCGAATCTACATCGGAAGAAATCCTACATAAGGAAAAGAACAGTAAATTCTTTGGCTCTGCCCACCCTATTCAGTCAGAAGACGACGTGAAGAGCATTATTGACAATTTAAGGAACAAGCATCCACATGCAGGACATTTTTGCTATGCCTACCAAATAGGAACAGATACCCTTTCTTACCGAGCCAATGATGACGGAGAACCAAGTAATAGCGCCGGGATGCCTATTTATGGACAAATACAGTCCTTTGCTCTTACAAACACACTAGTAGTAGTCGCTCGGATTTTTGGAGGCGTTAAATTAGGTGTTGGCGGACTCATATCTGCTTATAAAACAACCGCCCAACTCACACTTGAAAGTTGTGAAATTATCGAAAAAACGATAGACATCCATTACCAGATTTTATTTGATTATAAAAACATGAATAAAGTCATGAGAGTAATTAAAGAAAAAAAGCTGGAAATGGTAAATCAAGAAATGGAAATAAACGAAGAAACAGGATTGCCGCTTGGGAAAATCGAGATCAAAGCGCGAAAAAAAAATGCCGAAATGATTTTCGACATTTTCAACTCCATATTTGAAATAGATATTAAAATTAAAGAATAATTATTTTTTATCCTTAATTTTTACATATTCAAAAGCTTCTCCGTTACATACTTTGGAGGAACTGTCGGACGACCTGTTTTAATGTTCACAAAAACCAAAATTGAATTGGCAATTGTTAATAACTCCCCTTCTTCATTATAAATTTCATAATCAAATTCAACCTTAACGGTAGTCTGACTTTTCAAGATAGTCTTTATTCGTAAAAGGTTATCATAACGAGCCGGTTTTTTATAATTTATATTCAAGGAAACTACCGGAAGCATAACTCCATCTTCTTCCATTCTTTTATAAGAAATCCCAATGTTTCTAAGCCATTCCACGCGTCCCATCTCAAAATACTGAGCATAGTTTCCATGATAAACAACACCCATTTGATCCGTTTCAGAATACCTCACCCTTATATTAAATTCATGTTCTTTCATACTATATTTGTTTGTTATTTTTATCTAATTTTAGCTTCTTATTAATGCTTACAACAATATTACTACATAATCAATAACTAAATATTTTTTTTTACAGAAATTTGTTCACATATTTGTTACCCCGAAAAATAGTGACTTTTTAAGCATTATTTAGTAAGACGTCAATTACTAAACAAAATAATTTATCTAGAATTTATGAACAAAACTGCTCAATCAGTATGGGAAAACTGCTTGTCTTTTATAAAAGACAACATTCAGGATCAAGCATTCAAAACTTGGTTCGAACCTATCAAATCAGTTGAACTTACCGATAACGCATTATACATTCAAGTACCAAGTAAATTTTTCTACGAATGGTTAGAAGAGCACTACGTAAAATTATTAAAAGTAGCCCTAACTAAAGAACTTGGCAAAAACGCGAAGTTACTTTACAAGATTAAGATGGAAAACACTTACGGCAACAAACAACCGTTTACGGAACAATTGCCGAGTTCAAATCGCGCACCAATGAAATCGCAAAACATCGATGCTCCTTATAAAAACCTAGATCCGGAATTAAAAAATCCTTTCGTAATCCCTGGAATCAGAAACCTAAAGATTGAATCACAACTCAACGCCAACTATAGTTTTGATAATTTTCTTGAAGGAGATTCAAACAGATTAGCCCGTTCAGCAGGTATGGCTGTTGCCAACAAACCTGGTGGAACGTCATTCAACCCCTTATTGATTTTTGGTGGAGTAGGATTAGGTAAAACACACTTAGCACATGCAATAGGGGTCGAGATTAAAGATAAATATCCCGAAAAAACAGTTCTATACATTTCAGCTGAAATTTTCACACAACAATATATCGATTCGGTAAAGAAAAATAATCGAAATGATTTTATTCACTTCTATCAGCTTATTGATGTTTTAATAATTGACGATGTACAATTCCTATCCGGTAAGTCTGGAACTCAAGACGTATTTTTCCACATCTTCAATTACCTTCACCAAAACGGGAAACAGGTAATACTTACTTCTGATAAGGCTCCTGTTGACATGCAAGATATCGAGCAACGACTATTATCTCGTTTTAAATGGGGACTGTCAGCAGAATTGCACCAACCCGATTATGAAACAAGGATTTCTATCTTGAAAAATATCTTGTACCGCGATGGTGTTGAGATCCCTGAAGAAATCATAGAATATGTAGCCCGCAATATCAAATCGAATGTTAGAGAACTTGAAGGAGCTATTATTTCCCTAATCGCTCAATCTTCTTTCAACAAAAAAGAAGTGACAATCGAACTAGCAAAAAGCGTCGTTGAAAAATTTGTGAAAAATGTAAAACGCGAAATTTCTATCGATTATATTCAAAAAACAGTTTCTGATTATTTCCAATTGGATTTAGAAACATTACAGTCGAAAACTAGAAAAAGACATGTGGTACAAGCAAGACAGTTGGCTATGTTTTTTGCAAAGAAATTCACAAAAGCTTCTTTGGCAAATATTGGACATCAAATAGGCGATCGTGATCATGCGACTGTACTACACGCTTGCAAAACGGTTGACAATCTCGTAGCGACTGACAAACAATTCAAGAAATTTGTTGAAGATATACATAAAAAACTAACGTTATAAACGTATCATGTCCATAAAAATTTTAATGGTTTGCTTGGGAAATATTTGTCGGTCACCTTTGGCCGAAGGTATTTTAGCCTCCAAACTTCCCGAAACTAAATTCACTGTAGATTCAGCAGGAACAGGAGATTGGCATATAGGTCATGCTCCTGACGCCCGTTCGATAGCTGAGGCAAAAATTCACAATCTTGATATTTCGCGTCAACAAGGGCGTCAATTCAAACTCACTGACTTTGATACTTATGACTATATCTATGTAATGGATCAATCCAATTACAAGAATGTGATCAACCTTGCAGAAAATCTAGCGCATAAAAGCAAAGTGCAAATCATCTTGAATGAATTGTATCCAAATGAAAATGTAGATGTTCCAGATCCTTATTTCGGAATGACAAATGGGTTTGAAATAGTCTATAACATGCTTGATGAAGTTTGCGACATCATAGCCGACAAATTAATAGCCAAGCACGCTTAAACTAACATTCTTAAGATTTTCAAACTCGAAGAAAAGTTAAATTTTCTATTTAATCCTATTTTTTTATCGAATATTATCGATCAAAAATACAAACGTCCCCACAATGAAACCAGCTACTCTTTTAGGAAAACTATATTTAATCCCTACAACCATGGGAGATTGTGAACCGATGGATGTTTTACCGCAGACCGTAAAAAGAACCATAGATTTCATTGATTACTATATCGTTGAGAATGAGAAAACAGCTCGTAAATCAATCAAAGAAGTACATCCTGAAAAAAAACAATCAGAGTTAATTCTTTTTGTTTTGAACAAACGTACCGAAGTGCAAGAACACTTGGACTTCATTAAACCTTTATTAGAAGGTAAAAATGTTGGCCTAATGAGTGAAGCTGGCTGCCCTGGCGTGGCAGATCCTGGTGCTGTAATCGTTAAACTAGCACACGAAAAAGGCATACAAGTAGTACCGTTAGTAGGACCTTCTTCCATTCTTTTGGCAATGATGGCTTCCGGAATGAATGGGCAAAGTTTCACCTTTCACGGTTATTTGCCTATTGAAAAAGGGGAGAAAAAATTAGCTCTTAAAAGTCTGGAGAAAATATCTCAAGAAAAAAACCAGTCTCAAATTTTTATTGAAACTCCTTATCGAAACAATAAAATGCTGGAAGACATATTACAGGCTTTAAACTCTGAAACCTATCTGTGTATTGCCACTGATATTACATTACCCACCGAGTATATTAAAACAAAAAGAGCATCCGCCTGGAAGAAAGAAAACATAGACTTACACAACAGACCCTCCATTTTTATTATCCATAAAATGTAATTTATACGGTCGTACCCATATTTGTTTTGTACATTTGATTAACGAAAAACAAATAAAATGAAAATAAAAAAAAGAGATGTTCTCCTATTTGTATTAGGCATGGTTACCTTTTTAGTGTTTGAAATCATTTATAATTGGGATGGATCGCAACGAGCTTTTTTATCTGGATGGAATAATTTTAAGTAATTATTTCTAAATTAACACAGTCATTATTTTTAAATTACAATCAAATACCTGTTCTAAAATCATATTCTTTTCAAAATCCTCAAACTAGTTAATAGAAAAATAACCAAAGGAGATCCTCGTATATTTGCAATAGGAATACCTGCTTTTTTTGTGTTTGAATCCATCTTCAACTGGAGAGAAACCAAAAGTGATTTTTTAAGAGGATGGAATGATGCCTCTAACCAATCAGTAACCAAAATCAATAAAAATGAAAGTAGCTACAAAATTCTTTACTGGAGTTTACTGACTATGATTGCAATATTTGTTTTCGAAAGCATTAACAACTGGAACGAATCCAAAGAGGCCTTTATGAAAGCTTATCATGAGGGAAGAGATTCCAATTCTACTTTGATCACAAAATAATCCCCCTTCTCCATAAATTATATCGATTGTATATTTAATGCAGTCCAATCACATTACACTATTTTCATATTAGATCAGGATTATACCAGAACGATATGGACTAAAATATAAATTCGTTTGGTATTAAATAACAGTAATGAAAGAGTACCAATTTAATAAAAAAATTGACTACTCTTTTTTAAGTACTAATTGCATTCCAGATCTGTAAAAAAGTATGATGGTTGTATTTTAGCCCTTACAGGAAACTACGAGCTCATCAGTCAAAATATTTGCTTTAATTAATGATATTCAATGTTTTATACTTAATTTTAATTGCCCTTAATCTTTAACTTAATCCATTATGTTAAAGATTAAAAAATAAAATTATGAAAGACAGCATTTTTAAGGGAAGACTAGTAGTGGCTGTCATGTCTTTGATGATAGCCTATAATCAAAAGAAAGAAGTTTCCGCAGTCACCGTATACAAAGAGGCAATCAAAACTGAAATTCAAGCACTGGAACATGCTTACGCGCAAGCCTAAAGCAACAGTAACGCAGATGGAATAAATCACTATGCGGAAGATGCCGTTAGTTTTTCAAATGGTAAAATGCCTTTAGAAGGAAAAAAGCCATTCATGAATCTATCAAAAATGATTTACTCACCTTCCTGAAAGGCTCAAAAATCGACTTCGAGACTCAAGAAATCCATGCCTTAAATGATGGAAATATGGTCATATAAATTGGCTTATATCAGATCACCGATTCTACAAACACAAAACCAACAGTGACCATCTTATCAGTCTATTTGAAAAGAAGAACGGAAAATAACTTTGTACGAGAGACATAGGAACCTCAGACGTGCCATTGGAAAAAAAGTAAAGATCAATCAAAGAAAGGCACTACACACACAGTGTCTTTCTTTATTTAACGCAACAACTCCGAATCTCTAATAAACAGCGTATTAACTCAAAACATTTGCTCAATTATAAAGTACTAAAAGAAAAGCATGTCAAAACTTCCAAATATTGGTACGAGTATTTTTACCGTAATGTCAAAAATGGCCGCAGAGCATGACGCTATTAATCTTTCGCAAGGATTTCCAAATTTTCCGGTTGACAACGTATTAACGGATATTGTCATTCACTTGGCCAAAGAAAATGTGTACCAATACCTTCCCACGGCGGGCTACTCTCCTTTATTGTCAAACATAGCGCTTCTAGTCAAGAATTCATATAAGAGAATTATTTTACCCACAACAGAGATACTGGTAACCGCAGGTGCCACTCAGGTAATTTTCGCAACTATTCAAGCCTTAGTGCAAACTGATGATGAAGTCATTATACTTGATCCAAGTTACGACTGCTATGAAGCCCCTATCTTATTATGCAATGCAAAGCCGGTACGCGTTTCACTTAACGATGATTACACCCCGAACTGGGATACCATCGAAAACGCATGCTCTGTCAATACTAAAATAATGATCATCAACAGCCCACACAATCCAACGGGCAAAATTTTGACCCAATCTGATTTTGAAATCTTAGAATTCTTATTACAAAAATATTCGGAAATTATCGTGCTCTCCGACGAAGTGTATGAGTACATCACTTTTGAAAACACGCACATTTCGGCACACACGCCTAAATCTACTGAACCGTTGCGTCATGGTTTCCTCATTTGGAAAATCATTTCACGTCACCGGTTGGAAAATAGGCTATCTCGTGGCTCCGGAATATTTAATGAATGAAATCAAAAAAGTATATCAATTTTTAGTTTTCAGCGTCAATAGTTTATACCAAGTAGCGATAAGCGAGTACTTGGATCTGGTTTCCGTTGACGAGATTGGAAACTTGTATTAAGAAAAAAGGGATTATTTTAGAACGCTACTCAAAACTAGTCGATTTGAACTCCTGCCTTGTGAAAGAACTTATTTTCAAGTAGCTTTCTACGCTGCAATTTCTTCTGAAAATGACATCTCTTTTTGTATCCGGTTAATTACGGAATATGGTGCGGCAGCGATTCCTATTTCTACTTTCTATGAAAACAGAAAAGACCTCCATTTAATCCGATTTTGTTTTGCAAAAGACAATGCGACTCTGGAAGAAGCGGCGAAAAGGTTATGCAAAATCTAATCCCCATGAATTTTTGATTTTAATATGCATGCATACTATTTAATTTTTTCTATATTTACAATACGAAAAAAAATAAAAACCACTATGAGTTATACAGATAAAATGCTACGCGATGATGCGTTAAAAGGAAAAGTAATTGTTGTTACCGGTGGCGGTAGCGGTTTAGGAAAAGCAATGACCAAGTATTTCCTAGAATTAGGAGCACAAGTTGCCATTACCTCTAGAGACTTAGACAAACTAAAAAATACTGCTTCAGAACTGGAATTAGCAACCGGAGGTACTTGTTTGCCTATACAGTGTGACGTACGCCATTATGAAGAGGTAGAAAACATGTTGAAAATCGTATTGAAAACTTTTGGAAAAGTGGATGTTTTGTTGAATAATGCAGCGGGAAATTTTATTTCCCCAACAGAAAGATTGTCAGCCAATGCCTTTGATACTGTTATTGATATCGTTTTAAAAGGAACAAAAAACTGTACACTCGCTTTTGGTAAACATTGGATTGACAGCAAACAAACTTCTTCAACGGTATTAAACATCGTTACTACTTATGCTTGGACTGGTTCGGCTTATGTTGTACCTAGCGCTACTGCAAAAGCAGGAGTTCTTGCAATGACGCGAAGTCTTGCTGTGGAATGGGCAAAATACGGAATCCGTACGAATGCCATTGCACCTGGGCCTTTCCCTACCAAAGGAGCTTGGGACAGATTGATGCCCGGTGATCTTGCCGAAAAATTTGATATGGCAAAAAAAGTGCCGTTACAACGTGTGGGAGACCACCAAGAATTAGCCAATTTAGCCGCTTACATGGTTTCTGATTTCTCTGCATATATAAATGGTGAAGTCGTGGTTATTGACGGTGGTGAATGGTTGAAAGGCGCTGGACAATTTAATATGTTGGAAGCTATTCCCGAGGAACTTTGGGATCAACTGGAAATGATGATTAAAGCAAAAAAGAGTAAATAAGTAAGATCTGAATTCTTTTTAAAAAGAGAGAGCCATTTGTTTGGTTCTCTCTTTTTGCCTTTAACCCTACCGTGTCTTCCCTATTAAAATTTAAATCTTGCCAGTTTCCTCTGATTACCCCTGATTGACAAATAACCTGGATAGCAGTGGAAAGCGTTGCAGTCCAATAGCTATTTTTTTCCTGACCTTAAAAAGCGGCCAACGAAAGCTCTTTTTGGGCATTAGAAAAAAAGCTTAGGGGCAAAAACTTGAAACGGATAGCCGGAATAGCTACTACATTTAAAGCCTACTATTTTTTTCAAAAAACAAAAAACACTCCCGATTAAATTCCTATTTTTGCCGTACCAATATATAACAAAACCATTTTATGCTCATTATAGGGATTGCAGGCGGAACAGGAAGCGGAAAAACTACCGTAGTTCATCAGATTATGAATGAATTACCCGAAACGGAAGTAGGGATAATTTCACAGGATTCTTATTACAAAGAGAACCACAATTTGTCTTTTGACGAGCGTGCCTTACTAAATTTTGATCATCCTCGCGCTATAGATTTCGAATTGTTAGTCGCCCATCTAAAGGAGCTTAGAGAACAGAAAACAATTCAGCAACCCGTCTATTCTTTTGTCACTCACAATAGAACGGAAGACACCATCACTACCCATCCCAGAAAAGTGATGATTGTGGAAGGTATTTTAATACTGGCAAATCCGGAGTTACGTGATTTGTTTGACGTAAAAATATACGTTCATGCCGACTCTGACGAAAGGCTAATCCGACGTATGAAACGGGATATTGCAGACAGAGGACGCAATATGGACGAAGTTTTGAACCGCTATCAAAACACTTTAAAGCCCATGCATCAGCAGTTCATAGAACCTACAAAAGCATTTGCTGACATCATCATACCCAATGACAGATACAATACGGTTGCTATTGACGTAGTTCGTGCCGTAATAAATCAGAGAATTCTATAATTTATTGTAATTTTATCCTATAACAATTTGGACCTACGATCCCGCTCGCTATCGGCAACCGTTTTTTGTTTCAATCCAGATTATTACTATTAAACTTTCACTGTACTCGGGGCTAAATAAATAAAATATGACAAATCCGCATAAAGACAAACCTTGGTTTAAATTTTTAAGCAATAAATATATATGGGTGTTATTATTTTTTTTTTCTTTGGATGATTTTCTTGGATAACTATTCCTATTTTGATCATCGTTTTTTAAACAATCAGGTCGATGAACTGGAAGACAATAAAGAATACTACCAGCAAGAAATCAAAAAAGACGAGGAGCAAATTAAGCAGTTAAAGAATCCAGAACAAATAGAAAAATATGCTCGCGAAAAGTACTACATGAAAAAAGACAGCGAAGATATTTACATCATAGAATTTGAAGGTGACAGCATAGAAAAAAAATAATAAATCTTGAATTATTAAAAATCAAAATTAAAATGGCTACTAATCTATTCGACGATTTCGATCCTGTTTCTTCCAAACAATGGAAACAAAAAATCCAGTTTGAACTCAAGGGAGCAGATTACAATGAAACCTTGATCTGGAATTCACCAGAGGACATTAAAGTAAAACCTTTTTATCATAAAGATGAGTTTACAAAAGCAGCGGCCGTAAACACGAAAGCATCCGAATTTAAAATTTGTCAAAACATCTTTGTTTTCGATATTGAGAAGTCAGTGGAAAGAGCTTTGGACACCTTAAAAAGAGGTGCAGACAGTCTTCGTTTTACTATGGAAAATGATACGATAGACGTAGCTAAACTTTTAGAAAAACTCCCTTTAGAAAACGTTGCCGTTTACTTCAATTTTAAATTTTTCTCAATCGATTTCGTGCAAACAATTGAGACAATCATCCACAAGAAAAAGGCAATTGCCTATTACAACTTAGATCCCATAGGACAGTTAGCCCGAGATGGGAATTGGTTTACAACTGAAGATAAAAATAATTTTGATTCGCTAAACTTACTTTCTACTGCAGTCCCAGATAGTTCAATAATCAGTATTGATTCAACCCTCTATCAAAATGCGGGAGCTAACATGGTACAGCAGCTTGCGTATAGCTTAGCTCATGCTAATGAATATTTTAATAGAATTCCGGTTATAAGTCAACCGATAGTTATTCAGGTTGCAGTGAGCACCAATTATTTCTTTGAAATTGCAAAACTACGGGCATTGCGATTACTATTCACTTTAGTCGCTAAAGAATACAACCACAACTTAGAATGCCATCTTTTAGTTTCTCCCACAAAACGGAATAAAACGATTTATGATTACAACGTAAATATGTTGCGAACTACTACAGAATGTATGTCGGCAATCATAGGAGGCGCAGATGCAATCGCTAATTTGCCCTACGATTCATTATATCATAAAGACAATGAATTTGGGGATCGAATCGCTAGGAACCAATTGTTGGTTTTGAAAAACGAAAGCTATTTTGACAAAGTAAATAATCCGGCGGACGGAAGTTATTATATCGAAACAATAACTACCCGATTAGCAGAAAAAGCGCTGGTTTTATTCAAAGATATCGAAGCCAACGGTGGTTTTCTAAAACAATTGAATGAAGGCGTCATCAAAAGAAAGATACAGGAAAGTGCCGATAAAGAACAGGCACTTTTTGACTCAGGAAAAGAAGTCCTTTTGGGAACCAATAAATACCCAAACAAAGACGACAGAATGAAACAGGATTTAGAATTGTTCCCTTTTGTAAAAGTGAAGCCTAGAAAAACCTTGATTACTCCAATAATTGAAAAACGATTGGCTGAAAAAGTAGAACAAGAACGTCTGGATTTAGAATAATAGCATCGAACTGTCACCAGTCGATATAACGTGTAAATTAGTGTCACAAATGATAAGAAATGACCTCCAACATATTCAATTAGATAGTCAAAAGTCAAAAGAAAAACCCGCGTTGCAAGCACAATATGCACCGACTGCTGACTTTTTTACGGCCGAAGGCATTGAACTGAAATCCACCTATACTCAAAAAGATATTGAAAGTTTGAAGCATATTGATTTTGGTGCTGGTTTTCCGCCCTATTTAAGAGGACCCTATACCACTATGTATGTTCGTCGCCCCTGGACAATTCGCCAATATGCCGGATTTTCAACAGCAGAGGAAAGTAATGCTTTTTACAGACGCAATCTTGCCGCAGGACAGAAAGGACTATCCATCGCTTTCGATTTACCCACGCACCGTGGTTACGATTCAGACCACGAACGTGTTGTGGGTGATGTAGGAAAAGCGGGGGTTGCCATTGACTCAGTCGAAGATATGAAAGTATTGTTCGATCAGATTCCCTTGTCAGAAATGTCAGTTTCAATGACAATGAACGGCGCAGTATTACCTATCATGGCTTTCTATATTGTCGCAGCCGAAGAGCAAGGGGTAAAACCGGAGCAACTTTCAGGAACGATACAAAACGACATTTTAAAAGAGTTCATGGTGCGTAACACGTATATCTATCCTCCTGATCCCTCTATGAAAATCATTGCCGATATCTTTGAATACACCAGCAAGAAAATGCCTAAATTTAATTCCATATCTATTTCCGGTTATCACATGCAGGAAGCAGGTGCAACAGCAGATATTGAATTAGCCTACACTCTGGCAGACGGGCTAGAATACATTAAAACGGGATTATCAACTGGAATGAAAATCGATGAGTTCGCTCCACGCCTTTCTTTTTTCTGGGCTATTGGCATGAACCATTTTATGGAAATTGCTAAAATGCGTGCCGGTAGAATGATCTGGGCTAAACTGGTGAAACAGTTTAATCCAAAAGACGAAAAATCGTTGGCTTTGCGAACCCACTGCCAGACCAGCGGATGGAGTTTAACAGAGCAAGACCCCTTTAATAATGTAGCCCGTACCTGTATTGAAGCTTCGGCAGCAGCTTTTGGAGGAACCCAGTCCTTGCATACCAACGCATTGGACGAAGCCATCGCTTTACCTACTGACTTCTCAGCTCGAATTGCCAGAAATACGCAGATCTATTTACAGGAAGAAACAAAAATTACTAAAACAGTCGACCCTTGGGCCGGAAGCTACTATGTAGAGCGTCTCACGCATGAAATTGCCGAACATGCCTGGAAGCTGATTGAAGAAGTGGAAGAACTTGGCGGAATGACCAAGGCCATCGAAGCAGGTATTCCTAAACTTAGAATTGAAGAAGCAGCCGCAAGAAAACAGGCGCGCATCGATAGCGGACAGGATATTATTGTAGGTGTAAATAAGTACCGACTAGAAAAAGAGGATCCCTTAGTCATTTTAGATGTCGACAACCAAATGGTTCGCAAACAACAATTGGAGCAATTAGATCGAATTAAAGCAAGCAGAGATACCGAAAAAGTACAGGAATTATTGCGAAAATTGATCCTTTGCGCTAAAACCGGAAAAGGGAACTTACTGGAAATAGCCGTAGATGCCGCAAGAAACAGAACTACATTGGGTGAAATAAGTGATGCCTTAGAAACTGTTTATGGAAGATATAAAGCACAAATTAAATCTTTTAGTGGGGTTTATAGTAAAGAGATAAAAGACGATAAAAGCTTTGAAAAAGCAAAACAAATAGCAAATGTTTTTGCAAAACAGGAAGGACGCCGTCCTAGAATCATGATTGCAAAAATGGGGCAAGATGGTCACGATCGTGGCGCAAAAGTGGTGGCCACTGGCTATGCTGACGTTGGTTTTGACGTGGATATTGGCCCTTTATTTCAAACTCCAGCTGAAGCAGCGAAACAGGCTATAGAAAATGATGTTCATATACTTGGCGTTTCCTCTTTAGCCGCAGGACATAAAACCTTAGTTCCGCAAGTAATTGAAGAGCTAAAAAAATATGGGCGAGAAGATATTATGGTCGTTGTAGGTGGAGTTATTCCCTCACAGGATTATCAATTCTTATTTGATGCCGGCGCTGTAGCCGTTTTTGGTCCTGGTACAAAAATTAGCGATGCTGCCATAAAAATATTAGAAATCCTTATAGGAGAATAATACACAATTCATATCCCTTAAAAAACAAAAAAACACCAATCGCAAGTTGGTGTTTTTTTCATTTATAGTACAATCAGAATTCTAACTGAACGATACAAAAAAACAATTGAAAGATAAAAACCGCTATTCTTTCAGAAGGAGAAATTAACTTAGGTACTTATTTTATAAAGAAAAATCATCTATAAAACTATTAGTTAATGTTAATTAACAAAACTTAAAACTCACATTTAATGACAGTTACATAAAATAAGTGTGGATTTGCAGCAATTACAATTTCATTCAAAAAGACTCAAAATAAAATTATTATTTTTCAAAAAAAATAGACTAATTTGAAAAAATGAAAAGGGGAAGTAACTTGTAGGCCTTTAAATTTATTCTAAATTATGTCATCAATAATTTAAATCAACTATCATGAAAGCGTATTTAAATGTAATAATATTATTTTTTGGATTAACAACACTACCGTACTCACAAACAAAAAATACTGGCCCATTGAGTATGAAAAAATTTTCAGCTGTAGTAATGAAGAGTATCGGAGATGACTTTGCAGTCTATCTACCCGATAGAAATACAGATCCAAAAGTTAAAGCATTGCACAATAATTTCATCACCTGTGATCTTGTATTAAACTATGAAGGATATGAAACGTACCTCGCATACATGGAAATAAAAGGACGCTCTTTGGCTACCACCTATAACGAAAACGGAAAATTACTTCGTGTCATCGAAAACTATAAGGATGTAATATTACCTAGTAAAGTGATTTCCGAAATTTATAAAAAATTCCCAGGATGGGAAATCGTAAATGATAAGTATGTTTATTCTCAAAATGAAGGCGATATCATCAAAAAACAATATAATTTAAAAATTAAAAAAGGAAACGAAAGTCGAAAGTTAACTGTTCATCCAAACGGCGAAATTATAACTCAAAACTGACTACTAAAACAGAATCACTTAGAACTGCCCAATACAATTTGGGTAGTTTCTTTTTTAATAAGGATCACTCAAAATTGAAAGGACGACCAAGCTAATCGTTTTAGAACCAAATCAAAGCTGTATGTTTTAGACTCTAATTTTATCTTTCACAAGGCCTATTTCTCCTAATAAAATAGATAGTATATTACCCGTTTTTTTTAACATGGCATACAGAAACCATTAACACCGAACACTAAATAAAAAAGCTACCTTTACTTTAAACATATGACAGTCAGACAACAAAGGAATATAATTTGCTAATTTTTAGCTTCACTAATAGACTGTCATCTTAAAAAGCCCACAAATTTTAACTATTTAACCTAACTTAAATATTAATTTAAAACTCAATATCATGAAAACGTTTATAATTAGTTTATTGTTCTTAGGTTTGACCGCTTCATCTTATTCTCAAGAGAAAGTCAAGGAAGAAGGAGTTATGAAAGTGGAGGATTTGCCTGCTGTAGTAATTAAGAGTATCGGAGATGATTTTTCAGTCTATCTACCCGACAGAAATGCAGACCCTAAAGTTAGAGCATTGCAGGATAATTTCATAGCCTATGATCTTGGAGTAAACTATGAGGGGTATGAAACGTACCTCGTATACATGGAGATAAAAGGAGGCTCTTTGGCTGCCACATACAATGAAAAGGGGAAATTAATTACTGTAGTCGAAAATTATAAGAACGTAGTCCTACCACGCCAAGTAATCTATGAAATTTACAAAAAGTTCCCTGGATGGCAAATTGTAAATGATAAGTACCTCTATTCTCAAAAAGAAGGAGACATCTTAAAAAAACAGTATAATTTAAAAATTAAAAAAGGAAAGGAAAGTCGGAAGTTGACGGTTCATTCTGATGGTGAAATTATAGCTGAACGCTAATAAAAAAGAATCCTATCTAACTGCCCAATTAATACTGGGCAGTTTTCTTTTACAAAATCAGTTGCAACCAAACGAATAGACTAAGTACGCAAGAAGCCTAGGGTACCTCAAAAATATATTTTATTCATTCCCACTTTGTTTCAGTGCGAAGTAATTTTTCCTTCTAAAAAATTAGATGTTATTCCCATTTATCAACATGCCATAAAGAAACCATTAACACCAAATCGGAAATAAAAGAGCTGATTTTAATTTAATACATTGATAATCATTATAATAATGTCGTATTGAAATAGATATAAAGTCCTTAAATTTTAATCATTCAATCTATTTGAATATTGACTTAAAAGTAACTATCATGAAAACATTAATTATTACTTTATTATTTTTAGATTTGACTGTATGCTCTTATTCACAAGAGAAGGTCAAGAAGGAAGAAATTATGAAAGTAGCGAATTTACCTGCTGTAGTAATTAAAAGTGTCGGAGATGACTTTTCAGTCTATCTACCCGATAATAACCCTGACAAAGATGTAAGACGGTTAGAAGAACCGTTTACTGCCTTTGATATAGGTAAAGCCTATGAAGATGCCGAAAGTAATCTATTAATAAGGAAACTAAGAACGATTCTTATATAGCAACATATGATGGAAAAGGGACTTTAATTCCCGTTGTCGAGAATTATAAAAAGGTACGATTACTTAACGAAGTGATTTATTCTATTTACCGCACCTTTCCGGACTATATCATTGTTAATGACAAATACTTATACACTCAAGAAGAAGGTGATATGAGGAAGAAAAAGTACAACCTTAAAATAAAAAAGTCAGGCGAACGTTGCGATTTATCGTTCACTCTCACGGAGAAATTTTTAAAGTCCGTTAAAAAAGTGTATAAAAAAGAGGCAGTACAAAAAAATTAACTGCCTCTTTTTTATCTTGCCTTGTAAATTAATTCAAACTCGCAACTGCATTTACATTTGCGATTATCGATGAAGTATCATATCCTCCAAATGCTTCCATATAACTTCGTATTGAAGTCCCGTATGCATCCTTGATATATTTTTTTCCATTATTTTTAAAATATCTCTTTACAGAACCTGCACCGCCAAGGTGTGCTGCTGCTAAAATCCCCGATTCTGTAACCAGAATTCCACTTACAACCTTACCATCGTACTTCTTGATGACATCTTGCAATATCCATTTGTTTTTTGATAAAAGGGCCACAAAGGCTCTTTCTTGCATCTTAGGACTTCGAAGGAATAAAGAAGTATCGTATATTCCAACAGATTTTAGGGTTGCGTTACCAAACTGGTACTTTCCTAAATAACCGAGAGAATTGACTGTTTTGTATTTGTTTTCAGATTCTCTATATCCGAGTGCTTCTTTGAAACCAATAAATAAATTTCCTGTGAAGGGAATATTCAGTTTGGTGTAATCATCTTCCTGTATTGATGGAAATAAGTACCTTATTCCATCTGTGTTTTTTATTAGAAACCATTGATTTGCTTCAATCTTAAGAGGTTTAAAACCTGCGCTTAAAAAGGCTATCATAATAGCTAAACTTGTATAAAAATACCACTTCTTTACCATAAATTGTTTTTCTTCAAAACGCTGTCCCGTTAAGAAATTTCTGCCTGCAAAGGTACAACAAAATTCACAAAGCTGAAAATCAACTTGTTAAACTTACCTAAAAGTAGGATATGTGACCCTTAAATCCCTCATGGTGTGAGTATTCAATCGTTGGCGCTGGGATTTTCAAAGTGTTCAAAACCGAGAAAATTGTCTTCAAAAAAGGGAATTTTGTGTCAATTTTCGTCAGATCAACGTCCAAACTCAAATAAAACCGTCTCGATCTTTCCATTTTTGACATCAAAAACAGCTCGTTATTTATCCCTCTCCCCGTTATCATTCCGTCTGCTCCATAACCAATCGCTAAATTAAGCCATTTGGGTATTTTTGAGCCTTTGGAAAAGGAATGCAAATTAACGGAAAGCCAATAGGTTTGTCCATTGTAATCCTTTAGAATTTGCTCTGCAAAAGAGCTTCCTAAAACATTGGGTCTGTACTGGGCATATTGTGTGGTATGAAAAGAAAATTTTGGTGTAATGCGTTGCTCTTTCCAAAGTAACTCCTGCGAGACATATAAAGCCGTCCCTGAAGCGTTCGCAATTATATCTCCGGTTGAAGCACCCCATTCAGAAGAAAACCCGTCTAAAACCTCAACAGCGGTCAAAAACGCAAATCCCATACCTGATCCATAGATCAATTGGTCTTTTTCGGTAGCTCCGCTCCATTCCAGCATTTCTGCTCCCAGTCTGCCCAAATGGTAAGAGGAGTAGATATGTCCCGCCTTATCCACTTGTAGCCACTCTGCATTATCATTGATAAAATGAAAAGCAGACCTCGGATAATCAGCATACCAAAGTTGGTTTAAGCCAACCAATGCTCCGGTGCCTACTATTGCCTCAACGGCGATTACAGTGCTCTTTCTGGTTTTATTTAAGGTATCGGACGGTTTAAGGAAACCTTCCATTCTATTTTGTCCAAAACTAACGTGGACGCACAGCAATAAAAAAAGTAAAAAAAAAGAATTGCTTTTACACTTCAAAATTATCTTTTTACGCCTTGGGCAGTAATCCAATCCGAATATTTTTTGGCATTTACATTGTGCTCTTTTAAAGTAGCCGCAAACTCATGGTAACCAAAACGCTCGACACTGGCACAGAAATAGATGAAATCATTCTTTTCAGGATTGATTACGGCTTCCAAAGCGGTTATATCCGGCATTGCAATCGGGCCCGGAGGAAGTCCAGTATTCATATAGGTATTGTAAGGAGATGCCATTGTCAAGTCATTATAGAAGACTCTTTTAATAACTTGATCAAAGTCATTTGCTTTCAATTTCAGTGCATATATCACCGTAGGATCTGCCTGAAGAGGCATTCCCAGCCTCAATCGATTCAGGTACACTCCTGCGATTCTTGGTCTCTCGTCTTTTTTGACGGATTCTTTGTGGACTATCGAAGCTAAAATCGTTGCTTCAACCTTCGTTAATCCTTGCTGCTCTGCTTTTGCAACGCGCTCCTTATTCCAGAAATTACGGTATTCCTTGATCATTTTATCTCGGAATTTATCGGCCGAAGTATTCCAATAAAATTCATAGGTGTTAGGAATAAACATCACTAATATATTTTCTTTAGTAAAACCATTTTCCTTGAGGAAAATAGAATCTTTAAAAGATGTCAGCAGCGATAAGCTATCTGCTTCAATTTGAGAACCTATACGTCCGGCAAAATCTTCCACCCGCTCTTGGTTGTTGAAAGCTAATTTTACGGGAACATTATACCGCATCGCTTTTACGAGATTATAACTATTCATTTCTTTGGTCAATAAAAATCGCCCTGATTTGACATTTTGAGGATAGCTCATCTTATTTGCAACCATATCGAAGCGATCTAAATTGTCGATATAAGGGGCTATTAATTTCTTGACTTCTGAATAATTGGCATCTGTCGGAACATAGACATAAACCTCACTTTCAGTAAATTTAGTATTATCGGCAAAAATTTGTTGTACTAGGATAAATCCATAAATGATCAATCCAGATACTACAACTATTGACAGTGTTGCTATAATTTTTTTTATGTTCAAAACTAAAATTTTAAAATTGTTGATTAATTAATTGAAAAATGGCTTCGTCTTTATAAATACCTTTCACAAGATTCCAATCTTTTTTTATACCGATGCATTCGAAACCAAATTTACTAAAAAGAGCTTTACTTGCTTCATTTTCAATGCCAATATTTGCATACAATTGATGTAAATTGAGATTATCAAACGAATATTGTATTAGTAATCCCAATGCTTCAGAACCAATATTTTGTTTTCGATTCTCCAGTCCCTGTATTACGATACCTACACCTGCTCTATTATTTTTTGGATCAAAATCAAATAAATCAATTAATCCCACCGCAGGAAAGTCCTCGTCTTGGCAAATAGCTAATCGCAATTGCTTGGCTTCATAAATGTCCTGATTTGCATTCTCGAGATATTGTTTCACTAAAAACCGACTGTAAGGAGTATTAGTATTACTCACTTCCCACATCGTTTGTTCGTTTTCTATGGCATAAATGAACTCTAAATCATTGGGCTCGAGAGCTCGGATGTATATATTGTTTCCTTTTAAGGTTATCATTACTGAGATTAGAATTTAGGAGTTAAAGATTGAGATTAGGGATCTAATTATATTTCTACAGTTCCCTTAAAAACAAATTCAGCGGGTCCTTTAAGATACACATTAGTATATTGATTGTCCTTTTTATCGAAAGTAACGACGAGTGTTCCGCCCTCCACGTTCAAATCTATTGAAGTAGCATCTGTTGCTCCCGTTGCATTCATCGCTATTGCAACAGCGGTCGCGCCCGTTCCACAAGCTAAAGTCTCCTCTTCTACGCCTCTTTCATAGGTGCGTAGCGAAAAAGTGGTAGCATCTATTTTCTTTACAAAATTGATGTTGCTTCCTTGTTTTCCGTATAATTCACTGTATCTAATTGCGGCGCCTTGTTCTTTTACATTGTAATTTTCTAAATCATCCACTACCTGAACATGATGTGGAGAACCCGTATCCAGAAAGGTATAATCCAATTCTTTTTTAATATGCAAAACATCAATCATTTGCAATGATACGATGCCGTTTTCACTAACTGTAGCATGATGCAAGCCGTCCACGGCATTAAACGTAGTGCTATTCCCAATAATATTTAATTTTTTGGAGAAAGCCACCAAACATCTTCCTCCATTACCACACATAGTACTTTGGCTTCCATCTGAGTTGTAATACACCATTTTAAAATCAGATGTTATATCGTTTTCCAACAAAATAAGACCATCTCCGCCTATCCCAAAACGTCTGTTGCATAAATGCGCTACCAGCATGCGATCTTGTTTTGGAAAAGTTTCCAAGCGATTATCAATCATCACAAAATCATTTCCCGTTCCCTGATACTTATAAAATTCTACCTGCATTTTCTTTAAATTGTATTACACAAAAGCACGAACTATTAATGAAATGTTAATCGCTGTTAAAGAGCGTTAAACTGTTTTTCAAACAGTTTATTTAGCCTTAATTTTGTGTTACAAATAACGTAAAACTAACTCTATTATGAATCGATTTTCGCAGCTTTTTTTGGCATCTCTTTTGAGCGGCGCCGTAACATTAGGAGCATATAAGTTATTATTTGACAGTAATGGCTATTTTCCTTCAACCAAAAATCCAATAACAACCGTCGCTACAGACTCCTATGCGAAAAAAGTAGGACTATCTCCAGATGTAATTGACTTTACCGAAGCAGCCGAAAAAACAATTCATACGGTAGTCCACGTGAAAAACGTATCCTATAAAACCGTTTCTAACCCCATGCTGGAATACTATTACGGCTACAAAGGCGGACAGACGCAGGAGCAGGTTGGAACCGGCTCTGGGGTTATTATCTCCGCCGATGGTTATATCGTGACGAACAATCACGTAATAAAGGACGCCTCTGAAATTGAAATTACTTTAAACAATAAACAATCTTACAAAGCAAAACTCATAGGTACCGATTCAAAAATGGATATCGCTTTGCTAAAAATTGATGCTAAAGAAACACTCCCTTATACCACATTCGGGAATTCTGATTCCGTAAAAATTGGCGAATGGGTTCTGGCAGTCGGGAATCCATATAATTTAACATCAACAGTAACGGCAGGTATCGTTTCGGCGAAAGCCAGAGACTTGGGGACCAGCGGGATCCAGTCTTTTATTCAAACAGATGCCGCAGTAAATCCAGGAAATAGCGGTGGTGCTTTAGTGAACACTCGTGGAGACCTAATAGGAATTAATACTATGATTTCCTCTATGACCGGTTCTTATGTAGGCTATTCTTTTGCTGTACCGTCGAATATAGCCAGAAAAATCATCGAGGATCTTATGGAGTACGGGAACGTACAACGAGGAATATTAGGTGTAGAGGGTGGAGAGTTAAATGCAACCGCTTCTAAAGCATTGGGAGTTAATCAAACCGAAGGATTTTACATCGGTGCCGTTACAAAAAATTCGGGTGCTGAAAAATCTGGGCTCAAAAAAGGAGACATTATTGTAAAAATGGACGGACAAAAGATTGCAACATATGCAGACCTTTCCGGATACATCAACACCAAAAGACCCGACGATAAAATACAGGTTACCTATACCAGAGACGGTGAAAACCGCGTTGTTCCTGTAGTACTTAGTAAAAATGAATTCTTCAGCACCGAATTTAAAGGAATCGAATTGGAGAACATCGATGCCGCAGATAAAAAGAGATTCAACATCAATTATGGCGTAAAAATTAAATCCATAACAAATGAGAATTTAATGCAATACAGCGCTGAGCTGAAAGGCACTATCATTCTGAGTATTGATAATATAAAAGCGAAGGATATCGAGACGGTTTCCAAACTTTTAAATAGCAAGGAAGAAAGTCAAAGCGTTCGACTCGAGATGATCAATAAAAGCGGGGAAATTTTCAGAGTCATTATTTGATAGTTCCCTACTACATTAAAAATAAAGCCAGACAATAAAAAAAGTACTGGCTTTTTTTATTGAAAAAAAATATCAAAATAGTTTACGAAATCGATTGAAATAGGTATTTTTGCGCCAAATTTAATAAAATAACGGACTAAATTTTTTCAAATTTTCAATATGAACAAGACACCTTTGTATCAAAAAGAAGTTTCATTTCAGGTCGACAGAAGACGTGCGGGAGTAGAATTAATCAAGATTGTCAGTGATTTATGGTATGATAAATCCATAGAAATGGTTTTATTTAAAAATCAATTGCTGGACAAAAACGTAAGCGACATTATCAATTTGCATCAGTATGCCGGAGAATTTGTAGGTAAACCGATCACCATCTTCGACTCGGTAGAAATAGCCAAAGTTGTTTTATCATTGGATTTACCACCCTCGAAATTAGATATCGGTAAACTGACTTACGAATACATATTAGAAGAAGAAAAATATCCGGATGCAAGACATTTTGTATTGGACAAATTAAAAGAAGCCAAATCATCGGAAGAAGTCAAGCCGAAAGATGTGGTTTTATACGGTTTTGGTAGAATTGGACGTTTACTGGCAAGAGAGCTGATGTCTAAAACAGGAAAAGGAAATCAATTGCGATTGAGAGCCATTGTGACCAGAGATAAAAATGACGCTTCGACACTTGAAAAAAGAGCTTCCTTATTGCGTTATGACTCCATCCATGGCGATTTTCAAGGTTCTGTAACTGCTGATGTAAAAAACAACGCACTGATCATAAATGGTACTACTGTTCATGTCATTACTGCAAATGCCCCCGAAGAAATTGATTATACTTCTTATGGGATTGACCATGCCTTAGTTATCGATAATACGGGTGCTTTCACTACTAAAGAATCTTTAATCAGACACTTAGCTTCAAAAGGGGCGCATAAAGTATTATTGACTGCTCCTGGTAAAGGGGTCCCCAACATTGTTCATGGTGTAAACCAAAACGAATACAACCCAGACGATATCGATATTTTCTCTGCCGCTTCTTGTACAACAAATGCCATCACTCCAATATTGAAAGCAGTTGAAGATACTTTGGGCGTGGTAAAAGGACACTTAGAGACCATACACTCGTATACAAATGACCAAAACTTGGTTGACAACATGCACAAGAAATACCGTCGCGGTAGAGCTGCTGCCTTGAATATGGTAATTACTGAAACGGGAGCAGGTACCGCTGTCGCTAAAGCGTTACCGTCTTTCGAAGGTAAACTGACCTCTAACGCAATACGTGTTCCCGTTCCTAACGGATCACTGGTTATTTTAAACCTTGAAGTATTGAAAGAAACTTCTATTACTGCAATCAATGGCATTATGAAAAAATATGCATTGGAAGGCGAATTAGTAGAACAAATTAAATATTCTACGAATAACGAATTGGTTTCTTCCGACATCGTTGGTACATCTGCGCCTTCGATTTATGACAGTAATGCAACAATCGTTTCTAATGACGGTAAAAATATCGTATTATATATTTGGTATGATAATGAATATGGATACAGTCACCAAGTAATCCGATTGGCAAAATATATTGCTAAAGTAAGACGTTTCACGTACTACTAGCATATCGTTTACAGGTTTGGTAAAGCCGTTTCAATTTTTAGTTTTTAGTTCAAGTTTTAGATTAAAACTTTCAGCAGCCCAGCCTGGATTTAATAGAAAATCCGTCTCGTCTCTTTTTTAAGAACGAGACGAGACGGATTTTTTTTCAATCTGTTTTAAAGAACATCGTTAGTCTTTCACTACATATAAAGATCCATTTTTTTCTAAAAATAAAAAATAGGCTTCGCTTTAGTTAAAGAAAATCTATATATTTCGTAAAAAATAATTTTCTAAACTACTCCTTTGATGATAACATAAAGCTATGATCATCTGTTTTTAAGTTTTTTACCCCACAAAAAATAAAACAGCAACAGTTTTTAAAAAGTTACTGACCTTATCTAACTCAAGAAGTAGTTATCTGTCAAAAAATAATACCGCTATTTATCTACCAAATAAAAATAGTGGCCTTATAAAAAGTAGAAAAAAAAGAGCTTCAATTTAACTAAAGAACGCTTTTAAACGATAGGAAAAATAATTTATACGTAATTCCCTTTTTGGCAAAACAGAGATATGTTTCTATATAATTACTTGTTTTATATCACATAGAAACGTTCAAACAAAGTACTGAATAATGCACCCAAAACAATATACCCAAATTAAAAAAATCTGTTCCGGATCGTTCTTTAAAACGATGCGAAACAGATTTTTCATACCTATTGTTGGTAAATACTTTTTAAGTATCCTATAAAAATATTAGGATTAAATACTAAACACAGTATCTTAAATACTATTGAATTATTCCTTCTTCTTAGCCAAATAATAAACCGGAATCCCAAGTAACATAATCACGACACCCCAACCGCTCGTACTTGTTTTAGTGTATAGCAAGGCGATACAAATTGCAGTGGCTACAACTATATAGAATGCAGGTAAAAATGGATAACCAAAAGCTCTATATGGTCTTTCGGCATTTGGCATTTTTCTGCGAAGAATAAATATCCCTAAAATCGTAAGTATATAAAAAATCAAAACGATAATGACTACAAAATCTAGTAAGTCGCCATACTTCCCGGTCAAACACAAAACTGAAGCCCAAAAACACTGTACCCAGATAGACCATTCAGGAACACTGAATTTATTCAACTGAGCTGCTTTCTTAGAAAAATACCCCGTCTTGAGCCATAGTGTAGTACACTCTGGCACCAGTCATAATCAATCCGTTGTTACAGGCAAAAGTCGAAATCATAATCATCACGGCAATAATCAAAGTCCCTATAGCCCCAAAAATATACTGTGAAGCCACTACTCCAATACGGTCTGATGGGGCAGTAGCTATTTCTTGTAACGGCACTACGGCCAGAAACATCAGATTAGCCAATACATAAATCACACAAACGATTGAAGTTCCTAAAAACAAACTCAATCCCACATTGCGTTTTGGATTTTTAATCTCCCCTGCGATAAAAGTCACCCCTTCCCAAGCTACACTAGAGAACAGCGAACCCACTAAGGCCGCTGAAATGGCAGAGATCAAAGTAATTCCACTTATAGGCATCCACGATCCAGTAGTCACATCTAGTGACGAAGAAACCCAAGCATTTGTCCAGTTGGCATCCCAAACCTCAGCTTTAGCGGCAAAAAAACCGAAAATGATTAAACCTGCCAATGATAAAATTTTAATCACTGTTAAAAACGTTTGTAAAGTTTTAGAGTTTTTGACACCACGACTGTTAACATAACTCAGTAAAACAATAGTAAAAATGGAAACAATCTGCGCAGCATTCAAATTAAAATCGCCTATTTCATACAAGATGTTTTTATCACTAACAATTGGAAATAAGTATGCCGTAAACTTAGCAAAAGCAACTCCTACGGCAGCGATAGTACCGGTTTGTATCACGGCAAAGAAACTCCACCCGTAGAGAAAACCAATAAGTTTTCCATATGCCTCCTTGATATATACATATTGTCCGCCCGCTTTTGGAAACATTGCACTTAACTCCCCGTAACTCACTGCAGCAATCACCGTAATGGTCCCAGTAAGCACCCACATAGCGATGAGCCATCCGGCTGAACCTAATTGACGTACCATGTCTGAACTCACAATAAATATTCCCGAGCCAATCATGGAACCCACAACCAGCATGGTTCCATCCATCAATCCGAGTTCTCTTTTAAATTCCTCTTTGTTATCTTCTTGCATTATTTTTAACTTTTAATTGGCTAAAGGTATACTTTTTTTAGAAACCTCCTAACCATTTCTCTTCAATAACTGGAAGTCAAAATACAAATCCCCAATCATTTCTACACTTTCTAAAATCTCATTAATCTGGGCGTGTCCCAGCCTCCACTGCGTTGCGGCTTGGTCGGGCTATTCGCTACAATCTCCCGATAAAAACGGGAGGATTTTCGCTGCTATCCCTCACGCATCTCAATCGCATACTAAAAGAGAGAAAGATGCTACGAAAGACAATTTAATAGCTGCTAGGGAAACAAAAAAAACACCTTTGATTCAATTAATCCCCAGTATTATTCTATTACAGTCTAATACGCCAACGCCTTTCTTGATCCAAATCAATGCACTCGCTGTTACTTTGTTGTATCTTTGAAAATAGACGTTAAACGAAAACATTTAGTTAATCATTAGCGTTAAAACAAAATTTTAAAAAAATTTAAGTTATGAAAAATAATACTACAGAAAATACCAAAACAGCCTTACTAATTATAGACATTCAAAATGATTATTTTCCAGGGGGAACAATGGAATTAGCAGCGGCAGACGAAACAGCAACAAAAGCAAAACATTTACTAGCTCATTTTAGAAAGCAAGGAATACCTATTATCCACGTGCAGCACATTGCAGTTCAAGAAGGAGCAAATTTCTTTTTACCCAATACAAAGGGTGCTGAAATTCATAAAAGTGTCACGCCTCTTGAAACAGAAAAAGTAATTACAAAGCACTATCCAAACAGTTTTAGAGACACTGAATTGCTTGATTATTTAAAGGAAAACAACATAGCTAAATTAGTAATTTGTGGCATGATGACTGATGTGTGTGTAGCGTCAACAACCAGAGCAGCATTAGACTACGGTTTTGATAACACCATAATTACTGATGCGGTTACAACAAGAAACAGAGAGTTTAATGGAAAAATAATCACGGGAGAGCAAGTAACCGAATCTTATTTGTCAGGTCTAAATGCACTAGGTGGACTATATGCAAAAATGCAATCAACTGAAAAATATTTAAATTAAAAATTAGAATATCCATTCGTACTTTTTCTTGGTTCAAATTAGCAAATCCTACAATAGCAAATTAAGTTCCAGCTCTAATGGGATGAAAATATATCTACGGTTTAACACGAACAAAATAGAGAAAATTAAAAAAGCTGCATTCTTCACGAAT
>NZ_AJXL01000043.1 GCF_000264055.1 Flavobacterium sp. ACAM 123 | reverse complement strand
TTTNTTTTATGTCTTATTTTTTTTAGGTGTTGTATGAATGTGAAAAATCACTATTTTAAAATGGAAGGATTACGTGTAGTAAAGGCAGGTAATTAACTTGGTATTTTTTCGATTACAATGGCGTTACCGGAGGTATCAAAATAAGTACAGGTCATTTCGATAATGTCTATGCGTGATTTAGCGATTCCAGATTGAGCTGCTTGTTGGCAAAAAGTAAAGTAATCGGTTTGCCCGTCTTGATGCATGACCAGAAACTCAATAAAACGTTCTTTATTTGCAGTTGAAGTAATCTTAATATCATTGTATTTTTTATCTGTGCTTACGGAATCGTCATTACTGCCATAATAAGCAACACGGCCGTCTTTAATAATGGTATCATATCCTTTTACACCTAAGTCGATTAATTCTTGAATGTAATTTGGAAAATCAGCACCCGTTTGTACTTTATCATGTGCTTGTTTGATTTGTTCTAGGGTAAACATATTTTTTAGTTTTATTTTCTGAGTGTTCAAATATAGTTTAAAATACGATAATTGAGAATTTATAGATTTATTTTTGACTTTTTTTAAACGCAAATTTGTAAAATTACCAAAGGTTAAATAAGGGGATTTGTTAGTGATTATAAAACGTTAGGAGAATAGAGGTTTAATAAAAAAGGTTACTTAAATTTTACAAAAATGTTTTGGCACTAGCGGACCTAATACCGATTTAAACTCTAGTCTCTCCATTTAAATCAGTGCTAAGAACAAAACTCATGTAGTCAAAAAAGGGTCGTACCGTTTTAAACATTTCGTTTATTTTATAAACAAATTGAGAGTCGATGACTTCTTGATCTGTAAAATTATGTCTTAGGATAAATTGTTTGTGCCGAATTAAATCGATGGCTTCATGGTCTTTGGCGAATCCTCGAGGAGACGTTGGAACTTTAGCACCAGATAACGCAACGAAATTATCCCTTATTGATTTTGAGTTTAAAATTTTGCGCCATTCTGAATGGTTTAGTTCCATATCCTTTCTTATTCTTTTCAGGTCATCCGGATTAGGAGAGAAAAAACCACAGGCTAGAAAATTATTACCAGGCTGTATATTCAAATAATAACCTCCTCTTTTTAAGTTAGTTGCTCTTTTTAAACCTATTGCAAATCGTGGTTTGTAAGGAGATTTGTCTTTACTAAAACGAACATCTTTATAAATACGATAGAGACTTTTTTTTCCAGATATGGTCTCTATAGCATCATGTGAGCTCATTAGTATTATTAACTGATCTGCAAAAGTAATGATATTGTTTTGTGCCAAAATATAAGTGTCCTTATTTTCAGCAAACCATTCTCGATTGTTATTGTTTTCTAAGTGCTTTAAAAAAGTAAGACTGCTAGATGCGATAGTGGGGTTTTCCATTTTTTAATTTATCGGATATTTTTCAAGTTTACTTTGAGTTGAAAGAGTAAGATCCAAATTTAAGTAACTTTTTTAAGTAGTAGAAATAGATGAGGTTAAAGTTTTCTTGTTGTTTTTGGAATAAAAGGTTTCGTTCTAATTTTTCCAAGTATTTGAATATCACATTAAAAAATAGATAAACAAAATTGTTTACATCTGCAGTATGAAAAAGATTGATATCATAAAAGGAATTCACCCTGGGAAAATGGTAGAGCGAGAATTGCAGAAAAGGAACATCAATAAAAGGCAATTTGCGCTTTCTATTGATGAGCATCCTCAAACTCGTGGCGCTATTATAAAGGGCAGTAGGAAAATGAATGCTGATTTATCGCTTAAATTAGAGGAGAAGCTAGAATTTGAAGAAGGGTTCTTGATGACTCTTCAAGTTTTTTATGGCATAAAGGAAGCCAAGAGGGATAGTAGTTATAAGCCAGATCTTTCAAAATTTAGAAAAGAAGTATTTTAGGACATTACTTTTGATAGAATCGATTGGAAATTGACGAAAGTTTCGATTGTGAAACGCGTTTTTGCTTACGGTAATAAAATAGATCAAGAAGAAATTATACGTTTTTATGGGAAAGAGGAAGTTTCTTAAATTAATCTATTGAATCCTGAACGACTAACAAGATAGCTTATGTATTGGAATACAGTTTCACCATTGCTTAAAAAGTTGTAATTGATTTGATGGAAGAAGATTTATTTGCTCCTTTTAGATTGGTTGGAGGAACTTCTTTGAGTTTACAAATCGGTCACAGAATGTCGGTAGATATTGATTTGTTTACAGCGGCGGACTATGGTTCAATTGACTTTAAGGGAATCAGGAGTTTTCTTGAAAATAAATACCCATATTGCAGCTCTAGAAATCTTGATGATGTTGCATTTGGAACTTTTTTTGATGTTGGGAATTCAAAGGAAGACTTTGTAAAAATCGATTTATAGTAAACAGATGAATTTATCTTTGAGAGCATTGATAAAGAGCGTGTTCGAATGGCTTCTGAAAACGAAATTATCGCTATGAAACCCGATGTCGTTTTGAGAGGAGGTAGAAAGAAAGATTTTTGGAACTTACACTATTACCTTGACAAAGTAACTATTGATGAAATGATTTTGTTTTATGAACAACGCTATCCTTCTAGTAATTGCTCCACTATTAAGCCTCAATTTGTAAATTTTGAATTGGCTGATGCTGATTTTGATCTGATATGCTTTTTAGATAAATCTTGGGAACTTATCAAATTGGATTTTGTTGTGGGAGTTAATAAAAGTTCTTAAATCTGTTACAGCAAAGTGAAACCACAAATTCCCAAGCCCCGATAGCAGCGGCATCTCCCGATTTAGAAAAAAAGGCTTTTTTCAAGCCGTGGTTTTTATTTATCGGGAATACAGCGGAGAGCGGGAAAAGCTCCTAGCCAATAAGCCAAGAATGATAACTCTTCGTTCTAATTAAGCTATGGCAGTAAATTCAAAATGTCATCTTGGCAGAGTATTTTCCGCCATTTTAACAAAAACTGCCATTTTATAGGACCCTATTGTATTGGCATAGTGATTGACTTAAGCAGGAGGAGTCATTAAAATAAGTATACACTATAATTAAATATAAATAAAAATGGGTAAAATAATCGGAATTGATTTAGGTACGACAAACTCTTGTGTCTCTGTAATGGAAGGTAACGAAGCAGTTGTTATCCCTAATGCAGAAGGAAGAAGAACGACACCATCTATCATCGCTTTTGTTGAAGGTGGAGAGATTAAAGTGGGAGATCCTGCAAAAAGACAAGCGGTAACAAATCCTACCAAAACAATTGCTTCTATTAAACGTTTTATGGGGCATTCCTTTGCTGAAATTACAAACGAAGCAAAAAGAGTTTCTTACAAAGTAGTAAAAGGGGACAACAATACACCACGTGTTGATATTGATGGTCGTTTATATACTGCACAAGAATTGTCAGCAATGACACTTCAAAAAATGAAAAAAACTGCAGAAGACTATTTAGGTCAAACAGTTACTGAGGCAGTTATTACTGTTCCTGCTTACTTTAATGACGCGCAACGTCAAGCAACTAAAGAAGCTGGTGAAATCGCAGGTCTTAAAGTAATGCGTATTATCAACGAGCCTACAGCTGCAGCTTTAGCTTACGGTTTAGATAAAAAAGGAAAAGATCAAAAAATTGCTGTTTATGATTTAGGTGGAGGTACATTTGATATCTCTGTTCTTGAATTAGGAGATGGAGTTTTTGAAGTATTGTCTACAAACGGTGATACTCACCTTGGTGGAGATGATTTTGACCATGAAATTATTGACTGGTTAGCTGACGAATTTAAAGCTACTGAAGATATTGACTTACGTTTAGACCCAATGTCTTTGCAACGCTTGAAAGAAGCTGCTGAAAAAGCAAAAATTGAATTGTCTTCTTCTACTGAAACTGAAATCAACTTACCTTACGTAACGGCTACAGCTTCAGGACCAAAGCACTTGGTTAAAAAATTATCAAGATCTAAATTTGAGCAATTAACTGACGCATTAGTAAAACGTTCTATGGCACCAGTTGCTAAGGCGTTGAAAGATGCAGGTTTATCTGTCTCTGATATCGACGAAGTGATCCTTGTAGGAGGTTCTACTCGTATGCCAAAAATCGCTGACGAAGTAGAGAAATTCTTCGGTAAAAAAGCGTCTAAAGGAGTTAACCCTGATGAAGTTGTTGCAATTGGAGCAGCTATTCAAGGTGGAGTTCTTTCTGGAGATGTAAAAGATGTATTGTTACTTGACGTTACACCTTTATCTTTAGGTATCGAAACTATGGGTGGTGTAATGACAGTTCTTATCGAATCTAATACTACTATTCCAACAAAGAAATCACAAGTATTCTCTACTGCTGCAGATTCTCAACCAACAGTTGAAATTCACGTATTGCAAGGAGCTAGGGCAATGGCTACTGATAACAAAACAATTGGTCGTTTCCATTTAGATGGTTTACCACCAGCACCAAGAGGGGTTCCACAAATTGAAGTAACTTTTGATATTGATGCTAATGGTATCATCAAAGTTTCTGCAACTGATAAAGGAACAGGTAAATCGCATGACATTCGTATCGAAGCTTCATCTGGATTAACAGCTGAAGAAATCGAGAAAATGAAAAAAGATGCAGAAGCTAATGCTGATGCTGATAAAGTTTCAAGAGAAAGAGCTGAAAAATTGAACGAAGCAGATGGAATGATCTTCCAAACTGAAACTCAATTGAAAGAATTAGGTGAGAAATTATCTGATGAAAACAAAGTAGCTGTAGAATATGCATTAACTGAATTGAGAATGGCTCACCAGTCTCAAGACATTCCTGCAATTCAAACTGCATTAGATAATATCAACGCTGCTTGGAAAACCGCTACTGAAGCAATGTACGCTAAAGGAGAACAAGGTCAAGATGAAGCTAAACCAGAAGGTGAAGCTCAAGGAGATGATGTTCAAGATGTAGATTATGAAGAAGTAAAATAATTATTTCCTGTAGAGATACACTATGGTGTATCTCTACTACATATTAAAAAGAACCGAGCTAGTTATAGCTCGGTTTTTTTTATGCAATTTTTGAATCTCTTTGATGCATCATTTTTAATATTACTAAAACATGGGGAAATGTGATTGCTGCAAGAAATGAGAAAAATATAGCATTAAAGATTTCCTTATCTCTAAACAGGAAATATAGAAGTGCGATACCTATTAATGAAGCCAACCAATACAAAAAGGCGTTCTTGCAATAGGATATAAAATAGCTAAAAGAAAAAGATCCATAAATAAATTTAATTTGGTCTAAAATAGAAGGAATGCTATGCCATATAATAAAGTAGATCGCAAATCCCCATATTAAACTGGAAGTTTTGAATATGATTGCAAAAACAAATAGAAAAAATAAATTCGACACGTATTTTTTGTCTAATCGATTTAAATTTCCAATAGAAATAACCACTCATACCTATAAATAAGAATAGGCTAGTGATGAAGATTTCGTTGATGTAGTAATAAGGTAGTTCAAATCGTATAATTTCAGTTATTATTTCTTCAACTTCAGTGGCATGAAAGAAAAACAACAAGAAGAGTATAACGATCCCGTAAATAAAAGGATAGAAAGTCAATAGGTATTTTGATACTTTTAAATCTAAATACAAACCTTGTTGGTCTCCAAAGTGAAACGCACTAACTAAAATAAAAAGAAGCAAAGCAACTATTGGGATCAAATAGAATAATAATAAGCCGGCGAGAACTACAAGAATATAATAGAGTAGAACTTTTGTAAAGGAAATACTATTTTCAGAATCGTTTGTATTCTTAATTAAAAGCAAATCATTAGCACCGTGTAGGATTCCGAAGGTAAAAATCAGTGAAAATCCAACGATTATTTGAACCTCTTTAGGTAAGAAAGAGTTGAGCCACAGGCAGAAAAAGCTTGCTATGATTGCAATGTTTGTATATTTAAGCATGTTGAAATATTTTATTGAAAATTAGGAAAAAATAGTTGAACAAAAAACATTTTGTTTGTCTAACTATTCTTATATTTACCTGAACAAAAAAAAATTTAACCTTAATTTTTAACTATGACAAATTTTATGTTTATTTCAGGAATGGTCGCAAAGTTATCTCCTACTGATTACGTAGGTTTTACTTTCTTCGTAGGATGTATGGCTATGATGGCCGCATCTGCATTTTTCTTTTTATCGCTGAGCCAGTTTGACAAAAAATGGCGTACTTCAGTGTTGGTTTCAGGTTTGATTACTTTTATTGCCGCAATTCATTATTTCTATATGAGAGATTATTGGGCAAGTTTCGGTGAATCGCCTACTTTTTTCCGTTATGTTGACTGGGTATTGACGGTGCCATTAATGTGTCTTGAGTTTTACTTAATCTTGAAAGTTGCAGGGGCTAAGCAGTCTTTGTTATGGAAAATGATTATTTACTCTCTTGTGATGCTAGTTACAGGTTACTGGGGTGAGGTCGTTGATCCTGGTAACGCGGCAGCTTGGGGATTCGCTTCAGGTGTTGCTTATTTCTTAATTGTATATGAAATATGGATTGGTGAGGCTGCTAAATTGGCAAAAGCTGCCGGTGGAAATACACTTGCTGCGCACAAAATTTTATGTTGGTTCGTACTTGTAGGATGGGCAATCTACCCGTTAGGTTACATGTTGGGAACTGATGGATGGTACACAGGTATTGTAGGTAAAGGAAGCGTTGATGCAGTTTACAACATCGCTGATGCTATCAACAAAATCGGGTTTGGATTAGTAATCTATACTCTTGCTGTAAAATCACAGACTAACTAATAAAAAAACAATTTTATTTGTTCACTGAAGCCGAGCTAGAAATAGTTCGGTTTTTTTATGGAATTTAAATAAAGAGGAGGATGTCCAATGAAGGGTAGCCTCTTTGTATTACGTTGCTTTATTCTTTGACTGCTATTCAGTAGCTTAATTTTATACCGGTCTAATATAAAAACTGAATAATGTAATTAACCAACATTGAATAGACAAGCGATATCGTAACACTCCGTATTATGGATTTTTTTGCTGTTTAGGCTATTCATTTACGGATTGATGGCTTGTAACTTAAATCAACTAACTACAACTGAAATTATTATTCCTTATGAATCGAATGATACTTGAATTTGTCGCATAATCTCTATTTTATGTTTCACAAAAATTGATATAAGTAGTTTTATAATTAAAAAGGCTATCCGAAAATTAATTTTCGAACAGCCTTTTTGCTTGTAATAATAATGTACTGTTTAGCAGTTATGTACTAAGTAGCTATCTTGATTTTGGATCTAAAGCTTCACTGATTCTGTTTATCAAATCGAGTAGATGATATTTACTCATTTTATCTGATATACTGGAAGTAGATATTTTTAAATCATTCTTTAAATTTAGAAGTTGACCTCTAGCGATAGAAGGTAAGTCAGTTTGGGCTAAATTTACTTTCCGTGTCGTAAAACCAGATGTAGTTCCTACTGGAACTGCCCTAACGGTTGTAGTGCCTGGTTTAAGTAACTCAATCAACTTGTCTACATACAGTTTTTGTACGTTTCTTCGATACATATCTATAGCACCGTTTCCGTTTAACTCAGAAAAAATCCCTTTTCTCAAATCAGTTATTAATTCGTCAACAGAATAATTATTCTTACTTTCAACAGAGGTTTCTAAAAGTCGAACCATGCGATCTCCAGCTAATAAGCTGTTTAAGGTCGCATCTTGCATTCCTTTGATAGCTTCAACACCATTCTCGGGTTTTATTTTCGAAAGAATAACTTCATTCAATAACCAAGTTGGAGTGGTAAACAATTGTGTGTTCAGGAATGCTACAGCATCTTTTTGGATGCTTTTTGGTACAACTACAAACTGATTCCCTTTCATGTCATACGTTTTAGGTGAATCATAGATCCCACCTACATTTTTAGTAACGTGGCCCATATATCTTCTAAACTGTCCTGTAAGTGCGCCATAAAGCTCGTCTAATTCAGCATAGCTTTCGCCATCTTCCTTAGACCACTCTAATAAATTGGGAAGAATTCTTTTAAGGTTTTTAATACCATACTCAGAAGCTCTCATTGCATTATCTCCAAGGTCTTCAGTTTGGTATCTTGGATCATAAGGGCTTGATTCAGATCCAAACCACAAACGATTATTTTTATAAGCTTCCTTAGTCATTTCGTTCAACATTGCTTTTTCTTGTGCTTCATCTTTGGTATCTTCAAAATAGGAATATCCCCATTTAATAGCCCACTTATCATAATCTCCAATTCTAGGGAATAAAGCAGTTACGCTATCCTCTGGTTGTGCAACATAATTGAACCGTGCATAATCCATGATAGAAGAAGTATGTCCGTTTTTTTCTTGATATTCTTTGTCTCTCAATTTTTCAACAGGAGTTGCAGAACTGGCACCCATATTGTGACGCAATCCTAATGTATGTCCTACCTCATGGGAAGAGACAAAACGAATTAATTCTCCCATTAATTTGTCATCATATTTCTTGGCTCTTGCGGCTGGGTCTACGGCAGCGGTTTGAATCATATACCAGTTTCTTAAAAGACTCATAATGTTATGGTACCATCCAATGTGGCTTTCTAAGATTTCTCCAGTTCTAGGATCATGAACATTAGGGCCATATGCATTTTGAATGTCAGCTGCAAAATATCGTAAAACAGAAAAACGAGCATCTTCTAAGCTCATCGTTGGATCATTTTCGGGCCAGTATTCGCCACGTATTGCATTTTTCCAACCAGCACCTTCAAAAGCAACTTGCCAATCGTCAATTCCTTGTTTGATAGATTTTTTCCATTTCTCCGGAGTAGCTGGATCAATATAATACACAATCGGTTTCAAAGGTTCAATTAATTCTCCCATTTTTTGTTTTTGGGCATCTTCATCAGATTTTGGCTCTAAACGCCACCGTACCGCAAATACTTTGGTCTCTGATTTTTGAGACTCCTCTTTAAAAACATCATACTTATTAGAAAAATACCCCACTCGTGCATCAAACTCTCTCTTACGCATCGGTTTTTTAGGCAATAAGATCATGGAAGTATTTATTTCTACAGTGATTACGCCAGCATCTAAGGCCGAAGGTAAATCCACTCCAATTTTAGGTGTTGGAGTCGTATTGATTTTTGGGGCTGTAGTCGTAAAGGTTTTTACGCTTCTAACTTCAGTATTTATGGGGTAACTACTTACCTTTGAGATGAATGACTTATCCTTTTGAAACGTTTGAATGTTTAGTAATTGTTTCTTTATAGGATCTAATGAGAAGGTTTGAACGTCAGCATCAAAAGTTGTCGATAAATCGACTACATAACCAGTAATTTTTCCTGATTCATCTTTTTTATATGCTAATACATCATAATTGCCAATAATTGGGTCTGAAGTAGAGTTTTTAACAGCTTGAGCCATTGGCTTGTCTTCATCCGGAGACATGATGACATAAGTGATAGATCGAAGGAGAATATTTTTATTTAACCCTTTTTCCCAACGAACTACTTGCCTGTTGATTTCTTCACCACCAAAAATCCCTCCTCCGGCAGGAGTTTTGGAATATCGAGTTATAGTCATCATCTCACTTCCTAAAATGGAATCAGGAATTTCAAAGAGATATTTGTTATCCATTTTATGAACATCAATTAGTCCTCTTTGCGTTACTGCGGTAGAATCAATAACTTTTTTGTACGGCTTGGGTTCTTTTTTGGTGTCGCTGCCTTTGGCTTCTACTTTGGCAGCAGCTTCTTTAGCTGCTTTTCTTTTTTTCTTACTTTGAGCAAATGTTTCTTGAGCTGAAAAAAGGAATAGACAGAAAATAATTAAGGTTAGTTTTTTTTTAATTCATGTAGTAATACTTACAGTTGTTAATAATTAGTTTTAGTAGATAAACGGTAGCCTGTTTGCTTTATCTACTATTAAGTTTCAAATTTATCTCTAAATTCTGAACAAAATATCATTTCGATCTATAATTTATTAAAATTAACATTTCTCCTTTTCTTAAGGGTAGATGTTGATTTTTATCATAAAATAAAACGTTATTTATTCTTATTTTTGTTCTGAAATAAGGTTTAATAAAGTGTTTTTAAGTTTAGGAACTGTAAAAGGGATAAGGAGCGGCAGTTGAGAAAAACTTTTTGTACTATTACTGTATATAATATTTTATATGAGGAAAATTAAATTTAAAAAAAGCCGGAAAGCATCAGTAAATCAGCTGGAGTACACCGGTAGCCATAAAAAGTTCGAGTCAGAGATGCAGCTGTTTGTATACGACGAGTTGGATTATACAGAATATGATGATTTTGAAATTTCGGATTTTAAGACTGGAATCGATGTCAAAAAAACCAATTGGATTAATCTTCATGGCTTAAATGAAATTGAAATTATTGAAGCGATAGGAGGCTTTTTTAAAATAGATAATTTTTTGCTTTCGGATATATTAAATACGACCAGAAGGACTAAAGTAGAAGAGTTTTCAGATACTTTATTTTTTAATATAAAGTCGATGTTACCTACAGAGGATTCCGATAACATCAGTGTGGAACAGATCAGTTTTTTGATAAAAGGAGGGGTTTTGATTTCATTTCAGGAAAAAAGAAGTGATTTTTTTACCCATATAAGAGAGCGAATCAGAAACCATTCTGGTATTGTTCGTTCAAAAAAAGCTGATTTTTTGCTCTACCTTCTTTTGGATGCTATTATGGAAAATTTCTACGTTACAATTGAGAATGAGGAAGATAAAGTAGAAGAATTGATTGTACTGTCCAAGAGTAGTGCTGATCCCAAGATTCTGGAACGAATTGAAAAACATAGAGATAATTTCAATTTTTTAAAACGGTCCATTATTCCGCTTCGCGATTCCTTGTATGCGATTAAAAGTCTTAAAGAAGATGAAGACTTTAAAGTAATAGAAGTAGAAACATTCAGCTACTATTCTAGATTGCATCAAAAAAGTTTAGAACTTTTAGAGCAGATAGACTCTGACATGGGGACGTTAGAAAGCGCTTCTAATTTCTTTTTTTCTTCGCAGTCCCATAAAATGAATGAGATTATGAAGACATTAACCATTGTATCGGCGATATTCATACCCTTAACATTTATTGCAGGTGTTTATGGAATGAATTTCCAGTATATGCCGGAACTTCAATATGAAAATGGATATTATACTGTCATCGGGGTTATGGTTCTAATAGGGATTATTATGCTGTTTTATTTTAGAAAGCGAAAGTGGTTTTGATTGAAGCAAAGAATAAAGAGAATAAACAATAGAAATAGTCAGAATAGTAGTAATTTACGAAATAAACCGTATTTAAGTCGAATTCGAAATAATATCAAAAAACAAGTATAATGAACAAAGCCATATATATAGCGACCTCTGAACACAATAGCGGGAAATCTATCATTACTTTAGGTTTAATGAGTATGTTGATTGGAAAGACGGCTAAAGTGGGCTATTTCCGACCAATAATAGAGGATTTTGAAGATGGTAAATTGGACAACCATATTGAAACCGTAATCTCCCATTTTGGATTAGATATTGCATTTGAGGATGCATTTGCAATTACAAAAAGCAAGTTGATCAAAAAGAAAAATAAAGGTAAAATAGGCGAGGTCTTAGATTTGATCATTGATAAATACAAACGACTAGAAGAGCGATTTGATTTTGTTTTAGTTGAGGGAACCAGCTTTAGTGGAGAAGGCACGGTAATCGAACTCGATATGAATGTTCTTATCGCTAAAAACCTTGGGATTCCCACGATTATTGTCGGTTCTGGTGTTGGAAAAACATTAGAGGAATTAGTAGATAGTCTTTACTTGGCTTACGATTCTTTTAAAGTTAAGGACGTCGAAGTGCTGGCAATCATTGCTAATAAAGTACAAAACGCGAATATTAAATTAGTAACGAATGGATTACGTTCCAGCTTACCAACGGAAATCCTAGTAAACGCTATTCCTTTAGTTCCCAGCTTGAACAACCCTACCATTAAAGAAATTGTGGATGAACTCGATGGTAAAGTATTATTCGGCGCAGAATTCTTAAATAATGAAATTGGCAATTATAGTGTTGGAGCCATGCAATTGCGCAACTACTTGTTACACCTCAAGGAAAAAGCGCTTGTGATTACCCCCGGTGATCGTGCTGATATTATATTGGGTGCATTGCAAGCTAATGAATCTGCAAATTATCCTGAGATCTCAGGCATAGTGTTGACAGGTAATATAGTACCAGATGACAGTATCCTAATGTTAATTGAAGGGTTGACTAGTATTGTTCCTATTATTTCTGTCGAAGGCGGGACCTATAATATTACTAATAAAATTGGGGATATCAAGGCTAAGATTTATGCTGATAATAAGCAGAAAATAGAGACTTCAATAAATACTTTTGAGAAATATGTCGACTTAGATAATTTAACTAAAAAATTAAGTTCTTTTGAGGCAGAAGGGATGACTCCAAAAATGTTTCAGTACAACCTTGTGAAAAGGGCTAAAAAACACAGAAAGCATATTATTCTTCCAGAAGGGAATGATGACAGAATCATTATTGCTACTTCACGATTATTATCCATGGATGTCGTCGATATTACTATCCTTGGAAGTAAAAAACAAATAGAAGGTAAGGTAGTTGAATTGGGCATTACTTTTGACTTTTCGAAAGTAAAAATTATCAGTCCGATTAAATCCGAGTATTATGAAGATTATGTAAACACTTATTACGAGTTACGCAAGAATAAAAATGTAACCTTGGGAATGGCCAAAGATTTAATGGAAGACGGGGCCTATTTTGGAACAATGATGGTCTATAAAGGCCATGCAGACGGAATGGTTTCTGGAGCAGCCCACACAACGCAACATACGATTTTACCGGCGTTACAATTTATTAAAACAAAACCCAATTCATCTGTAGTCTCTTCGATCTTTTTTATGTGCTTAGAAGATCGCGTTTCTGTTTTTGGCGATTGTGCCATAAACCCAAACCCTACTGCGGAACAACTAGCGGAAATAGCTATTTCTTCTGCTGACTCTAGTCTAGCCTTTGGCATAGAACCAAAAATAGCGATGCTGTCTTATTCTTCTGGAGCGTCAGGGAAAGGCGATGAAGTGGATAAGGTAAGAACTGCCACCGAAATTGTGAGAAAAAAACGTCCTGATTTAAAAATTGAAGGACCTATACAATACGACGCAGCAGTAGATATGGAAGTAGGGCAAAGTAAAATGCCAAATTCTGAGGTTGCGGGACAAGCAAGTGTCCTTATTTTTCCTGATTTAAATACTGGAAACAACACCTACAAGGCGGTTCAAAGAGAAACCGGAGCACTGGCTATTGGCCCAATGCTGCAAGGGTTGAACAAACCCGTAAACGACTTAAGCCGCGGCTGCACGGTCGATGATATTATAAATACGGTAGTAATCACAGCAATTCAAGCACAAGGCTTGTAAAAAAAGTTCAAGTTCTAAATAAAATAGTAAACACAAACAAGATTCACCCAGTCTCTCTCTATTTTAGAGAGGGAAGTGGTGAAGAAAACAAATAAAATGAAAATAGTTATAATAAATTCAGGAAGTTCCTCTATAAAATTTCAATTAATAGAAATGCCGGCAAGAGAGGTCATTTGCAGCGGTATGATTGACAGGATTGGATTAGACACTTCAAATATCACGTATAAAACGAATACTGATTCTATAGCGCAAAGCATGCCTATCACTAACCATAAGATAGGATTAGAAAAGATTGCAGCGTTATTAATGGAGGGAAATAGTGGTGTAATCAAAAGTACGCAAGAGATAGATGTTGTTGGACATCGTGTCGTTCATGGTGGCGCTAGTTTCTCTAATCCAGTGCATGTTGATCAAATGGTAGAAGAAAAAATAACAGAGCTTTTTCAGTTGGCACCGCTCCACAATCCAGCGAATTTGGAAGGAATTCATGTTGCTTCCGGTATTTTTACATCAGCTCAACAAATGGCTGTTTTTGACACTGCTTTTCATCAAACAATTCCTGTAATCGCTCATAAATATGCAATTCCCAATAAATTTTTATCAGAAAACAACATTAGGGTATATGGTTTTCATGGAACAAGTCATAAATACGTTTCAGAAAGAGCTAGAGAATATTTAGATAAAAGCGATAAAATTATAACAATTCACTTAGGGAACGGTTGCAGTATGACAGCGATTAAAGACGGTATTAGTATCGACCACAGTTTGGGTTTTGCACCATCTAACGGACTTATTATGGGAACAAGAAGCGGCGATATAGATCATTCTATCGTATTTTATATGGTCAATACGCTGGGATATTCTTTAGAAGAAGTAAATAATCTATTGCTTAAAGAGAGCGGAATGCTGGGACTTACCGGTTTTAGTGATTTAAGAGAAATAGAATTACAAGCTGAAGAGGGGAATGCAGTATGTCAATTAGCACTAGATATGAATGCATACCGAATTAAAAAATTAATAGGTTCTTATACGGCAGTGATGAATGGCGTAGACGCCATTATTTTTACCGCAGGAATTGGGGAGAATTCCTCTTATATCAGGAAATTAGTGTGTACTGATATGAATTATTTTGGAATGGAATTGGATGATGTTAAGAACGAAATAAGATCCAAAGAAATGCGAGAAATTAGCACAGTAAATTCTAGAACTAAAATTATGGTGATTCCAACTAATGAAGAAATGGAAATTGCCAATCAAGTTTATGATCTTCTATTAAAGTAGTACAACACTTATCTTGGAAAAGGCTTCTCTATTGAGAGGCTTTTTTTATGCTCGATATCGAATAAATCTGATTATATTTGGAAATTAAAACTTCTTGACTTGAAAGCTACCACTTTAAAAATATTTCTGTTCTTTTTATTGTCTATTCAAACATATGCTCAGGAATTACTGCCTTTTGTTGAAAACTATAACAAAGCAAATTACCAGGGCGACAATCAAACTTGGAATGTTGTTCAGGGTAGTGATGACGCCATGTACTTTGCTAACAATCATTATTTATTACGTTATGACGGCGTAAAATGGGAAAAAAATATGTTGCCCAATAAAACTATTATCCGTTCAATCTACGTAGTTGACGATAAGATTTATTCTGGTTCCTACCAAGAATTTGGGTATTGGATTCGTAAAAATGGGAAGATGAATTATGTGTCAATTTCGAAAGGAAAATCAGTTTTTGATGATAGTGAAAATGAAGAAATCTGGAAGATTTTTGAATTCAACAAGACTATTTATTTCCAGTCTTTTAATGCTATTTATAAGTACGACGGGAGTAGTATTAAAAAAATTAAATTACCATTTCTCATTTCGTATTGTTATCCCATTGACAATCAAATTCTGATCGCCTCAGTTAGTAATGGTGTTTATAGGTTGGTAGATTCTCGGATTGAAAAAGTCGAAGGTTGGGATGTTTTAGAAAATAACGTTATTCACCACATTGAAAAGCACCAAAACAAAACTTATTTTTTTACTAAGAAAAATGGAGTCTATGTTGAAGAAAATGGATTTCTGTCTCCCTGGAAAAACAATTTGAATGAAACTTTAAAAACAGCTAATATTAATATCGCTCGGTTCTTGAAAAACAATAAATTAGTTGTGGGAACGAGCAGAAGAGGGGTATATATTTTTGATCTTGATAGTAACTCCCACATTAATATTGACCGAAATAATGTGTTGATGAATAACTCTATTTTAAGTATCGGGTTAGACAAAGAAAATGACTTGTGGTTAGGATTGGATAATGGAATCGTTCACATAGAGATTAATTCACCAATTAGTATTTTTTACGATAACACGGGCGCTTTAGGTTCAGTGTACTCTGTAGTTAAAACCGACAATGGTTTTTTGATGGCGTCAAATCATGGCGTTTTTAAATACGAGGGAAATATTTTTTCTTTAATTCCAAATTCAGTAGGTCAAGCTTGGAACATCAGTAAGATTAATAACAAGTTTATCATTGGTCATGACGACGGAACCTTTATTTATGAAGATAATGTCTTCTCCAAATTAAACAATATCAATGGAGGTTGGAACTTAATTAAAAGTACTATTAATGATTGGTATCTCCAGACTAGTTATAGCGGTATTTTAATCTATCCCAATGTAAAGAATCTCTCTCAAAAAATTGTTGTTAAAGGCATTTTAAAACCTATAAAATATGCTGCCCAAGATAAAAAAAATGAGATATGGGCTGCAGATAATTACAAGGGATTATATAGAATAAGTTATAATGATGCCTTTGAAACTACGAAGGTGGAAAATATTACACAGAAAAGTAAAAAAAATAGAAATGATTTTGGGGTAAAAATATTTGAATTTAGAAATGAAATTCTTTTTTTGATTCACAAAACGTGGTATACTTACAATTCAATTTCCAACCAATTAGTAAAAAACGAACTGTTTAATTCGAACTTTACAAATACATCTGATATCGTCAAAATAGACGAAGACCATTTTATAGTGTTGCAAGAGGGATTATTATATCAGGTGGATGCCAAAGGAAATAATTTTAGTAGAAATTTAATCCAAGAAAAATATTATCAGGGGAAAATTATCAACGATAATTTAAGAATTTTTAAAAATGGCGATAGCTACTTGCTCAACCTGGATGATGGGTTCATCTCACTTCCATTAAAGAATATTGCGGTCGTGAGCCCAAAGGTAAAGATTGAAGCTTTTGATAATGAAAACTTGGTCGCTAATGATTGCAAAATTAAAAACAATTCAGAGTTAAAGATAAATGTAATTTCAGGAATATATGGATCGAATAAACCAAGCCTTTTTTATAAGACAGATAAGTCGGTAGATTATTCTCCAGTAAACGGAGGATTGATTGTTTTAAATAATTTAGACAGTGGCAATCATACCCTCAAAGTTTATAATCATGATGGTACTCATTTTAATGAAGTTTCTAGTTTTAATTTTTATGTAACAAAACCATGGTATTTTTCTATTTGGATGCTGCTGCTATATTTGGTTTTAATTGGAAGCATATTATTCGTTTATTACAGATGGAATAAAATGCGTTACGTTCAAAAACTCAAATTGCAGGAAGAAGAATTAAAACACCAGAAGAAAATTTTAGAAATTGAGTTAAAAGCGGATAACGAATTGAACAGTCAAGAATATGAAAAGCATATTTTAGAATTGGAGCTGCAGTCTAAGTCATCAGAGGTAACAGGAAAATCACTTTCTATTGCTAAACAAAGTGAGATGATAGAAAGTATTCAAGGAATTTTAGATTCGGAAATCGACTTAAACAAACTGAAAAGCGAGATTAAAAAGACGATAAAAATCAATGCTGTTAATAAACACGAATGGGAGACTTTTGAAACTAATTTAAATCAGATCCACAATGAATTTATCATTAAACTTTCGAAGAAATACCCAAACCTTACCGCCAAAGATGTTAAGCTATGTATCTATCTAAAAATGAATCTTACTTCTAAAGAAATTGCACCCATGATGAATATTTCTTTCCGTGGTGTTGAATTACATCGTTATAGATTAAGAAAGAAATTAGCGCTTGTGCAGGATGAGAATCTTTCTAAGTTTTTATTATCAGTATAAAAACCAATTAATTTTTACATATAGTGTACTTTTAAGGGTTGTTTTTAACAGAATTACAATACATCATTACTACATCATATGGATGTAATTCATTCTCCTATTATCCCTCTTCTATGCTATTGCTCATTGATTTGTACCTGATATTATTTGCTGTGATGTAGCTATGTAGTAATTCACGTGTTGTTACTATAACGTTGTAATTACCTAATTTGGCTTCATTAACTTTAACAAATCATTAATATATGAGAAATTTTATATTTTGCTTTTTAGCACTTATTCTACTTCCTGCATACATGTCTGGGCAAGTAAGTAAGGGAAAGGTATTAGATAAAAACGGAATTGGAATACCGGGAGCAATTGTGATTGCCACTGAATCCAATACAAATGCTAATACTGATTTTGACGGAAATTTTAGCATCAACGCTAACGTGGGCGAGATACTAAAAATCACAATGTTGGGTTTTGCCCCTACAACAATAAATGTAACTTCAGGTCTAATGACCGTAATTATGATGGAGTCTCAGGACACTGCGTTGAATGAGGTAGTGATCATTGGTTACGGATCGAGAAAAAAGATTGATAATACTACTGCAATTACCTCCTTAAAAGCAGAAGAAATTTCTAGAACTAAAGTTTTGAATGCTTCTCAAGCCATTCAAGGAAAAGCTGCTGGTGTGCAAGTGGTGTCATCAGATTTACCGGGTAGTAGCCCGTCAGTTATTATTAGAGGTTTAGGAACTGCTTTAGGGGGGAGAACTCCTTTATATATAGTTGATGGAATGCCTACAGAGAATATAAATAATATTAATACCAATGATATTACTTCCTATGAAATTTTAAAAGACGCATCAGCCTTAGCAATTTACGGTACTAGAGCTGCAAATGGAGTAATTATTATTACTACTAAAAAAGGAAAAGGTGATGGTGTTACAGTAGAAATTGAAAGTTTTGCTGGTTTTAGAGCGCCTTTGAAGAAAGTAAAAATGGCAGGAAGTAATAAGTATTCTTACTATTCTAATTCCGCTTTACAAACAACAACTTTTTCTCAAGATCAACCTGTAAATACAGATTGGTTTGATGAAATTACAAGAACGGGAGCCTATACTCAAAATAACATATCCGTTTCAGGATCAACAGAAAATATAAAATATTTTTTCAGTATAGGAAACTACGAGGAGAAAGCGGTTTTGAATGGATTAGATTATAGTAGAACTACTTTTAGAAATAATAATGAGTATAAAATATCTAAGAAACTGACACTAAATCAAAACTTTAGTTTTGGTATAACCAAATCAAATCCAAAACCTTTAAGTGCTTTTACGAATGCTTACAAACAATCACCTATTATTCCTGTTCGTTTTTCAAACGGACAGTATGGTGTATCATTTGTTGGAAACGATGGTTTCGCAGGAACGGCAGGGTCCTCATTTAACAATGTGGGTAATCCAGTTGCGCAATTAGACTTTTTTGATGAAGAACAAAAGAGTGTCATTTTACAAGGTGGTTTAAAATTAGATTATGAAATTCTAAAATCATTAAAATTTACTTCTCAATTTAATGGAGAATATTATACTTGGAAAAATTATAATTTTGAAGATACTAAGAACATCTGGTTAGCTGCTGATCCTAGCAGAATTGCTTCTCAGTACAAGGCAACTGACAACATCAATTTATTGACAAAAGGTAGAAATCAATATTTCAATTGGAATCTATCAAATTACTTCACCTATAATGAAGTATTTGCGAGTATTCATGATATTGAATTAACTGGAGGAATAGAAACTTCTATTAGGGGAGCAAGAGAACAATTAACAATATCTAGAAAAAATGTTAACGCTGACGCTAATTACTGGTCTTTAAGTGGCGTTAATGAAGTAGGTAATGTAATAAGTTACAGAGATGAAGTTTTTAATGAAACTAAATTAGCTTCTTATTTTGGTCGTTTTCAATATAAATTGATGGATAAATATTTGCTTACTGGGACAATTAGACGCGATGGATCCTCTAATTTTGGTAAAGACTATCGTTGGGGAACTTTTCCTGCCTTTGGTATCGGCTGGGTTGTTTCTAAAGAAGATTTTATGGCTAATGTTGAAGCAATCGATTTACTAAAGTTAAGAGGTGGTTGGGGTAGACTAGGAAATCAAAACGTTCCTCTTAATAATCAAGCGTATTCTTCTGGTTTAAGTAGTTATCTAGGTGGTTCTATACTGTATGAAGGAACGACAATCAACTCTCAAGTTGATCCAAGTTTATCGTGGGAAATAACCGAAGAAGCTTCAGCAGGTTTGGATTTTGAATTACTAGACAGAAGGTTAAAAGGATCGTTTGATGTCTATGATAAAACGACTACAAATGTGATTTTAAATACAAGACCTTATGTTACATCTGGTATAAGCAATGCTTCACCGGCGCATGTGGGAGAAGTATCTAATAAAGGATATGAAGTGAGTTTGCGTTGGGACGATAAAATTAGTGATAACTTAAGTTATTGGTTTGGAGGTAATTTCTCTAATAATAAAAACGAATTAAAAAGCTTAAAAGATGCTACTCTTGCTCCAATTAATGGTGGCGATTTAGCAAACGGGCAGTTCACAAAATTACTAGACAACTCTTCTATAGGAAAACCATTAGGGAGTTTCTATCTTTATGATTACGCTGGTTTTGATCCAGAAAATGGTACGATGCTATATAATACTGCAGCAGGTACTACAGTAACGCAAGATGCATTGGATGCTAATAAAGATAAAAAATATACAGGTTCTATTTTGCCTTCCTCCACTTTCGGAATTACTTTAGGAGTTAACTATAAAAACTTTGACTTTTCAGTTGACGGATACGGAACTTCAGGAGCAAAAGTGTACAATGGTAAGAAAGCACAACGTTTTTCAGGAGAAAATATAGAAGAATCTATAGCCACAGATTTCTGGACTGTAAATAACACTTCAGCTTCAAATCCAGCTCCATTCAATCAAGTTCCAGTGGCTTCAACCTATTATTTAGAATCCGGAGATTTCTTCAGAGTAAATAATATGAGTTTAGGATACAAACTTCCTTTGGCCGAAAATAGCTTCTTGAGCTATTGCAGAGTATATGTAAATGCTATAAACCCTTTTATTACACAAAAGTTCTCCGGATTTTCTCCAGAATTAAATGGTAACGGAGATCCTTATGGTAGTCAAGGTATCGAGCTTGATGCCTATCCAACTTTAAGATCACTTGTTATTGGTGCTAATTTAAAATTTTAATACAATGAAAAAGATATATATATCAATTTTTGCGCTATCCGCCTACTTTTTTTCTGGGTGTTCAAACGATTATTTAGATGTTGATCAAACAGAATCTATCTCTACAAAAGATATCGCCTTATTTAACAATGATCAAGGAGCGACTACTTTTGTTACTGCAATCTATAATAAGTTTTTGGACTTCAATATGAGCTCGTTTTCTTGGATTGGACTTTCAAGTATTGCCTCTGATGATGCTGATAAAGGATCTTCTCCTGGAGATACAGGTGCAGATAAGGACGTTATGGATGCCTTAACTTATAATGCTTCAAGTTTGTCGATTAGAGAAACATTTGAGGCTAATTATGAAGGGATTAATAGATGCAATCAAGCACTGAATATCGTTCCACAATTAGATCAAGCAAATCCAGCGTTACGTTCTAGACTTTTAGGTGAGGCTAAGTTTTTAAGAGCTTTTATGTATTTTACCTTGGTAAAAACGTATGGCGGAGTGCCTATTATTGATCATTTACCAAATCCTTCTTCTGATGAGGATAGGGTTATGCAATTGACACGTAGAACAAGTGCTGAAGTATATGCTTTTATCGAAAATGATTTAGCAGACGCGATTGCTGCCTTACCTAATAAATCAGAATATGCAGCCTCAGAAAAGGGAAGAGCTTCGAAAGGAGCAGCTTATGCCTTATTAGCAAAAGTCAATTTATACCAAAAGAAATGGCAAAAAGTGGTAGACAACGCTAATTTAGTTACTGGATATTCCCTTGTTCCTAATTATGCTTCCATCTTTAGATTAGCTGGAGAAAATGATGCTGAATCGATTTTCGAAATTCAAGGTACAGGTTCAATTCCAGCAAAAGGAATACAGGGGTACTCAGTTACGCAAGGTGCTCGTGGTGCCGGCGGTTGGGGATGGGGTTTTAATACACCTTCTCAAAGTTTAGTAAATGCGTACGAGTCAGGTGATGTTAGAAAAAATGCAACTATTATTTTTGCGGGAACAACTTTGTATGATGGTAGAGTAGTCCCAACGACAGTTGAAAACCCTAGATATAATTTTAAAGCTTATTCTTCGGCTTATACTGATGCTTGGGAAACGGATGCTAATATTAAATATTTAAGATATGCTGAAGTAGTATTAATGAAAGCTGAAGCGCTAAACGAATTAGATCAAACTCCTGCTGCAATTCTTTTATTAAACCAGATTAGAAATAGAGCTGAATTAGGAAATACCGCTGCAATTTCTAAAGCAGAGGTGCGAACTGCGATCTGGAAAGAAAGAAGAGTAGAAATGGCTTTTGAGCACGATCGGTTTTTTGATTTAGTACGCACTGGTCAAGCTGTTTCAGCATTTGCAATTCATGGAAAGACATTTGTTGCCGGAAAACATGAATTATTTCCTTTGCCGCAGGCCTTCCTTTTACAATCAAACGGACTGTCCCTACAAAACCCGGGTTATTAATTTTAAAAACAGTAAAAATGAAAAAAATAAATACATATACTTATTTACTTCTGTTCTGGTTTCGCAATTTTTTATAAGCTGTAATCAGGATAGTATAGATAAAGTAAACACTCCAATCGCTTATGAATCCATAGGTGGTTTCGAAAATTCAGATGATATTGCAGCAAGTAATTTGATAACTAAATTTAGTTTCGAAAATACTATTTTAGATTCAAAAAATGGAATAACTGGTGGTGTAGGAACAGCTGTAAGCTATGCACCTGGAATTAAAGGGCAGGCATATCAAGGATCTTCTAGCTCTTTTATTGCTTATAACAACGTAGCAAGTCCTTTGATAGTTATAAAAAGCATTACTGTTTCTATGTGGATTAAGACAAATCCACATACTGGAGGAGCGCAATCTTTATTTATGTTACCAAAAACCACTGATTTCTGGGGTAACATCTTCACACTGGTAGAAGGGACAGGGCCCGCAAGTACGATGTTGCTGAAAAATCACATTCAAAAAGACGTAACACCTAGTATTCCTTGGTCAGGTCAGTTTATAGAACATAACGGTGCTAATCTTTTGCCTAATATGTTTGGATCATGGAAACATATGGTTTGGATGTATAATGGAACAAGTTCTACTTACAGCATGTTCATCGATGGAAAGAAGCTTGATTTACCTGCTCCCTTGGCTAAACGCTATGCTTCTGATCCTCTTACTGGAGGAGTCGGTTATGGCGAATTAGCAAATTCAAATGTTTCAAAATTTATTATTGGAGGTTTTCAGCAACGTTTAGGAGCTCCTTGGGGTGCTCCTGATGGATGGATGTTAAACTATACAGGATTAATGGATGAGTTTAGAATTTACAACACCGTATTATCTGATAACGAAGTGGTTGCATTGTATAAATTAGAAAAAGACAATAGATAAAATGAGAGAGAGCTAGTTTGTGAAAACTAGCTTTTGAATTATTAACATTAGTATGATATGAAAATGAAAATTTCTATATGTTTAGTTTTAATTGGTCTTTTTAATGCCTGTTCTACTTCCTCTTCTGATGGAAAGCAAACAACGGGAGGCACTCCTTTACCTACAACACCTACGGCACCTGCTACTGTCTTAACAGATGCTGAAGCGCTGGACCAAGTTCAAAAAGATGCACTAAAATATTTTTGGGAATATGCTGAAACTAACTCGAAGTTGGCCCGAGAACGCTATTATACTAATGATCCTAGTTTTGAGTCTAATATTGTTACAACAGGCGGATCTGGTTTTGGATTGATGACTATTATTGCAGGAGTTGATAGGGGTTTTGTTCCTAGAGCTGAAGCTGTTTCCCGACTTACAACGTCAATGAATTTTCTCGAAAAAGCAGAGCGTTTTCACGGGGCTTGGCCGCATTGGATGAACGGAAATGATGGTAAAGTAATCCCTTTTGGTACAAAAGACAACGGCGGAGATTTAGTAGAAACGTCATTCCTGTGTCAAGGATTATTGACTGTTAGAGAATATTTTAAAGATGGAAATACCACTGAAAAAGCATTAGCCGCAAAGGCAGATGAACTTTGGAAAGGGGTTGAATGGGATTGGTATACTAAAGGCGAAAGTGCCCTATACTGGCATTGGTCTCCCAATTATGGTTGGGAAATGAACTTCAAGTTAGAAGGATACAATGAATGTTTAATTACTTATGTAATGGCGGTTTCATCTCCTACGCATCCAATAGCTGCAGCCGCATACCACAATGGATGGGCTAGGAATGGAGCAATTGTTAGTGGCGCTTCCCAATACGGAATTCCGGTGATTTTTAATTATAATGGAGCTACAGGAAATGTAGGACCCATGTTTTGGTCGCATTATTCTTATTTAGGTTTGGACCCTTCCAATTTAAAAGATCAATATGCTGATTATTGGACCTTGACGCAAAATCATGCTAAAATCATGCACCAGTACGCTATTGCTAATCCAAAACAATGGAAAGGGTATTCTGATAAGGTTTGGGGTTTAACTGCTAGTTACACTCGAAACAGTGACGGAACTACAGGTTATTCTGCTCACCAACCGAATAACGATTTAGGTATTATTACTCCAACTGCTGCCTTATCTTCATTTCCATTTACACCAGTTGAATCACTCAAATTCCTACATTATTTATATGATGAAAAAAAGTCGGAATATGTTGGTATAGCAGGACCTTATGATGCTTTTTCACCGCATTATAATTGGGTTACGCCTCGATATTTAGCTATTGATCAAGGTACAATTGTACCGATGATTGAAAACTACCGTACTGGTTTATTATGGAAATTATTTATGAACGCTCCAGAAGTGAAACCAGGTTTAGTAAAACTGGGCTTCCACTCAGGGAAATATAATTTTTAAGAAATGACTAAATATTTATGTATCTGTATTGCACTTTTAGTCACCATGTGTTCTGTCGCTCAAACGGATGTCACTGGGAAAATAAAAACGGAGAGCAAAGTAAAACATGAATTGAGTTATGCTTTACATCGTCCCGAAAATACCAAAGAGAAAAAGCCTTTGATTATTTTTCTCCATGGTTCTGGTGAAAAAGGCACCGATATAGAGAAAGTAAAAGTTCATGGTCCTTTTAAATATTTAAAGAATAATGAATTGGACGCTTACGTTTTGGCGCCCCAATGTCCAGAAAAAGAATATTGGAATTCTGAAGTATTGTACCAGTTGATTTTAAAAATCCAAAAAGAAAATACTATTGATTCCAGCAGAATTTACTTAACTGGATTGAGTATGGGTGGTTGGGGTGCGTGGAATTTAGCTTTTGCTCATCCTGAAATGTTTGCGGCTTTAGTGCCAATAGCAGGTTTTGTAGATCGTGTACCCATGATTGAAAACTGTAAAATAGCTACTATTCCCATTAAAATTTTTCATGGTCTAGTCGATGATGTAGTAGACGTCAACTACTCCATCGCTATTTACAAAAAACTTAAACCTTGTAATAGCAACATATCACTAACTATTTTTGATGATGCCGGACATGATAGTTGGACTCGCGTTTATGACAACAAAGAAATTTATGATTGGATGTTCCAACAAATTAAAAAATAATAAGAAATAGAATAACAAATTAATTATAGTGCTTTTTGTTTTTCTGTTTTTGGCTACAGCCAAAAAAAAGGAACAAAAAAATCAGTTACAATCAAACCAAAAACCGAGTTTGTCGCCGAATTAATGGCTAAAATGACGTTGGATGAAAAAATAGGACAATTAAATTTACCTACGTCTGGAGATATCACCACAGGAGCGGCCAATAGCTCAGACGTCGCAAAAAATATTGAAGAAGGTAAAGTTGGTGGTTTATTTAATATCAAGTCGGTTGAAAAAATTAAAGAAGTACAGAAGATTGCTGTTGAAAAAAGTCGCTTGAAAATTCCGTTGCTTTTTGGAATGGATGTGATTCATGGCTACGAAACTACTTTCCCTATACCACTGGGACTATCTTGTACTTGGGATATGAAATTGATTGAACGAAGTGCCCAAATTGCAGCTCAAGAAGCGAGCGCCGATGGGATAAACTGGACGTTTTCACCTATGGTAGATATTTCTCGTGACCCACGTTGGGGAAGAGTTTCTGAAGGTTCTGGAGAAGATGCGTTTTTAGGAAGCCAAATTGCAAAAGCAATGGTAAAAGGGTATCAACAAGATGATTTATCAAAAAATAATTCGATTTTATCCTGTGTGAAACATTTTGCTTTGTACGGTGCCTCAGAGGCGGGTCGTGATTACAATACGGTGGATATGAGTAGAATCAAAATGTACAATGACTATTTCCCTCCATACAAAGCGGCTGTCGATGCTGGTGCAGGATCAGTAATGGCCTCTTTCAATGAAATTGACGGAATTCCGGCTACCGGTAACAAATGGTTGATGACAGAGGTGTTAAGAAACGAATGGGGCTTTAAAGGCTTTGTGGTAACTGATTATACTGGAATTCCTGAGATGATAGCGCATGGAATGGGAGATTTACAAACAGTGTCCGCTTTGGCGTTAAATGCTGGTGTTGAAATGGATATGGTAGGTGAAGGTTTTCTAACTACTTTAAAAAAATCTTTAGAGGAAAATAAAGTGAGTATCGAAGAGATCGATAATGCTGTCCGACTTATATTGAACGCCAAATATGACTTAGGTCTATTTCAAGATCCTTATAAATATTGTGATGTAAAAAGAGCTAAAAATGAAGTTTTTACAAGCGCAAACAGATTAGAAGCAAGAAAAATTGCATCACAATCTTTGGTTTTACTTAAAAATGAAAAGCAAGTACTGCCTTTAAAAAAGTCAGGAACGATTGCAGTTATTGGACCATTGGCTGATGCCAAAGAAAATATGGCTGGAACTTGGAGTGTCGCAACAAACATGGATAAATCCATTTCGCTAATTGCAGGAATCATAGAAGTGGCGGGGAATGAGACTAATGTGCTTTACGCCAAAGGAAGTAACCTGGATTATGATGCTAGTTTTGAAGAAAAAGCGACGATGTTTGGGAAAACTTTGCATCGTGATGATAGAACTGCTGCAGCATTATTAGCGGAAGCCTTGAAAATTGCCAACCAATCAGATGTAATTGTGGCGGCACTTGGCGAATCTGCAGAGATGAGTGGGGAAAGCAGTAGCAGAACCAATTTGCAAATACCACAAGCACAGAAAGACTTATTACAAGCATTAGTAAAAACGGGGAAACCTGTGGTGTTAGTTTTGTTTACAGGTCGACCTTTAGTTTTAGTTCAGGAAAACGAAACAGTACCCGCAATTTTGAATACTTGGTTCGCAGGTAGCGAAGCAGGAAGTGCCATTGCAGATGTTTTGTTTGGTGATGAAAATCCTTCCGGTAAATTGACGACTACATTTCCTAGAAGTGCAGGACAGATACCTATCTATTACAGTCATAAAAATACAGGTAGACCACTTGGTAACACAGAAGGGAAATTCGAAAAATTTAAATCTAATTATATCGATGAAAGAAATGAACCTTTATTTCCTTTTGGTTTTGGATTGAGTTATACCACTTTCGATTATTCAAATTTAAAGCTGTCATCTGATAAGATGAAATTCGATGGAAAAATAAGCGCAAGCGTTGATATAACCAATACGGGAAATTATGACGGTAAAGAAGTCGTTCAATTGTATACGAGAGATTTAGTTGGCTCTGTAACCAGACCGTTAAAAGAGTTAAAAGGGTTTCAGAAAATTACATTGAAAAAAGGAGAGAAAAAGACGGTTACTTTTGAAATTTCTGTCGAAGATTTGAAGTTTTATAATTCGGATCTAGAATTTGTGGCTGAGCCTGGACTGTTTGAAGTTTATATCGGGACAAGCTCTGATGCAGAGAAGAAAGTTAGTTTTGAGTTGAATAAATAGTTTGGCTTTTCTTTAAACTTGTTGTGCCCTTCGATAGAAATCCTATCGAAGGGTTTTTTTTTAAAATAAGGCTAATTGTTTAAAGTCTGAGGGATATTACATATGGTTTTACTATTTTAGCTCCACTAAAAACAAATACAAATAAAAACATGAAGCATTTTTTATCAACTATTCTATTTTTTACCCTGAGCCTGCTTCAAGCACAAAGTGTAACTTCTCCCTCAAAAGACATTACTTTAGACTTTACACTTACGACAAAGGGCCAACCAAGCTATACCGTAAATTATAAAAATAAAGCTGTTGTGTTGGAAAGTGCAATGGGAATAAAATTAAAAAGTAAACCCGATTTAGACGCTAACTTTGAGGTAGTACGGGCTAAAACTGACGTTTTTAATGAGTCGTGGAAACCAGTACTTGGTGAGCAATCATCGATTTTAAATCACTATAATGAGTTAACGATAGAGCTGCTTCAAAAAGAAACGAATGTAAAGATGAATATCATTTTTAGAGTTTTTGACGAGGGAGTTGGTTTCAGATATGATTTTCCAAAACAAAACGAATTGAATTATTTCATTATTTCTGATGAAGTGACGCAGTTTAACTTAACAGATAATCACAAAACATTCTGGATTCCCGGTGATTTTGATAGCAATGAATATGCGTATAATGAGACGAAGCTGTCAGAGATTGACAATTCTAAAATAGATAGGAATAACGGAATTGGAGTGAAATCAATTCCTGGAAAATATATTGTACAATCACCCCTAATGATGAAATCGTTCTCCGGTTTGTACCTTAATATTTTTGAAGCAGCAGTAGTCAACTATCCAGTGATGCATTTGAATGTTGATGTGGAAAACTACAAATTAAATGCGCAATTAGTTCCAAATGCAATTGGTGATAAGGCCTATTTGCAAACACCTTGTGTATCTCCATGGAGAACAATAATGGTCAGTGATGACGCCCGAGAGATCGTAAGTTCTAAAATGATTCTGAACCTGAATGAGCCTTCTAAAATTGAAGATACTTCATGGATTAAACCGATGAAGTATGTTGGGATTTGGTGGGAAATGCATGTTGGGAAATCAACTTGGGATTTTGCAGGTTCACAAAATGCTCAAAACTCGTTGACACAAGAGTTATTACCGTCTGGAAAACATGGGGCGACTACCGAAAACACAAAAAGATACATTGACTTTGCTGCCAAAAATGGTTTTGATGGAGTTTTGGTCGAAGGTTGGAATGTAGGCTGGGAAGACTGGTTTGGCAACTGGAAAGAGGAAGTTTTTGATTTCGTTACTCCGTATCCAGATTTTGATCTTGCCGCTATTTCGGCTTACGCCAAATCTAAAAATGTAAAAATGATCATGCATCACGAAACCTCTGGATCTGTAGCGAATTATGAAAGACATTTAGATCGAGCCATGGACGTCATGCTAAAATATGATTATCCAGCTGTAAAAACAGGTTATGTAGGTAAAATAATTCCCCGTGGAGAATTTCATGACGGCCAAACAATGGTAAACCATTTTAACTTTGTGGCCAGACGGATGGCGGATAATAAATTGATGTTGAATTCTCATGAGTCTTCAAGACCTACCGGTTATGGAAGAACTTATCCTAATTATATCGCTGCAGAAGCTGCTCGTGGAAATGAGTTCAACGCCTGGAGTGTAGGAAATCCACCGATGCATGAAACTATTTTACCATTTACAAGACAGTTAGGAGGCCCAATGGATTATACGCCGGGGATTTTTGAGATTAAAATGAGTTACTATGACACAAGCAAAACAGAACAAGTGCATACTACCTTAGCCAAACAATTGGCCTTATATGTGACGATGTATTCGCCACTGCAAATGGCTGCAGATTTGCCTGAAAACTATGAGAAATATATGGATGCTTTTCAGTTTATCAAAGATGTGGCTGTCGACTGGGATGAAAGCATATATCTTGAAGCAGAACCGGGCGATTATTTAACAGTCGCGAGAAAAGCCAAAGACTCGGAATCGTGGTTCTTAGGTTCAATTACAGACGAGAATGCCAGAAAATCAGAAATCAAATTGGATTTCTTGACCAAAGGGCAAAAATACAAAGCAACAATTTACGAAGATGCTAAAGACGCCGATTGGAAAAAAAATCCTATCGCTTATAAAATCAGAACAATAGTGGTAACAAGCAAATCAAAAATCAATTTGAACTTGGCACCAGGAGGAGGAACAGCAATTAGTTTCGAATTGATGAAGTAGTCCCTGAAGTATTGAAAATTAAAATATTTATATAAACAATCATAAAATGAAAAAAACCATTGTTTTAGCGCTTATCCTTTTTAATGGATTTGTGGTTTTAGCCCAAACTAAGCAAGAACAAACGATTAAGGAAATCTACAAATCATCGTTAACAAATTCGAAATGTTATACTTGGTTGGACGATTTATCCAATAAAATTGGTTCCCGTTTATCGGGATCAGTGGGTGCAGAAAAAGCAGTTCTATATACAAAAGCACAACTGGAGACGCTTGGTCTAGATCGTGTATATCTTCAGGAGGTAATGGTGCCAAAGTGGGTGAGAGGCGAACAAGAAATTGCATACATACAGGACAATAAAACTAAAATCACGGTGCCTATTTGTGCTTTGGGAGGTTCCATAGCAACGGCCAAAACGGGACTTACCGCCGAAGTAATTGAAGTGCACAGCATAAAAGAGTTATCGGAGTTGGGTACTGATAAAATAAAAGGGAAAATTGTTTTCTTTAACCGTCCTATGAACAATGAAGAAATAGAGTCTTTTCATGCCTACTCAGGAGCCGGTGATCAGAGAAATATTGGTGCTGGTGAAGCAGCAAAGTTTGGAGCTGTCGGGACTATTGTGCGTTCCCTTAATTTAAGATTGGATGACTTTCCTCATACAGGAACACAGAGTTATGGCGCAATCCCGAAATCGCAATACATTCCTACAGCAGCCATAAGTACTAACGGTGCTGAATTGTTGTCTAAGACGTTGAAAAAAAATCCAAAATTGAAATTTTATTTTAAGCAGTCTTGTGAGACAATGGAAGATGTTTTATCGTATAATGTTATTGGAGAAATAAAAGGAAGCGAGCATCCAGAAAATATCATGGTCGTGGGTGGACATCTTGATTCTTGGGATTTAGCTGACGGTTCTCATGATGACGGAGCAGGAGTAGTGCAAAGTATGGAAGTACTGAATATATTTAAAAATTTAGGGTATAAACCTAAAAACACGATTCGGGTGGTTCTTTTTATGAATGAAGAAAACGGACTTAGAGGCGGTAAAAAATACGAGGAGTTATCCTTGTTGAACAAGGAGAATCACATTTTTGCTTTAGAAAGTGATTCAGGAGGATTTAGTCCAAGAGGGTTTTCGCTTGAATGTGATGATGCCAACTTCAATAAAATTAGCAGTTATAAAAGTGCATTTGAACCTTATTTAATCCACAGTTTTGTAAAAGGGCATAGTGGATCGGATATTGGTCCGTTAACGTCTAAATTGATTGTGAAAGCGGGTTTAAAACCGGATTCACAACGTTATTTTGACTACCATCATGCTGCAAATGATAAATTTGACGCCATTAACAAAAGAGAATTAGAATTAGGAGCGGCCACCATGGCTTCGTTAATGTATTTGATGGATCAAAACGGTATTGTAAAAGAGTAATTCTAAGAACTGCTCAAAGCCCCATAAAAAAACCACAAGTGTTATGCTTGTGGTTTTCATTTTGGTAATAGGCGTAAATTTTACCCGAATACTTTTAGCATATTAAATAACAAGAAAAAACTGAAGAACTAGAATAAAATATACTAAAAGATATATATATTTGATGTTATATACAAGTTACAAGCAACCCTAAAAACCGACAATGGAACAAACAATCGACATTCAGACACCAACTGGAAAAATTTACAAAGACAGAGCAATTTGGGTCGGGACATTTCTCGGTGGACCCTTAGCAGCTGGCTATTTAATAGCGGAAAATTTCAAAGCATTTAACGAGTTTAACAAAGCTAAAAAAACTTGGATTTATGCAATCATAGTGACAGTCGTAGTATTTGGTGGTGTATTTTTAATTCCAGACAACGTAAAAATTCCAAATCAAATTATTCCTCTAATTTATACTGCAATTGCATACTATCTTGTTCAACACTTTCAAGGACAAAATATTTCTGCTCACTTAGATTCGGGCGGAAAATTATTTAGTTGGTGGCGAACAATAGCAGTTAGCCTAATTGGACTTGCAATCACAATTATCCCGATTTTAGGTTTTGCATTGTTGTCTAACGAAACTTCAAACATTGGAGCAGACACCAAGACTTATGGAATTATGAAACACGAAATAGCTTTTGACAAAAACAATATATCAGAACGCGAAGTAAACAAAATTGCTGACGGATTTATAAAGACAACTTTCTTTGATGAAGCAGTAACGAAATTTGTTTATGACAAAAAAGGTTAATAAGAACTATGAATTATCAATTTCAGTTGTTGACGGATTAGCAGTTGACAGTCAGGCTTTACAACCATTTTTAGACCTTAGGACAGGATTACAAACACTTTTTCCAAATAACAAAATTATATTCAAATTAGTAGTTGACAATTTGGATAACGTAGTAAAGACAATTGAATAACAAGCAGGGCAGCTTGTAACAGCCATTTTGAGCTAGCTGGAATTTAGTGGAATTATCGTTTCGCATCAAGTTTTCGTTAAGCCGAAAACTGAGCGGTTACGAACTTCCAGCCATCTCAAAGCAGCGAAACGTCAAACTGTCTAAAAACCTCCCCTTCTTTTAATTTACTTTTTGAATGATTTTTCATTCAAAATATTTGATCGTGTGCCTGTCTTTTTGTACCTTTAAGTGTGATTTAAAGTAAATTATACTATTCTAAAAAGAGATTAG
>NZ_AJXL01000042.1 GCF_000264055.1 Flavobacterium sp. ACAM 123 | reverse complement strand
AAGCTTTTATTATAAATGGATTTGCTGTTTGGAGTTATAAAAAAACGAATTAAATATTTTAAGAACAGTGTTTCCTATGGTATGCTTTTATCTCCATTTGTCTAAAGTAAAGATTAAAATCAATTTTTTACCCACTTATGTAGCGCAGTCTCTAGATCCTGTATATTTAAGGGTTTAGAAAGATAATCATTCATGCCACTTTCTATGCACTTATCTTTATCCTCAACAGAAACATTTGCCGTCAAAGCAATTATTGGTGGTGGAGCATGACTTAATTTTCTAATTGCAGCGGTAGTTTCAAAACCATTTTTTTTAGGTATTTGTATATCCATTAAAATCACGTCCACAATCTGTTTCTTAAACAGTTTAATAGCTGCTTCTCCATCTACTGCTTCAAAGATAGTGCAATTTGGAATTATTTTTTTTACCATTTTTTTTACTAAAAGCATATTGATTCTGTTGTCTTCTACTATTAGTATTTTTGTATTAATCAAATATTCTTTCAAAGACTTTTCATTCTCGTCTAATTGATGAAAAAATGGAATTACTGTTTCTTTTATCTTGTCTGATTTCTTAAAGTCTATTGAAAAATAAAAATTACTTCCTTTTCCATATTTACTCTTAAGGATTAATTTACTGTTCATTAACGCTAACAACTGATTGGAAATTGCCAAACCTAAACCTGTTCCTCCAAATTTTCGGGTAGTAGAGATATCTTCTTGCACAAAAGAATGAAATATTTTCTCCTGATTTCGCTTTTTTATCCCCATGCCAGTATCTTTCACTGAAAATTTAATACTGGAAATGGCACTATCATCTGAGCTGATTTCTTTAATAATCAACTGTATGCATCCTTTCTCTGTGAACTTTAAGGCATTTGCTATTAAGTTGACAATAATCTGTTTTAATCGCACTGCGTCAGCAAAGATAAATTGAGGTACTTCACTATCGATGGTTAAGAATAAATCTATATTTTTTAGTTTTGCCTGATGCTTGAATAGAGCAATGAATTGCCTTACAAGTCCATATAAATCTATTTGTTCAATATTCAATTCTAACTTCCCCGCTTCGATCTTAGAAAAATCCAATACATCATTGACAATTTCCATTAATATAATAGCTGATTCATTTACTATGTTTACGTATTCAAATTGATTTACATTTAAATCTGTTTTTATCAATAAATCTGTAAATCCAATTATTCCGTTCAGTGGAGTCCTAATTTCATGACTCATGTTAGTCAGGAAATTAGATTTAGCTTTGTTTGCTTTTTCTGCTAGATATTTGGCTTTGATTACCTCTTTCTCCATCAGTTTCATCTCAGTGATATCGATAAAGCTGATTACTATTTCTGTTAGTTCTCCATTAGAATCAATTACGGGAAAGCCATTTATTAAAAGGAACTCTACGTCTTTAGAATCAGGCTTTTGGATTCCAGCAATAAAATTTTTAAGTGGTTTTTTATTCGCTAAAATTTGATTAAATGGCAATTCAGCAACTGGTAGAGGTACATAGGATTCATTCAAAAATTTACAATCGGAATCCATTATCTGTTTTCCTCTAATTTGATCTTCACTTAAGCCAAGCAATTCAGAGGCTTTAGGATTACTAAGCAGTATGGAGGAGTCTGGCGCATAAACAATGACACCTTCGCCCAAATTATTTAAAAGATCACTATACCTTTGCTCACAATTGTGCAAGGCGAACTCTGCCTCTTTAAGTTCTGTAATAACAATTAATGTTATATTACACTGCAAAGGATTTGTTGCGACAACGCCGGATAAGCAACCGAATGAATACTTCTGCTCGTTAGTGATAAAGTTTACTTCACATAATTCTCTAACTTTACTTTTAAATATTTTTGCTAAAAAATCGTTAAATCTATTTCTTGAATCATCAGAAATAAAAAAACCAAATTGCGTATCTAGCACATTTGGACGCAGTTTGCCAAGCATTTCGACTCCTGTAAGATTAGCTTGTAAAACCACACCACTAGCTGATAAGGTAAAATATCCAGAAGGGGCAAAGTCGTATAACTCAGTGTATTTTTCAATTGCCTGCTCCGCTTGGTCTTTTGCTAAAAGCAGTTCTTCGTTCTGCATTTGCAGTTCCTTCTGATACACTTCTAATTCATGAATTAGTTTCAATATCAAAGTATCAGAAAGCTTTCCTTCAGACTGCAATGACTCCTTGTTTTTTTGCAATTCATCGGCCTTTAACCTAAGAAGCATATTAACTTTCGAACTGTTATCAACATTCTCCATCCCTACTAACTAATTTAATTATTATCACATAAATAATCTAACGCTTTAGTAATATGATTCTATATAATCACTCATTCGAAACGCTTATTACGACTTTATATAAGTAAAGTTACGAATAAAACATTGTATTAGCTCTTGATTATCAACTATATAAATACTTGCTGCAAAATCAACATTAATTTTTTGTCCGATGGATGTTTCAATTTGGATATTTTTATAATTAACGGACTTTTTCTGCTTTAATTCATTGAACTTATCTTTACTACCTATTATATTTTCAAAAAAGTTGATTTTCCAAATTGGATTTTTAGCGAACTCGATTTTTGGATGACCTAATAATTGAATTAAAAATGGATTTACATCTGTTATTTTCCCTGTTGCGGCATCAATAAAAAATATTCCTTCTTCTGCTGATTCAAAAAGATGGTGATAACGCAACTCCGCAAAAGTCAATGCTTCTTGGATTCTTTTACGGTCCGTAATATCACGAATAATACATTCAATTACTTTTTTATTGTTCACTAAATTCATCGTACTGACAAACTCCACTTTGACCTCTCTCCCGTCAGCGGCTTGGAGCGATAAATCCTCATCCCGAAAAAATTCCTTTTTACTTAACTCAGAAAACTTTTCTTTATTAGCCACGATATCTTTAAAGGGACCTATTTCCCAGATTGCTTTTTCAACGAATTGCTCAGAAGAGTAGCCCAACATTTCTATTAAAAATGGATTAACATCTATAATACACCCTGTTTCTGCATCGAGGATAAGAATCCCGTCTTTCGCCGATTCAAACAGATGTAGGTATCGATTTTCCATTAATAAAGCCTCTTCGGCCTTTTTTGAAACAGTGATATCAGTAAAGGTAATCACAAGACCGTCAATGCGATCGTCTGACGTTCGGTACGGCATAATCCGAACATTGTACCATCGTCCGTCCTTTGTTGCGATTGTATTTTGAATTGGGATTAGATTTTTAATTACCGTTAGTCCATCGGCACCTATATCAGGGTATTTCAAATCATTAACCAGATCTGTAAAAGGCCTACCAGAATCACTAGCTCGTATTTTAAATATTTTAGTAACCGCATCTGTAAACCTACGTATGTTTAACTCTTTGTCTAAGAAAAGTGTTGCGATTTCAGTACTGTTAAGCAAATTCTTCATATCATTATTTGCCTGTTCAAAATCAAGCAACTTGTTATTAAGGTCGGCATTTACAGTCTGTAACTCTTCGTTTAGACTTTGCATCTCCTCTTTTGAAGTTGTCAATTCCTCATTTGTTGATTGCAATTCTTCATTCGTTGATTGTAATTCTTCCTGAGAGGCCTGCATTTGTTCCCGCGAATTCAGCAAATCTTCATTTGATTGCTTTAATTCAGCCTCAAGTGCTATCTGTCTTTCTGGTAAGTTAATTCTACCCTTTTTTTGTTCTAATACATCGGGCTCCTCAATCTCGCGCTCCTCTTTGAACACTATCAATACCATCCCTTTTAATTGATCAGGCTTTTCAATCCGCTGAACAGTTATGGTTGCATAATTAAATCCTCCGTTGTTATTTCGAATTTTAATATTCTTAAGGATGATCGGGTCAGTGCTTTGCAACGCTTTACGAAAGGTGCCGTGTAGTTCACTCCGCAATCCTTCTCGTGCCATGGCATGGATATTCCAATTTGCTTTACCGGCCACGGGTTCAAGATATTTACCAGTTCGACCTGTGATGTATAAAATATCTCCTTTGTCGTTTACCAGTACACTGGCTGGCGCAAATTGCTGAAGTATGATTTGATCTGCAAGATTCTGAATATTTTCGACCATTTTGGGATTGTTTGTTGTTTCTTTGGGTACTGTTTTACTACCTGAAAAAGAGCTTGGAAAACTAGTTGAATTTGATGCTAACGAAATATTTGTACGCTTGTACAGTTTTAATTTAGGATCTAAAGCTTCAAAGCCTTCATTGTTTGGGCTAATGGTTTCGGCAGATCCTAATACCATAATACCACCAGGGATAAGACTAAAGTTGAATAAGTCTATTACTTTTTTTTGTAGAGGTGGCTCCATGTATATCAACATATTACGACACATTAATATATTAACCTTAGTAAAAGGAGGATCTTTAATTATGTTATGAGGTGCAAAAATAACTTTCTCTCGTATTACTGCATTCACGCGATATCCATCTGCTTCGATATTAAAGAACTTATTGATTCGTTCCGATGATACATCTGCCATACTATTAGAATTAAATACACCGCGCCGTGCTTTCTCAATACTATCTGTGGATAAATCCGTCGCAAAAATTTGTAGCTTTAGGTTTGTATATTTACCAATTTGTTCTATCGCTTCAGTGAATACAATAGCTAACGAATAAGCCTCTTCTCCCGTTGAGCAGGCGGGAACCCAAGCCCGTAATACGTATCCATCCGGTAAGTCTTTTATAAGTTCAGGCAAAACAGTGCTTTTTAGTTTGTCCCAAACCGCTACATCACGAAAAAAACTAGTCACCCCTATTAATAATTCTTTAAAAAGTAATTCAATTTCATCAGGGTTCTCCTTCGAAAAACGAAAATAATCTCGAGTGCTAGCAATGTGATGAATTTCTTTACGCCTTTCGATGCGCCGCATTAAAGTCGTTTTTTTATACAATGAAAAATCTTGACCAGTCTGCTCTAATAGTAAAATGATAATTTTATCTAGACTCGTTCTGTTTTCTGTACCAATATCTGCATTATTTTTAATTAGCTGTTTGTCACGGAGAAGCGCAATTAGCTTAGCGGGTAGCTCTTCTGCAGAAGCCACAATATCTACTAACATGGCTTTAGTGGCATGTGTGGGCATCGAGTCAAATTTTGCGGTAGCCGGTTCCTGAACCAAAACAAAACCACGCTGTTCCTTTATAGATAAAATTCCTAAACTTCCATCAGAACCCATTCCTGACAGAATGATCCCAACACTTTTATCTAATCGATCAAGCGCCAAGGAACGAAAAAAAATATCTATTGGTAAGCGCAACCATCGGGACTCAGTGGGAGCTGTTAAATATAATATACCCTTTACAATTGTCAAACTTTTATTTGGAGGAATTACATAGATATGGTTCGTTTTCACCCTAAGCCGATCTGTCACTTGTAGTACCTTCATAGAAGAAACCCGCTGCAATAGCTCAGGTAACATCCCAACATAATCAGGATCAAGGTGCTGGATAACAACAAATGCCATACCCATTTTTTTCGGCATATTTTTAAAAAAAACTTCCATTTCCTCTAGCCCACCTGCGGAAGCGCCTATGCCAACTATCGGGAAGTCGTCGCTATGCTCGTTGTTACCGGCGATAGCTTTGGCTGTTTTAGAAAAGCCATCTTCTGCCGGGAAATTTTGTTTATTCTCTCTCTTTTTCATTATGATATTACGCTTTGATACATCAACCCATCTTCATTAAATAAAGCACTATGCTAAATCAGTATAAAAGTACTTTATTATTATTGAAAACGATGATTATTATGTCGATAGTAAAGTGAATAAGATCCACTTACAGTACACTTTTTTTATATGACATCGATAGTAGAATTAAAAAAATCAGAACAATTTCGATAAGTAAATTGGATTATAAACGCAGACAAGTTAAACGCAACTAAATGTAAATAATGAATTTTTGTTTTAAATTATGTTTCTAAAACTACTATGACATAATAAATATTGAGATCCAAAAGCAGAACTATAATTACTCTTTAATTAGCCATTTATGTAATACTATCTCCAAATCGATTAGAGTGATTGGCTTTGGTAGATAGTCGTTCATTCCTGATTCAAAACATTTCTCTTTGTCTTCAGTCATGGTTCCAGCCGTTATGGCAACAATTGGAATTTGTTCTCCATTGGTCAATAAGCGAATTTCTCTCGCAGCTTCATACCCATTTTTGTTAGGCATCTGAATATCCATTAAGATGATATCCAGCGCTTCCTTTTTAAAATGCATTACCCCCTCATTCCCATCAATACCTTCAAAAATAGTGGCATTTGGTAGTATTTTTTTGACTAATGTTCTTATTAAAAACATATTAACTTTATTATCCTCCACGATTAAAACCTTCGTATTAGACAGTATTTTATAAGGTAATGTACATCTACTACTGATTTTGTTAGCTGAATAATCAATATTTTGTTTCAAATTTACCCTCTTGAATTTAACCGCAAAAAAGAAATCACTTCCTTCGCCAAGTTTACTCTTTAATTGTAATTTGCTATTCATTAACGCTAAAAGCTCATTTGATATAGACAGTCCCAAACCCGTACCACCATAGCGACGGCTTGTAGAATTGTCTTCTTGAATAAAAGCGGTAAATATTTTTTTATTGCTACTCTCTTTTATACCGATACCAGTATCTTTAATAGAAAAATTAATGATGCAAGAATCTGTACTTAAAGAAGGAATTTCAGAAATATCCAAACTAATTTTCCCGCTATCAGTAAACTTTAGCGCATTGCTTAATAGGTTTACTAATATTTGTTTTAGCCTTAAGGCGTCTGCTTGTATATAATGTGTAACGCTACAATCGATATTGAGAGCTAAATCTATTTTCTTATTTATCGATTGGTACTTAAATAAATCAATAACCTGCTTAGTCAACTCGTAAATATCTGTCTTTGTAATTTCAAGTTCTAACTTCCCTGCTTCAATTTTAGAAAAGTCTAAAACATCATTTACAATATGCTTTAATGTTGTTGCTGATTCGTTAATCGTTACCATATATTCTAGATGGTTTTTTTCGAGATTTGATTTCATTAACAAATCGGTGAAACCTATTATTCCATTTAACGGAGTTCTAATTTCATGACTGATATTAGCCAAGAATTCTGTTTTAGCCTTAGTAGCTGCTTCTGACTCTTCTTTTGCTTTAATCAATTCAATTTCCATCAACTTTCGATCAGTAATATCAATTACGGAGATATGGCAATGCTTTGTACTTTCTTCTACAATACCCGTCATATGTACATATGTGATTTCGGTTTCATTATTTATAATGGCAACTTCACAAGATTGTTTATTGGAATGTTTAAATAGATTGTCCAAAAAAAGATTAAATATAGGCTTGGTCTCATCTGAAACAAAAAAACAGAATCGACTATTTATTAATTTAAACTGGTTTTTTCTTAACAACTCGGCACCTGCAAGATTGAGCTCAATTACATCACCTTCTCTACTTAACGTAAAGAAGCCCGAAGGCAAAAAATCGTATAATTTAGTATATTTTTGAGTGGCACTATCAGCTTGATCTTTAGCTAATAAAAGTTCTTCATTTTGCATCTCTAATTCGATCTGATGCACTTCTAATTCATGAATAAGTCGAATAGATTCATGATCTAATAAATATAAATCTGATTTTTTATCTATCTGTTTAGATTCTGCCTTTTGACGAAGATTTAATACTTCCTTTATGCTGCCTCTATTATTTTTCATACACACGAATTTAATTTGGCACTAATTTGAATAAAAACTAGCGCGATTTATAAAAATAATCTTATTCTGTTCAATAACTACAGTAAATCATATGCTTTGGCTTTTGAAAAAAAGCTATTAAAAAGCATTTTATTTCTTTAGCCATTTCATTAATATTTGTTCTAAATCAAATTCAATTATAGGTTTTGACAAATAATCGTCTAAACCTTCCTCCAGACACTTTTCTTTATCACCAGTCATTATACCAGCAGTTATCGCGATAATAGGAACAGTGGAACCACCTGCTAACTTCCTGATTTCATGAGTAGCTTCGTATCCGTTTTTATTAGGCATTTGAATATCCATCAATATAACATCTGGCTTTTCCTTTTTAAAACATTCCACAGCTTCGTTTCCGTCCATCGCTTGATAGATTGTACAATTTAAAATTATTTTTCTGACAAGTGTTTTTGCTAAAAGCATATTAATTTTATTATCCTCAACAATTAAAACTTTTTTATCACTAATGGACTGGATTACATTAGTCTCACTTATACTTATGTCCTCAGAAGCTATCTTATTCTTAGTTTTAAACTTTTCAAATTTAATTTCAAAGAAAAAATCACTTCCGTCTCCATGCATACTGATCAATTGCAACTTACTGTCCATTAATGCCAGTAATTGATTTGAGATAGCCAGTCCTAATCCAGTGCCTCCAAACCTTCGATTAGTTGAATTATCCTCTTGCACAAATGAACTAAATATTTTTTCCTTGTTATCTAATTTAATTCCGACACCGGTGTCTTTTACGGAAAATTTTAATGTTATGTTTTTCTTGTTTATTACCGCTATCTTATTAATGTCCAATCGTATTTCACCAAAACTTGTGAATTTTAATGCATTACTCAATAGATTTACCAAAACTTGTTTTAATCGGACAGAATCTGCAAGTATATATTTAGGGACATCGTCACTTAGATTTAATACTAAATCAATATTTTTTTGCTTTGCTTGATGGCGGAATAAATCGATAACCTGACGGGTTAATTCATACAGATTAACTGCTTCAACATTCAATTCTAATTTCCCGGATTCAATTTTAGAAAAATCCAAAATATCATTTACGATGTGCATTAAAGAAGTTGCAGATTCATTAATCGTTGACATGTATTCTGACTGGTTCTTTTCCAGTTCAGACTTCATCAACAAATGGGTAAACCCTATGATACCATTTAACGGTGTTCTGATTTCATGACTCATATTAGCCAGAAAATCAGTTTTCGCTTTGTTAGCCGCTTCCGATTCTTCTTTTGATTTCAATAATTCAATTTCCATTACTTTGCGCTCGGTAATATCAATAAAACTGATTACAATTTCAGCAATTTCCCCTTTAAGGTCTAAAACCGGAAAACCATTTACTAAGACCCATACTCTCTTGTCACTATCAGGATGATTAATTCCTAAGGTGAAATTTTTCACCGCTACTTTTGTTTTAAGTATCAAGTTTATAGGATGTTTTTCGACATCAATAATCGAATTATCTTCATTTAAATATTTCCAAATAGGGTCTATAGCCTTCTTGCCAAATATTTGTTCAGGACTTAAACCCAATAATTCTGATGCTTTATGATTACTCATAATAACGGAAGTATCTGCGGCATGAACAACGACTCCTGCGTCTAAATTATCTAATAACCCTCGATACCTTTCCTCACTTTTCGCGAGTGATTCATCGACAAGCTTAACTTTTGTAATGTCACGGGAAAGACAAATAAAGTGGGTATCATGTTCCTCCGTTTCCTTCATGGGAGCTATGGAAAGTTCAAACCACCGCAATCCATTATGCCTTTCCAAGGTGTATTGACGCCCGGTTGAAAACCCTTTTTCAGCTGCTTCCTGAATTGCTGAAAAGGCTAAATTAGCAGCATCAGCAGGCAATATTTCTGAAATTTTCTTACCGATAACTTGGTCACCGTATTCCATATAGGAATCTTTACGATGGGAATGGTAGTTGTAAATGGTACCGTCTAAACCTACTTCGATCATTAAGTCTGGAAGAGCATCAATTATCGCCTGCATCTTTTTATTGGTATTCTTGAACTCTTCTTCGGCTTTTTTAAGGTCAGTAATATCTAACATCGATCCTATAAAACGTGTTGGTTTGCCTTGATCATCTCTTATAATTATTGCACGTTCGTAAAAATTACCATAAATACCATCTGATCTTAAATAACGGAATTCATCTGACCATGAATTTGAGACTCCAGAATAACATTCCTCAATACTTTCGATGACTCTATTGCTATCATCAGGATGTAACTTTGATCGCCACAATAATTTATGTTCCTCATTTGACAAATTATTATCATTCGAGTTTAAATTATCATAAAATACTTTATTATGCCAGCTTTTACCGCTAACAAAGTCTAATTCAAACAATACGTCGTTTGTTGCCGAAGAAATTATTTCAAATCGCTCATTTGCTTTTTTAATCTCTTCTTCGGCTTTTTTCCGGTCTGTTAAGTCTAACCCCATCGCCAGAAGACATTTTCGTCCTTCATATTCTATTGCTATCGCACTGATGTAATACAATATTTTATTTTTTGTTTTTGTATAAAGCTCAATTTCAATAGGTGCATGTCCTTTTTTGAATATAGTATTAATTTTTTTCCTAATCACATTCTTTTGATCTTCATCAAAATAATCCACTGGATTCATTTGCCTTATTTCCTGATCGTTGTACCCTAAAACAAGTTCGAATTTTTCGTTCCATTTTACAGCTTTTCCAGATTCATCGCAGAGATAAAATATTCCTGGCAAATTCTTTATTATCGTTTCTGAGAGTAGTGTTTCTTTAAAGATTCGATCTTCAGCCTGCTTACGCTCTGTAATATCAGTAACGGTACCAACATAACCCACAATCTTATTTTCTGAATTTCTTTCAGGAATAGCTTGCCCCATGACCCAGGCAACTGTACCATCAGAGCGAATGAAACGATATTCAGATAATGACTTTTTATTAGTGGTGATTGCATTTTCCCAGACATCGATAATTTGCGTTTTATCTTCGTCATGAACTGCATTGAGCCAACCTTTCCCCATAGCTTCTTGAAATGACAGTCCTGAAATCTGACACCAGCTAGGATTAACATAAGTAGTAGATCCGGCTGCATCCGTGCGAAATATTCCCACAGGAGAAACCTCCGTAAGTGTATGATATCTTTTTTCACTTTGAAAAACAGCTTCTTCTGCTTTTTTATTTTGAATCTCTTTTTCAAAAACTTCCAATGCAAAAGAGACATCATCAGTCGCTTCGACTAATAATGCAATTTCTTCAGCATCAAAAAAGTTTTTCTCATTAGCATAAAAAGCAAAAACACCAATTACTTTACCTAACTTTTTTATAGGTACTACTATTAAAGATTGGTACCCACGACGCAGTGCCTCTTCTCTCCATGGCGCCATTATAGAATCGTTTTCAATGTCATTACAAACAACATGTTTTTTACCTCTAATTGCTATTCCTGCCGGTCCCCTCCCTTGTAGTATATCATTATTAGTTGAAATCGTTTTAATATTGGAGAAATACCCTTTGTCTGCGCCGGAAATCATTACAGGTACCACTTCATCTGTTTTGGAATCAATTAACCCAATCCACGCCATCTCAAACTTACCTACTTCAAGCGCTATAGTACAAGCCTCTTTAAAAAGTGTTTCTTCGTTAGTAGCGCGAACAATAAGCTGATTAATCTGGCTGATGAATGAATACAGTCGATTGACTTTAAGCAGTTTATGCTCCTCCTCTATTCGCTCTGTTATATCCGTTACAATACCATGACAGATAACTGTTCCTTCTAATTCGACTACCGGCAAAGAGTTTACCTCATGCCAGACTAATCCTTTTGATGGATGAAAATAGCGATATCTACCTTTAAGAGGAACTAATTTAGCCTTTGAGGTTTTAACTTTTTCAATTACAGCGTCTACATCTTCAGGGTGAATCAATGCAAAAATCTTATTGGCATCATTTTCTATTTCGGCATGATTAAATCCATATACAGCTGTTATCGCATCGCTTGCATAAGGATAACTTAAAGATCCATCTTTATTCTGACGCATCGAGTAAATTAAACCTGGGGAAGTTGCGGCTACTTTAGCAAAAACATCTCTTTCCTTTGTTAACGTATTATTCGCCTCAATTCTCTCAGTAACCTCCCTTAAATTAACTACTACTGCCTGGAGGTTGTTGTCGTGAAGCATATTATTTAAAATACCTTCCAGCCAAATATAATGGCCTTTTTTATGCTTTACGCGGAACAACACCGGTACCGGCAAACCTGGAGAGATCAATATTTTTTGCCTAGTCTGTTGCCAATGCGCCATGCAATCAGGGTGAATAAATTCGTTTTCAGGAATACTATCAAATTCCTCATCTGTCCATCCTGTTATTCGCTCAGAGGAAGCGCTGCGAAATATACTTTTCTTTTCTATGTTCACCAATGAAATAATACCTTCATTATTCTCAACTAGTGCCTGAAAACGTTGTTCTCTTTGTTTTAATTTTAATTCAGAAGCTATTTTTTCAGTAATATCTCTAAAATTTGTAATAATGCCTGCTATGCTAGGATCATCAAGCCTGTTATTCAATACACCTTCTAACCAGATATACCTTCCATCTCTGTGTTTTACCTGAAATAATGCAGGAATAGGAATATTGGGCTTCTTGATGGACTCTTGAATCTTATTATAGACATACTCTAAGTAATCTGGATGATAATAGTCTTCCCCTTTAATGACATCAAATTCCGCATTTGAATAACCCGTGACGCGGGCTGATGAAGCACTTCGAAAAATAACTTTATATGCTGCATCAATAACAGTGATAATTCCTTGATTATTCTCTACTAAAGCTCTAAAATATTTTTCGCTCTTTTCAATAATCGCCTCCGCATTTTTCTTTTCGGATATGTCTCTAAAAAAAATAGATAAGCCATCAGCCGAAGGGTAAATCTGGTCTTCAAACCATAAACCCGAGGGGGCATCGTACTCCTCAATATAAATATATTGTTGTTGTTCAATTGAATGCTGGCAGGCCGTAAAAAAAGGGAGGTTTATGGCTTGAGGATATTCCTTCCAAATATTCTTGCCAATCATATCCTCCGGATTTCGATTATATATTTCTCCCGCTTTTTTATTGAGGTAGGTATAACACCAATTCGTATCTAGTGCCACAAAAGCATCAGTTATACGTTCAAATGTATTAGTAAGTAGCTTTTTTGCCTTTTTGCTTTCTGTTATATCTTTTACAAATGTCAGGAAACGGCTCTCTGATAGTCTTACTGCATCAACTGAAACATTTACAATTTCTCCGCTTTTATGAACCGTTTCAAGCTCTCCTTTTAAACTACCCGTTTCCTGAAGAGTTTTAAATTGTTTTATGGTATTTTTACGTGATTCTGGAGTGGATAAATCGCCGAATTTCATCACTAGCAGCTCCTCTTTGGAGAAGCCAGTTATAAAAGAAGCAGCAGCATTTACTTCTAAATAATTCCCTTTTTCATCAACGACAAAAACTCCCTCAGGAGCATTATCAATATAGCTTCTAAATTTACTGTTACTTTCCTCTTCAATTAATTTTGCGTTAAGAATAATTTCAATTTGCTCCTTAGCTTTTAATGTTTCTTCTATTTCTCTTTTTAAAGAGACGTCTTGTGTATTCCCCTGTAGAGCTATGACCTTTCCATTTATATCCGTTACAGGAATAACGACTACGTTAAGCCATTTTATTCTATTACTAGAAAAATGAGCCGCCTCCTCAATTTCAAAAGGCTTCTTATCCAAGAAACATTGCTTAATTTTATTTTCAAATACAGCAATAGCTTTTTTTGAGAATCGTTTTAAATAAGATTGAAATAACTTCTCTTTTGAATTCTTTTTAACTTCATAAATGGAATATAATTCTTCCGACCAAATCATTTTTTTATTGATTACATCGAATTCCCAACTTCCAATCTTCGCGATTTTTTGAGCGTCATTTAACAGTCTCTCATTAGTAACTATTTTCAGTTGCGCTTCTCGCATCTGGGATACATCCCTGCCTATTCCATAAATAAGTTTTCCAGTGGGCTCAAAACTACTATTCCATTGAATAATTAAAACCTCTCCATTTTTTTTAATATATCTATTTTCGAAACTTGTTGAAGTCTGACCGTTAAACAGTCGTTCTATTTCAATATTCGTTTTTACTATATCTTCAGGATGAATAAATGAAAGCAAACTGGTACTAAGCAATTCCTTTTTTGTGTACCCGGTTTTTTTCGAGAATGCTGGATTTACTTCTTTATAAAAGCCGTCAGTTCCAGCGATACATAAAAAATCCTCGGATTCCTTGAGGTAGAATTCAAAACTGGCTAACGTGTTACCGCCTTCGCTTAGTTTATTTATTTGTTCCTCTTGATTTGCTATTATCTTGAGTAAATCTTCGTGAGTAGACTGGGGAAACTTTTTATTCATAAAAATTTGATTATGAGGCAATATACAAATAATACACGTTCAACTACAATAATATCCGTCCAACTACACTAAAAATTAATTTATTCTCCATTTATCTTTTTAAACAATATTATTTTTTTTATTTACATGCTACTTTAAACAGCCCCGTTTACATTCTGCAATCTAGAGTTTAAATTTATCAAAATAATAAATACCTGTAAAACATATAGTTACATAAATACATGCGGTTATTCTTCTGTTTTTAATATATGAATATGCTAAAAACACAAAAACAGATTGTTAGGTCAGAAACGCAGATTGCTTTAATCAATTATACAGCCCTTTTTTCATTTTATTCTTCTACTGTGACATTTGTTACTGTGTAGCCCTTCTTGTGAAATTATCTTTGTACAATAATTAGAAATTAAAATTATGAAGAAAATAAATGTAATAATACTATTAGCCACAATTTCAATTTCATACTATAGTTATGGTCAAGATACCTTGTCTATTTCGAAAGTTGATCTTTGGCAGAAAGTTGCTGATAAAAATTTACAAATTAAGATTGCCAACCAGGAATTTAAATCAGCACAGGCAGATTACAGACAATCCAACTCGTTATTTTTACCCAACATAACTGCTTCGCACACCGCTATTGCCACTAACAATCCTCTGATGGCTTTTGGGTCTAAATTGAATCAGGCGACAATAACAGCCTCTGATTTTAACCCAGAACTATTAAATAATCCAAATCGAACAACAAACTTTGCTACTAAAATTGAAATTCTGCAGCCCATCATTAATGTAGATGGATTGTATGGAAGACAGGCTGCAAGAGCTAAAATGAATGCCTTTGAGTTACAAAGAGAACGCACAAAAGAATACTTAGAACTGGAAGTAAACAAATCTTTTATGGAATTGCAGCTTGCCTATAAAGCAGTTGCTGTTTTAGAAAAAGCAACTGCTACTGGTGTAGAAAATTTGAAATTAGTAGGAAACTATTTCAAACAAGGAATTCTTCAAAAAACAGATTTACTATCCGTGCAAGTTCGCGTTAATGAAATAAAAAACCAATTGCAATATGCAAAAACTAACGTACAAAACGCCTCTGATTACTTGGCTTTTCTATTGAACGAAGATCTTACCGGTGCTGTCTACAAGCCTGCTGAAGGATTAGAAAACACCATTACTTTAAAAACGATTAACACATCGCTTTCTGCAAACAGAAAAGACATTCAGGCGATGGAACAATCTACTGAAGCATATCAAAAAATGTTGCAATCGAGTAAAACGACTTTCTTGCCCCGTTTAAATGCTTTTGGTAGTTATGAATTGTACGATGACACACTTTTTGGGACTAACGCAAAAGGATATGTAGTGGGAGCTCAATTAGTATGGAATGTATTTGACGGATATAAATCAATTGGAAAAATGGAAAAAGCGAAAGCTGATTTCCAAAAAGCGAAGATTGAAATTCAACAATACAAAGCCAAAAGCCAACTAGAATTAAACAAAGCGAATCGCCAGTTGAATGATGCCGAAAACAAGGTAGGCCTTTCCATGTTGGATTTAGAACAATCACAGGAAGCATACAGAATAAGAAGTAATCGTTTTGCCCAAGGATTAGAAAAAACGACAGACTTATTACAATCTGAAACGCAGCTATTCAAAAAAGAACTGGAATATTTACAAGCTGTTTTTGAATACAATTACACTCAGGAATATTTACAGTTTTTAACAAAATAAGCGGTAAGAAAACAGAATAAAGAAAAAATTGAAACACATAGAATCATATAAAAATATATTGCGAAGAATTTCATAGGCATTTTATTTCCACATTACTATGTGGAACTATCCGAAAGCATAGCTTTTACATGAAAAGTATAAAAACTATGTCTCTATGTGTTTAAAAAAGAAAAAAATAAAGCAAACCAATTAAATCATACTCATGAAAAATATATATATACTATTCATTGCAATAGCAATCGCTACATTATCTTCCTGTAACGAAGAAAAAAAAGAAGCGCTGGCAGAATCTCCAGCAATTGCGGTTAAAGTAAGTGGAGTCTCAGAAAAAGCCAACAGCGATTTTGTAAGTGCAAGTGGAAAAATTGAAGCAGAAAACAGCGCAGATTTAAGTACGCGAATGATGGGTTATATAACCAAAGTATATGTGCAAATAGGACAGAAAGTGAAATCAGGTCAGTTATTAGTCAGCATCAATAATTCTGATTTACTGGCTAAAAAAGCACAGGTTGACGCCAGTATCTTGCAGGCCACTGCCGGATATAAAAATGCTAAAAAAGACTACGATCGTTTTGTCACGTTGTTCAAACAACAAAGTGCTTCACAAAAAGAATTAGACGATATGACGGCTCGTTATGAAATGGCAAAAGCAGGATTAGAAGGGGCACGACAAATGCGAAATGAGGTAATGGCACAATTCAACTACGCTAATATCACAGCACCGTTTTCTGGAGTGGTAACAAATACTTATGTAAAAGAAGGTGATATGGCCAATCCTGGAATGCCTTTAGTAAGTGTAGAAGGCGCTTCTAAATTAGAGGTTAGCGCTATGGTATCAGAAAATGACATCACTTCTATCAAAAAAGGAATGCCGGTAACCGTTTTAGTAAAATCATCAAACGAAAAACTAACTGGTAAAGTAAGCGAAGTGAGCGTATCTGCTAAGAATACAGGAGGGCAATATTTAGTCAAAATAAATTTAGACAAAACGGACAGTTCTGTTTTGTCAGGAATGTTTGTCAATGTACAATTCCCGATAGAAAACAAAGGCACTACCACCCCAAACACAATGGTTTTAGTTCCTGAAAGTGCTTTAGTAAGACAAGGACAACTTACTGGAATATATACTGTGAGTAATGAAAACGTCGCAATTCTAAGGTGGTTGAGAACAGGAAAAAAATATGGTGAAAAAGTCGAAGTCTTATCCGGATTATCCGCTGATGAAAACTACATAGTCTCTGCCGAAGGAAAATTATTTAACGGGGCGAAGGTGAGTGTTAAATAAGCAGTGTTCAGTAAATAAATTATTGTTAATTCCGCGTGAGGGATAGTAGCGAAAATCCTTTTTAGTCAGTTCGAGTTTACGCTTTTTAGCGGAAATATCGAGAACAAGAAAAAGATTGTAACGAATAGCCCGACCCTTGTGGTCACGCCCAAATAAATAAAATAGTATGCAAGAAGGAATTTCAGGCAAAATTGCCAACTTTTTCATCAACTCAAAGCTAACGATTTTGATGATGGTTGGTTTGATGATCATTGGTGTTTACAGTTCTTTTCTTATTCCAAGAGAAGAAGAGCCACAAATTATTGTCCCAATGGCTGACGTCATGGTGGGATATCCAGGAGCGAGCCCCACTGAGGTGGAAAGCCGTGTGGCGAAACCTTTAGAGAAAATCATCTCAAATATTAAAGGAGTTGAACACATTCATACTATGGCCATGAATGGTCAGGCACTGCTCATCGTTCAATTTTATGTAGGTGAGGATGTCGAGCGTTCGTATGTGAAATTATACGACGAACTCGCCAAACATGAGAATATGTTTCCAAAAGGGGTTTCTAAACCGATGGTAAAAACACGTTCTATTGATGATGTACCCATGCTTGGGATCACGCTTTGGAGCGACAAAATGGACGGTTTTCAATTGCGCCAAATCGCTGAAGAAGTAACCTCTGAAGTAGAAAAAGTCAAAGATGTTGCCATAACGGAAGAAATTGGCGGAAGAAACCGAGTACTGAAAGTAGTTTTGGACAAAGATAAAATGGCAGAGAACGGCATTGATCCCTTAGGTATCATGCAAATGATTCAAGCCAGTAATAGCAGCTCTCAATCCGGTAGCTTTGTCAATAATGATGAGGAATATTTGATCACGACTGGTAAATTCTTAACCTCATCAGAAGATGTGGAAAATCTGGTTGTAGGTATCAATAAAAGCAGACCTGTTTACCTAAAACAAGTAGCTATGGTTCAAGACGGACCGTCTACCGCAAAAAGTTACGTGTCTTTTGGGTATAGCAAATCAAATGAAAAATATAAAGATGCAAAATCAGAATATCCTGCCGTAACCCTATCTGTTGGTAAGGTAAAAGGAGCAGATGCAATGAAAATATCAGAGAAAATCATTGCCAAAGTTGACCATCTAAAAACGACGATGATTCCTAATGATGTTCATGTTGAAGTAACCCGTAATTACGGTGAAACCGCCTCTGATAAAGTGGGTGAATTATTACTACACTTGGGTATCGCTATATTGGCGGTTACGATCTTAGTCATGTTTGCCATGGGATGGCGCGGTGGATTAGTGGTCTTCTTCTCTGTTCCATTGACTTTTGCTTTGACTTTATTCAGTTATTATATGCTGGATTATACGTTGAACCGCATCACACTTTTTGCACTGGTTTTCGTCGTGGGAATTGTCGTCGATGACAGTATTATTATCGCCGAGAATATGCACAGGCATTTCAAGATGAAGCGACTCCCGTTTAAACAAGCCGCTATTTATGCGATAAACGAAGTAGGAAATCCAACGATTTTAGCAACATTTACGGTTATTGCCGCTATTTTACCAATGGCATTTGTATCTGGAATGATGGGTCCTTATATGAGTCCGATGCCTATTGGAGCTTCGATTGCCATGATATTGTCCCTGTTTGTTGCCTTGACAGTTACGCCTTATTTGGGGTATCATTTATTACAAGAAACCCACAACAAAAAAGAATCTTCCAATAAAGATAAAGAGTGGGTTCTTGACATCCAAAATTTAAATAATACTTCGGAAAAAAAAGACGAGCAAAAGCATAAAGATGCCGAAGGCTTAGAAACAAGCCGAATTTATAAAATATACAACAGGCTAGAGCGTCCTTTGTTGGAAAGCAGTATGAAGCGAAGAGTCCTTGTTGGGATAACAGTTCTATTATTATTTGGTTCTATTGGTATGTTTTTCACCCAATCCGTTTTAGTAAAAATGTTGCCTTTTGATAATAAAAATGAATTTCAAGTAATAATTGATATGCCGGAAGGAACAACTCTGGAAAGAACATCAGCCGTTACTAAAGAAATCGCACAATATTTGACAACAGTACCAGAAGTTGTTGATTATCAAAACTACATTGGAACATCGGCTCCAATCACTTTTAACGGATTAGTGCGTCATTATGATTTGCGTAGTGGAAGCAATATGGCCGATATTCAAGTGAATTTATTACACAAAGGAGATCGAAAATTACAAAGTCACGAGATTGCTAAAAAGGTTCGTCCTGAAATTCAAAAAATCGCCAAAAAATATGCGGCGAATGTAAAAATCATCGAAGTGCCACCGGGACCCCCTGTTTTATCAACATTAGTAGCTGAGGTATACGGACCCAATTATGAGGGCCAGATTAAAGTGGCGTCACAAGTAAAGGATATTCTGCATAAAACAGCTGGTGTTGTAGATATCGACTGGACTGTGGAAGCCGATCAAACGGAGTACAAACTGGTAGTTGAAAAGGAAAAAGCGATGCTGAACGGCATTGCACCGCAACAAATAGTTGGGAATTTGACGTATTTATTGCAAGAATATCCTATCTCTAGTTTGTACGCTGAAAATTCAAATAACAATGTAGGGATTGCTCTTTCGCTTGACGATAAAGACAAAACGAGCTTGCAAGACATTCAGAACCTGAAAATAAAAGGAAGCCAAGGGAATATGATTCCGGTGAGTGATTTGGTAAAAGTAAAAACAGACACATTACAAAAAACTATTTATAGAAAAGATCAAAAACGAGTGGTTTATGTGACTGCTGATATGGCTGGAGCATTAGAAAGTCCGGTGTATGCGATTCTGGGAATGACGGAGAAATTAGATAAAATGAAAATTCCAAAAGGATACCAACTCAATGAATTATACATGGACCAACCTACAGATGAAAGTAATTTTACGGTAAAATGGGATGGTGAATGGCAGATAACATTAGAAGTATTCCGTGATTTAGGAGTAGCCTTTCTAGTAGCTATCGTGATTATTTATATGTTGATTGTGGGCTGGTTCCAGAACTTCAAAACACCAATGGTGATGATGCTAGCGATTCCGCTATCGTTAATCGGGATTGTCTTTGGGCACTGGTTATTAGGTGCTTATTTCACAGCAACTTCTTTTATTGGGATGATAGCCTTGGCAGGAGTTATGGTACGAAACTCCGTTTTGCTGATTGACTTTATCGAAATAAGATTAAATGATGGAGAACCATTAAAACAAGCGATTATTGAAGCAGGAGCAGTAAGAACCTCCCCTATTCTTTTGACGACTGGAGCAGTAGTTATAGGCGCTTCCATTATCTTATTTGATCCGTTATTTCAAGGCTTGGCGATTTCATTAGTATTTGGAGCAATCGTTTCTACTATTCTAACATTGATTGTCGTGCCATTGATTTATTATGTGACTGAGAGAAAAAAATGGGAATCCTCTGTCAACTCTACCGAAGATGGGAATGAAGAACCTAAAAAAGAAAATATTGTATAATTTAACGCCTCCAGTTTCCTCCCTTTGGGGAGGTTAGCCGAGGATAATACCTTAACGCTATGAAACTACTTATGATTACCGCAATAAAAGCAATTTGACGCAACCGTTAAGCAAATGTTGAAACAAGCAGATGTAAAAACCTTTAGCTAGAAAGCCGTAACAGGATTTAAGGATATTTCCGAAGAATCGATAGAAAGCAATTGGTTTGGAAGCGAAATAAACGAGAACGACTCCCTACTCTAAAATGCCTTTTTTGCAAGTTGGAAATATAGATGCCTTTTTTTTGCAAAAGTAAATGCTTTTAATGCAAAGCAAAAAACGTTTACTAACATTCACGTGGCAGTATTGAATATTGAAAAACACAGTTAATAAAAAAAAGTTTAATCACGCAGAATCATAGAAAAAAGAACGCGATAGAATGATTTCTTCAAAAGCTATGTGGAAACACCTCTAAGCTTAGTTTCTAAATCAAGAGCATAAAATGGATGTCGCTGAATGGTTAAAAATTAAAAGTTAAACCACATAGAATCATAGCAACATAAAAGGAAATAAAATAAATTTTTTAAAAAGCGATGTGAAACTATCTTAAAGCTTAGTTTCTCAATCAAGAGCATAAAATGGATGACTCTATGTGGTAAAAAAGATAAAACACAATTAATAACACTTAAATTAGAGGAGGAAATTGCTTCGTCCATCGCAATAATAATATGAAAAATAAAGTTTTTAGAATTGTAGTAGGCTCATTTATATTAATCAGTTTACTACTTGCAGTTTATGTAAATATAAACTGGTTGTGGTTTACGGTTTTTATAGGAGTTAATTTAATTCAATCCGGTTTTACAAAATGGTGTTTATTAGAAACTATATTAGCCAAATTAGGACTGAAAGACTAATTCCTATTTTATAAAATCTAAAACCCGATTTGCTATAAGCAGCTCGGGTTTTTTATGCGCTTATTTTTTTGGGCGTGTCCCCGCCTCCACTCCTTTGCGGTGGGGTCGGGCTATACGCTCTATCTTTATGGCTAAAAGAAACGCCCTAAAGGATGCCGCTTTTATCCCTCACGCAAAGCACAACATTATTATCATTGCATGAGTAACGAAGCAATCACACTAACACTGTAGCGCAAGCTGAGCAGCTGGATGGGATTGCTTTCCGATATATCGGACAGGAGGGTTTCCGCAATAATAACGTTCTACTACGTGCGACCGCAAGAAACTGGCTAAAATCCCTTAAGCACGCTAAAAATCAATAAATGATTTGTACTATTTTTTTTTATATTAGCTTCACGAATAGTAAGCTAAAATTTTTGCGGCTTGGAAATTAAAAGAACTCAAAATCTATGATAAAAGAAATTGATATGATAACAATTCTAACTATCCTTCTATTTGGTTTACCGGTCTTAATTCATAGTCTAAAGCTAAGATTATTCAATGAATTTCAATTTTATACTTTGACTAAAGCATTTAACAAAGCAATCATAGTTCAAATAGTAGTAGCTATTGTTCTTGGAATTTTGGCCTATGCAATTGACAAGACCTTGTATGCAATCGGCCAAGGTAATATGCTGACAAGCATTATTGTGAGTACTGCGATGACTTACAATATTATTGCGGCCTTTTTCTATATTCCAGGAATAATCCTGATGAACTTAATCAATTGGATATTGACGAAAAAATAATGCGTTTTTCCCAAATTACCATCCATAAAAACACTTGTAATAAGAAATATGAAAGCAGAAAATAAATTATTTATAAAATCATTTTTAATATCTGGCCTAGTTTACGCTGGACTTATGGCAGGGTTTGACTATTCTCAGGAACAAGACTTTAAGATACTTAAACTTCTATTTAACTTTTTATTCTTTGGGTCATTTATGGGATTATTGGCTAAGTATAACCATCAAAAACAAATAAAAAAGGAACTAAACGAGACCGAATCTAAACCCTGCGATACGGCTCTCTAAAGCTATTGTAGATTTCAAATCAATCATCACGTAATTAGATAAACACAAAATTTTTTCCCAATAAATTATTGGTCATAAAACAATTTAGTACATTCGTTTCGTGCACGATACAAACGCCTGCGATTAAAATCGATAAGATGAGTAAAACTGTAGAAACAACATTGACACAAAATATTTTTAGAATTCTATTATCCATCTTTATGGTCTATGCGGGATTCAGTCACCTTACTTTTAATAGGGTCGACTTTCAGGCACAAGTGCCAGACTGGCTGCCGCTTAGCAAAGACTTGGTAGTAGTACTATCTGGTATCTTAGAAATGGCATTGGGTCTCGGATTGGCTTTTTGGAAAAAAGAACGAACAACTTTTGGTTGGGTACTTGCACTATTTTTCATTTTAGTTTTTCCAGGCAATATTGCACAATACCTAGACCATAAAGATGCTTTTGGATCTTTAGATTCAGATAATTCACGTTTAATTCGTCTGTTTTTCCAACCAGTACTAATTGCTTGGGCCTTATGGTCAACAGCCGCTTTTACAGCATGGAGGAATAGTAAAACCAATGTCTAACATAGATGACGCTAAATTAAAATTAAGTAGTCAAATCTGCTTGCCGCTCTATTCCGCTTCCCGTTTGATCACTAAAGCCTAAAAACCCTATTTAGACGAAATGAGGATTACGTATCCGCAATATTTAGTATTACTGGTATTATGGGAAAACGATGAACTTTCTATAAATCAAGTTACAGAGAAACTGCTCTTGAACACTAATACGCTTTCGCCATTGCTCAAACGCATGGAGAAAATAGAACTTTTACAACGGAATAGGTCCAGTGAAGATGAAAGAAGTGTTATCGTGGAGCTTACAAAAAAAGGAAGAATACTTAAAGGGCAACCCGAACCCATTCCTGAAAACTAATCAAAATAGTACTTACTGAGAACATCAATATATCTGATGTCATTCAGTTGAAAGAAATGCTTAATGATTGGATTACAGTCCTCAAAGACAACAACAAAAAAACAGAATAAAAATAAATAAACAAACAGTATGGAATTGTTAAACAAATTGAATTGAAGATACGCTGCTAAGGCAATGAATAGTACAAAAGTGAATCAAGAAAAAATGGACAATACCATTGAAGCCATATCACTTGATCCAACTTCAAGTGCTTACAACCTTTTTAGGTCATTGTGATTCCAAATCAAGAAGTGAAAGAAAAAATCACACCTATTTATCGGACTTAATTTGTAGTCACTGATTGCTCTCATTTATTTGTCTTTGCAGCTTGGTATACTTATACTGCAGACCGCATCAACGAGATGGTTGATTTAACAAACACAATTCGAGACATGAAAAACGAAGGTTGGGAAAATTACCGTCAAATAGTTTTAAATAGTTATCCGCAAAAGGATGCTGAAGAAAACGTTAACCATGCCGCTAAACAAGCCTATATTGCGTTTGCACAAGACATTACTGCCGCAGCTTTTGAAGGGGTTGACACTACTCCTTTAGAGGGATTTGACGCTGATGCACTAGATGAAATACTTGGACTAAGAGCTAAAGGACTTAGAAGCTGCGTTATGCTTCCTGTGGGTTATAGAGACAGTGAAAACGATTGGCTAGTTAATCTTACTAAAGTGAGAAAAAGGAAAGAAGACTTGGTTACTTTAATTGATTAGTAACCATTATTATAGATGCAAAAGCGGTTTGGGTATTTACTCAAATCGCTTTTTCTATTCAGTCGCAAGCGCAAGAATCCTTTCGTATGGACATCGTACAACTAAAGCTAGCGAAGATTTGCTAAAGAAAACTAAAGACTATAACCAAAGCTAAGCAAGGCAAGCGTGCATTTCTCCTTCATGAAAATGACACGTATGCGTGGAAAAGATTTTGATTCCATCAAGCCAATTTAAATTACAACCATTTATTACTTATATTCGGTCTGAACAAAACTACGCTCAAATGAACTTTGCATCTTTCCCAGAAATAAAATCAGAACGCCTTTTATTAAGAAAAATGGAGGTATTTGATGCCGCAGTTATCTTATATTTACGCTCTGATAAAACGGTAAATCAGTTCATAGAAAGATCTGAAAATAGAAGAACAAAGACCATGGCTCAAGCAATCGAATTTATTACAGAAGTAAATGATGACTTCGAAAATAATAAATCGGTTTCTTGGGGAATCACTTTTAAACAGGAAGCTGAAATTATCGGAACAATCTGTTTGTGGAATTTTTCTGAGAACAATACCGTTGCTGAGGTGGGTTATGGTCTAAATCCTGCATTCCAAAATAAAGGAATTATGAGTGAAGCGCTAAAGTGCGTTATTGATTTTGGTTTCGATAAATTAAAATTAGACAAGATTGAGGCATTCACGCACAATAAAAATGAAAATTCTAAAAAACTACTAGAACAAAGTGGTTTTCATTTTATGGAGCATCGAAAAGATCAAGCAAATGTTTCCAATACTAGATATGAACTTCAAAATGGCTATAGCTAACTAAAAAAGCGAACAAAGCCAACGCAAAGATTTGATGGGTTGCAAGATTCCTGAATATCCATAGTCCGTTATTTTGATCCTTTGCCATTAATAAATTAGGCATTATCGATTTGAAAAACTGCTATTTATACAAATTATAATTAGCTGAACAGTGTGAACGACGTCCACGGGAAATAGGATTTAATGATGGCAAAATTTAAATATCAACACGCTAATATGTACTAAAATCTGCTAGAAAATAAAACTGATATCTTATTCGCATCTGAAGATAATATATCGTGTTGCATTTGTACTTTCACTAGAAGTACAGAACAGATTGATGTATTAATCGATGACATTACAAACTGTGCAGAAGCAGTGGGAAACCATTTTGAGTTTGAATCTCAAGTGACCATCGCTATTTTTACTAATAATACACATTTGCCTGTCACATAATTAGCCTCTTAAAACCGTCTTTAATCGTAAATGTAAGACAGCCGTAAAACAAAATAAAAAACCAAATTTCGATTTTGGCTTTTATGCACAATAAAGACATATCCGAAAGCACTGCTCCGGAATTAGTCCTTAAAGCTACTGAAAAGCGTCTGCTCGAATGGTAATAATGCGAACACTTTTATTAATTTTAACAAATAAGTAGGTCAACATTTGTATATACAAATAAAAAAGCCTTACATTTGCACCAACAAATAAAGCAGATGTTGGTATGAAAATTGAAGACATTATAAAGACGACAGCCATTTTAAAGAACTCTAAGCGGATTATTCTAAATGTGTTGTATGCTCAAAACGTACTCAATGAGAAATTCAACGAATTTTTAAAACCGTATGAATTATCGAGCGAACAATATAATGTGTTGCGAATATTACGAGGTCAAAAAGGGAACCCTGCTAACATGAGTCTAATTCAAGAACGCATGGTCGCAAAAACGAGTAACACAACTCGGCTAGTCGACAAATTATTACTAAAAGAGCTTGTTACACGCCAAGTTTGTACAGAAAACAGAAGAAAAATAGAAGTATTGATTAATCAAAAAGGATTAAATCTTTTACAGGAGCTAGATCCAAAAGTACTTGATCACGAACAACACTTTGCAAAGAATTTGAACGCTGATGAATTAGAGCAGTTAAATACATTATTAGAAAAATACAGAAATCAGTAAAATATAAATTATGAGTACTTTCTTAGAAAATCAGAATTGGAGATATGCAACAAAGAAATTTGATGCAACAAAAACGGTAACTGCCGAAGATTTAAATACTATAAAAGAAGCGATACGTTTAAGTTCCTCTTCCTTCGGATTGCAACCCTATAAAATTTTTATAATTGAAAATCCAGAGTTAAGAGCCCAAATAAAAACTGTGGCTTGGGGACAAGCACAAGTTATTGACGCCTCCCATTTATTAGTATTTGCTAGTAAAATTAATATTGGTGACACAGAAGTGGATGATTACGTAAAAAACACCAGTATTACTCGAGACGTTCCTGTCGAGTCATTGAACGGATATGCTAATTTTATAAAAGGATATATCAAACCGTTAACAGAAGATGATAAAAATGTCTGGGCATCAAAACAAACTTACTTAGCCATGGGTAATTTATTGAATGTTGCCGCTGAACTTAAAATAGATGTTTCACCTATGGAAGGTTTTGTTCCTGAAAAAGTCAATGAATTGTTAGGTTTAGACAAATTAGGATATACCGCTTCTTTATTAGCCCCATTAGGTTATCGACATGACGAAGACGCAACTCAACACAATAAAAAAGTTAGAAAATCACAAGAAGATTTATTTATAACGATCTAATTATTAATCCAAATTAAACAATAAAACAAATGAAAAATTTTAAGGCAATTGCATTAGCATTAACGGTAGTATTTTCAACTTTATCGGTAACGGCGCAAACAAAAAAAGTAGATGTTTCAAAAAGTACCATCAACTGGGTTGGGAAAAAAGTAACCGGACAGCATAGTGGAACCGTAAATGTAAAAGAAGGTACTTTAATCTTCAGAGGAGATAAATTAGCCGGAGGAAATTTCACAGTTGACATGCCAACATTAACGTCAACAGATCTTTCTGGTGAATCTTTAGGCAAACTAAACGGTCACTTGAAATCAGAGCAGTTTTTCGGAACTGAAAAATTCCCTAATTCTACTTTAGTTTTTAAGACTGTTGCAGTAAAAGGTAAAAACATGTATGCAATAACTGCAGACTTGATGATCAAGGACATTACACATCTTGTAGCATTTGATATTACCGTAAATGGAAATACCGCTACAACAGCTTTCAAAGTTGACAGAACTAAATATGATATTAAATACGGTTCAGGAAGCTTCTTCGACAATTTAGGAGATAAAGCAATCTCTGATGATTTTGAATTGGCAGTAGCTTTGAAATTCTAATATCTTTCAAAATCAACGCAAGAATCTCCAGCAAGCACTCATTTGGAGTTTTTATGCTGATTCCGAAAGGAAATGTAGCAAAAAAGAACTAAAATCTAGTTTTTTTTATTCCATTATAATTGAATAACCAAATTACATGCATATCTTTGTAACATGAACACAAATACAAACAATACTTGGTGGTGGAACAATTTACGTCAAACGTCGTGAACTAAGCTCCTATGGTATTATTAACTATAATTATAAAAGGCTTGTCATCACGACAGGCCTTTTTTTTATGTTTATTTATTTTCAAAATCACTTAAGACTTTAAACCTTAAAATTTAAACAAATTGAAATCTTTCATATTTAACACAAAATACAAACAAATACTCGCTGATACCATAACTCCTGTGAGTGTGTATCTTAAAATACGCGATAAATTCCCCAACAGCCTTCTTCTGGAGAGTAGTGATTATCATGGAAGTGATAACAGTTTCTCCTACATCTGTTGCAACCCTATTGCTTCGATAAAGATAGAAAACGAAACAATCTACAAAACCTTCCCTGACGGTACTGAAGAAAAAATAGCGATAGATGCCAGCACAAATATTCCAGAAGTAATTCAACAGTTTTCAGGGCAGTTTGAGTCCGAGAAAAACGACTTTAAATTTATCAATAATGGTTTGTTTGGTTACATCTCCTATGATGCTGTTCGCTATTTTGAAAAAGTAACCATCGCCAAAAAAGACAATAGTATTTCGATACCAGATGTGTACTATGCGGTGTATCAAAACATCATCGCAATCAATCATTTTAAAAATGAAGCGTATCTCTTTTGCCACAGTTTAGATGGAAAAAACAATCTTTCGGAAATTGAACAATTACTACAATCCAGAAATATTGCCTCATATAAATTTTCAAAAGAAGGCGAAGGCTTTTCAAATTTGACAGACGAAGAGTTCAAACACAATGTGGCTTTGGCCAAAAAACATTGTTTTCGTGGGGATGTATTCCAATTGGTTTTATCCCGTAGGTTCACCCAAGGTTTCAAAGGGGATGATTTTAATGTGTATCGAGCGTTGCGAAGCATTAACCCTTCCCCTTATTTGTTTTTCTTTGATTATGGCGATTTCAAAATATTTGGCTCTTCACCCGAAGCACAGATTATCGTTAAAGACCGTAAAGCAGAAATCCATCCTATCGCCGGAACTTTTAAAAGAACAGGTGATGATGAAAAAGATGCTATACTAGCCAAACAATTATCCGAAGACAAAAAAGAAAACAGTGAGCACGTGATGCTGGTTGATTTGGCTCGTAACGATTTAAGCAGAAATGGACATACAGTCACCGTGGACAAATACAGGGAGGTACAATTTTTCTCTCATGTAATCCATCTGGTTTCCAGAGTGACCGGGCATTTACACGATAAAGCCAGCACAATGCAAGTAGTCGCCGATACTTTTCCGGCAGGAACATTAAGTGGAGCACCAAAACATAGAGCCATGCAACTGATCGAAGAATACGAGAAAACAAATCGTAATTTTTACGGTGGCGCTATTGGCTTTATGGATTTTGAAGGGAATTTTAATCATGCCATTATGATCCGAACTTTCCTGAGCAAAAATCATCAATTACACTCCCAAGCAGGAGCTGGAATTGTTGCCGGTTCTGATGAAGAAAGCGAAAAGGAAGAAGTGTACAATAAACTCCTTGCGTTGAATAAAGCGCTGGATTTAGCGGAAACAATATAGAAAATAAGTGGTCAGTTTTTAGTGATTTAGTATCAGTTGGCAGAACCTGAAACTTTAAACTTTAAACTTTAAACAAAAAAGACAAAATGAAAAAAGTATTAGTTATAGATAATTACGATAGTTTCGTATACAATCTGGTCCATTATCTGGAAGATTTAGAGTGCGAAGTAACGGTGTATAGAAACGATGAGTTTAATATCGATGAAATAGCAGAATTTGACAAAATACTGCTTTCTCCCGGTCCCGGAGTTCCTGAAGAAGCCGGACTGTTGAAAGAGATCATCCGGAAATACGGCGCTACAAAAAGCATTCTTGGCGTTTGCCTTGGACAGCAAGCAATTGGCGAAGTCTATGGAGGAACGCTATCCAATCTGGAAAAAGTCTACCACGGGATTGCCACAATGGTAAAAACAGTCGTCGATGACGAACTTTTATTTGAAGGTCTCGGAAACGAGTTTGAAGTGGGTCGCTACCACTCTTGGGTTGTCGATCCTACTTTACCCGAAATGCTGGAAGCGACTTCCTTTGACGAAAATGGCCAGGTGATGTCCTTGCGCCACAGAACTTTTGATGTGCGCGGGGTACAATTCCATCCGGAAAGTGTGTTGACGCCAAACGGTAAAAAGATTTTAGAAAATTGGGTAAAAAGCCCCCTGTACCCAAACGGGAGAACAAATAATTAAAACGAACTTAAATTATAAAAACCCTATTTACCCCAATAGGTACTCCCCTCCCTCGGAGGGGCTGGGGAAGGCTAATGAAAAACATATTAAATAGATTAATCAATCACGAAGTGCTTACGACAGCGGAAGCAAAAGACGTCTTGGTCAATATATCCAACGGCAGTTATAATCCAAGTCAAATCTCCGCTTTTTTGACAGTCTTTATGATGCGTAGTATCAGCATAGAAGAACTTTCCGGTTTCCGGGAAGCCTTATTAGAATTGTGCATCCGCGTCGATTTATCAGACTATAACACGATCGATTTATGTGGAACAGGCGGTGATGGGAAAGACACTTTTAACATCTCTACACTAGCCTCTTTTATAGCTGCGGGAGCAGGAGTGAAAGTTGCTAAACACGGTAATTATGGGGTGTCGTCTATTTCCGGATCCAGTAATGTGATGGAAAAACTGGGAATCAAATTCAGTAGTGATTCTGATTTCTTAGAGCGAAGCATTGACAAAGCGGGTATTTGTGTTTTACACGCCCCTTTATTTCATCCTGCTATGAGAAATGTGGGGCCAATCCGAAAAGAGCTAGCGGTAAAAACCTTTTTTAATATGCTCGGACCAATGGTAAATCCCTCTTTTCCAAAGAATCAGTTGGTAGGGGTTTTTAATCTAGAACTGGCTCGAATTTATTCCTACTTATACCAAAATACTGATGTAAATGTGACCATTTTGCATTCACTAGACGGCTATGATGAAGTATCATTGACCGGACCCACAAAGATAATCACCAGCTCGAAAGAAGGAATCCTAAACCCAGAAGACTTTGGCGTTCGTCTCTTATCACAAAGTGAAATCGAAGGTGGAAAAACAATTGAAGAATCAGCTCAAATGTTTACCGACATCATTTCCGGAAAAGGAACGGAAGCACAAAATAATGTGGTTTGTGCCAATGCAGGAATGGCCATTGCAACGACAACGAAATGTACACCGCTTGAAGGGTTTGAATTAGCTAAAGAAAGTCTTATTTCCGGAAAAGGGTTAAAAGCATTGACTACTTTGCAGGAATTGAGCAGATAAAAGAACTAAAAGATTAAAGGATTTAAAATTTATGACAAAGCCATTTGAAGTATACAAAAGAGGAATTCAATTGGCAAAATTGATTTTTAAATTATTGGATAGTAAATCTTTTGAAAAAGAATTCGGTTACAAAGATCAGATAAAACGAGCAGTTATTTCTATAACGAATAATATTGCTGAAGGGTCGGAATATAATAATAACAAACAATTAATACGCTATCTAAAATTTTCTAAAGAAAGTTGTGCAGAGGTTAGAAGTATGTTAATTTTAGCCTGAGAATTAGAATTATTAACGCAATTAGAAATTGACAAAAGTTATGATTTAAGTGTCGAGATTTCTCAAAACTTATCCAACTTTATAAAATATTTAAACACCACAATTAAAGAGTAATTTGTTGGTCCATAGAAATTTTTCAATCTTTAAATTTTTCAATCTTTAAATTAAATAAATGAATATCCTAGATAAAATAATAGTTGATAAAAGGAGAGAAGTCATTCTCAAAAAATCAATCATTCCGGTTTCTCAATTAGAAGCCTCTATCTTTTTTTCGAAAAAGACTATATCTCTGAGCCAAAACTTAAGAAATAGTACTACTGGAATTATTGCTGAACACAAGCGCCGTTCTCCATCAAAAGCAGAGATAAATTATAGTTTTACAGTGGAGGAAGTGGTAAAAGGATATGAGAATGCCGGCGCCTGCGGAATTTCGGTATTGACAGACGGGAAATATTTTGGCGGTTCTTTAGACGATTTACTTTTGGCAAGAGCTTCAGTAGCTATTCCATTATTGCGAAAAGAATTCATTGTAGATGAATACCAAATCCTCGAAGCCAAAGCCTATGGAGCGGATTTGATTTTGCTGATAGCGGCGGTATTGACCAGAGAAGAAATAAAATCTCTATCGGAATTTGCTCAAGGATTGGGGCTTGAAGTATTATTAGAAGTACACAATCAAGAAGAACTGGAAAAATCAATCATGCCAACATTAGACATCATTGGAGTGAACAATAGAAACCTGAAAACTTTTGAAGTAAGTTTAGATTACAGCAAACAATTAGCCTCACAAATACCGGCTGAATTTGTGAGAATTTCAGAAAGTGGTATCAGTTCGATCGAAGCTATAACTGAATTAAAACCCTTTGGATACCAAGGATTTCTAATCGGGGAAAACTTCATGAAAACAGAAAATGCTGGAAAAGCTGCTACCGAATTTATTACGAAACTAAATTAGGACTAAGAGCACAAATAATTGTTAAATTCTTAACGAACTTAGCGTATTCTTTGTGAACTTTGTTAAGAAAAAATCATTAGTTATGAAACTCAAAATCTGTGGCATGAAATACCCTGATAATATACTCGAAGTGGGATTGCTCCTACCCGATTATATGGGTTTTATCTTTTGGGAAAAATCAGCACGCTATTTTGACGGTGTTATTCCTACACTGCCAAACTCAATAAAAAAAGTTGGTGTTTTT
>NZ_AJXL01000041.1 GCF_000264055.1 Flavobacterium sp. ACAM 123 | reverse complement strand
CTGTTCATTGAACAGCCTCTTTTTTGTATGAATATTACTCACTACAGCAGCCGTTGCTTGTATTAAATGTCCAGTCGTTCGATCTTTACAAGCTAGCTGCTGGTCTTTAAATTTTAAAATAAACGCACGCACAGGCAGTAAAACAAACGATTTCTAGCTTTTTTACATAATTCAAAAAAACACAATTCATTTTTTATTTCTAAAAACGTAGACTTAATTTAGCCAGATTAGACTATTCCTATAAAACACTAGTGTAATACTGTTAAAATTGTTAAATAGTGTTTTTAATCGATAAAACATGCTTTTAATCGATAATATTGACTGATCTTTGTACCATCATTAGATACTTAAATCTAAGAATTATTTTAACCTAAATCATTACCTATCATGAGAAAAATTATCTCTATCGTTACGCTTATCACGGCTGTAGTTGCCGTTTCAACAACTGCTAATGCACAAGCTTCGCAAGCTGCACCATCTGGTGCGACTGTTGTGACTCCAATTTCAATCACTAATGATAATGGTTTGAACTTTGGTAATATAACTGTTTCATCCACAACTGCCGGAACTGTAGTAATGACTCCTGCCGGAGTACGAACTGCAGCTGATGGTGCAGCATTACCAACAATAGCTGGCCCAGTTGCAGCAGCAAAGTTCACAGTAAATGGCCAGGGAGCTTACACGTATGCCATTACCTTACCAACATCTGCTATTACACTTAAGGGTACAGCAGATGCCACAAAAGAAATGACTTTGGGAAGTTTTACTAGCACACCAAGTGGAAGTGGTGCTCTGACAGGAGGTACACAAGTACTAACGGTAGGGGGTACCCTAACTGTAGGCGCTGCTCAAGCAGCTGACAACTACACAAATACAGCAGACTTAATAGTCACTGTAAATTACCTTTAATTTATTTCACTACAGAGTGCTCCCAGCGGAGCACTCTGTTTTTTAATCAATGCAGCTTACCACCCACTCCTGTTAATTACGTCAAAACATCTTTGTTTATGAATGAAAAAAAAGCATATTACTAATCCTTTTTTTGTGTTTCACCTATCCGATAATTGCACAAGGAAATTTAGAAGTTTTTCCAAAACGTACTGTCTTTGACGGCATTGAAAACAGAGCGGCAACAGTTTATCTAAATAATACCGGAAAAGACACAGCAACATACGCTATATCCTATATTGAAATTAGAATGGGAGAAGACGGCAGTTTCAACTCAATTGAAAACCCACAGCCCAACCAACAATTTGCCTCACCTTACCTGCGGTATTTTCCGCGCACCATAACCTTAGCCCCTAATGGATACCAAACCGTTAAAATACAACTCATCAAGACCAATGATTTAAAACAAGGCGAATACCGTTCCCATCTTTATTTTAGAGCAATTAAAAAAGCAACCCTACTAAAGAAAAAAGCTATTGACACCGTCCATCATAAAACGCAAGGATTAAATGTTAATTTGCTTCCAGTATTTGGACTTTCCATCGCTAATATTATTAACATAGGCGATGACACTACCACTGTTCAGTTAACTAATCTAGTACTTGATAAATCACAAGACGATAGCGTTACACTATCCTTAAATGTTAACCGTCAAGGAAATCGCTCCGCCTATGGTAATGTAGAAGTCAACCATATTTCTACAGAAGGAATAACGCATAAAGTAGCTACTGTACAAGGGTTTGCTATTTATAGTCCAGGCACACTGTTAAAAACAAAAATAAAACTAGATAACAGCAAAAACATAGATTATTCTAAAGGAGAATTACAAGTAAATTTCACCACTATAGATCAATCAAATCATTATGCTAAAGCCACTCTAAATTTAAATCAAGCGTCACTATTTTTTAACTAATCTAGCTTCGAATATTTGTAGTCCTTAAAAGGTTTGAAATTACAAGTCCCTAGAAAATTTCAAATAAGCTCTTGCTATTCCTCTGTGCAAGATTATCCTAAAATATAAAAGTTGTTATGTGCACTCGGGCCCCTGATGGAAATATAGAATTTACACAACATTTGCTTGCTTTCAGCCGAGTTTTTAACAAAAAAATACCTTTTTTTAAATTCGTATCTTTTTTCCTGTTATTCCAGGCTACTGTTACCGCAGTAGCACAGAGCCCAAAGTATGACGAAGTTTTAGTAACCTTAACGGTACAGCATGCAGGAACGATTGAAATTACTGCATTGATAAACGACAATCAAGAAGTTTATTTATCCATCCCAGAGGTGTTGGACTTTTTAAAAATAAAAAATGAAGTTGCTGATGATTTTAGTACAATAGATGGATTTTTCATCAATCAAAATAATATCTTCCATATAAATGAGACGGCGCATGTCGTGAACTACAAAGGACAAGATATTGCACTACTAGCAGATGTATTAGTACGCACCCCCACTAATTTATTTTTAAGAGCAAACTATTTCGACTCGATCTTTGGATTAGAAAACAGCTTTTCTTTTAGAGACTTATCTGTTTCCATGTCTTCTAGATTAGAGCTTCCAGCAGTGCGCGAAGCTCGGTTACAACTGATGCGAGACAATATCAACACTCTCAAATACGGCTTTACAGCTGACACTACTTTTAGTAGAGATAAACCTTTATTTCATTTTGCCGCTGCAGACTGGGCGGTAAATACCATCCAACGTTCAAACGGCATAAACCAACAACAGCTCCGCCTCGGTCTAGGAGGGATGCTGGCTGGCGGAGAATTTACAAGCGCCTTCAACTACGGCAACAATCAACCCGTTTCCTTAAGAAACCAATTTTATCGCTGGCGTTATGTCGATAACGACAACAAATACCTTACTCAGATAGCAGCGGGAAAAGTAGCCTCTTCCCTAACGGCTACTCTCATTAATCCTACCATAGGCTTTCAAATTACAAATGCAACAACCACCGCTAGAACCTCCTTTGGTACTTACATAGTGAGCGATTATACTAAACCAGACTGGACAGTAGAACTTTACATCAACGACCGCTTAGTCAATTACACAAAAGCGGATGCCTCTGGATTTTTCTCCTTTACAGTGCCACTTCTCTATGGCAAAACAGCTATTTCTGTAAGGTATTATGGGCCTTGGGGTGAAGAGGAGCAATCTACGAAAGAATTTCAAATCCCTTTTTATTTCCTTCCAAAGCATAGGCTAGAATACAACCTCAGTTCAGGCATCATAGAGGATGGTAAAAATAGTTTCTTTGCAAATGCTAAAGCCAACTACGGTCTTTCAGATTACATCACGCTTGAAGGCGGTGTTGAATATGTTTCCTCGATAGAAAAGAATAAAGTCATTCCTTATTTTGGGACTTCGATTCGATTAGCCAATCAATTATTTGTTTCAGGAGCTTATTTTTCTAAAGTAAAATATACGGGGAACCTCAACTATTCTACGCCAAATAACATGCGATTGAATCTTGACTATACTAAGTACGACAAGGATCAAGACGCGGTACGCTTTAGTTATTCAGAACTCCGGAAAGCCAGCTTAAACATCCCAATACGTACTTCTCATTTCTCAGGCGTGTCTCGTTTCTCATTGCAACAAACAGTTTTTGCCACTAGTAGTTTTATGCAATCAGAATTAGCATTGTCTGGGCGGCTGTACAACTTCAACTTCAATTTAACGACAAATTCTTTTTTTACAGAAACCAAAAAACCTTTTGTCTTTAGTAACTTGTCCAGCTCGTTTAGATTACCCAAAGGATTTTCTCTTACGCCTAACATTAGATATGACTACAATAGAGCCGAAATAACGACAGTGCAAGCACAACTGCGAAAACGCGTTTTTAAAAAAGGATCCCTTCAAGCTTCCTTTAACCATGATTTTAAAAGTAAAAATACGTCTGTACAACTCGGTTTTCAATATAATCTTCAGTATGCAAATGCGGGAGTATCGAGCAATATCGATAACAATGGCGTTTCCTTTACACAATCAGCGAGCGGCAGTTTGATTTATGAACCAAATGCTGATTTTGTAGCATTTAATAATGGTACGAGCATTGGCAAAGCGAGCGTGAAGTTTATACCTTTTTTAGATACAAACGGAAACGGCAAACGAGACTTTGGCGAACAGCCTGTAAAAGGCTTAGAAGTCGCTCTGAATGGTGGTCAGAAAATCCTGGACCAAAGCGAAGGAACCACTATAATTTCGGATTTAGAGCCCTATTTGAAGAATTTCGTCACTTTTGACACGTCAAAAGTAAATAATATTGCTTGGCGACTAGAAAACAAAACTTTAAATATTACACTGAATCCCAATCAACTGAGAACAGTTGAAATTCCTATATCAGTTGTGGGAGAAGTTGCTGGAATGGTACAACGCAGCGAGAAAGGGCAGTTGACCGGAATTGCTGGTTTAAAAATAAATATTTATAAGAATGATACTGATTTTGTTGCCTCCGTTCTTTCTGAATTCGATGGTTATTTTAGCTATCTGGGTTTAACATCAGGATACTATTCTGCCAAAGTAGATTCGGTTCAATTACAAAAATTGCATTTTAGAACCGAAACTAAAAACACTGATTTTATAATCGACAATGGTACTGATGGCGCCTATGTGGATAATCTTGAATTTATACTTTACCAAGAGTAACTAAAAACTATAAATAAGCGCTCACCCATTCCCCTGAAAAGAAAACGTCAATTCTTTACAAACCCATACAAATCCTCAATAAATAGCAGAACTCAAATACCACCTTGATTCACTTTGGATTACTTTTGGTTTATTTTGCAAACGAATTTTGTTTGCAATTAGCGTTACTCTGAAAAATTCTTGATGCTTAAGTAAATAATTCCCACAGGACCTCATTATCAATTTTGCCGTTACCTATCCCATACTTTTAAACTTGAAAGTAATATTAAATTGCTCCCCTTTCTTGCCATAAAAAATCATTATTCTCTGCTATTATTGATACAATGCATCCTAAAATACTAATATAAAAAATTTAAGTGTATCGTATTGCCAGAAAACACTCAAATCGGATTCTACACGCAAAATACTACATTTCTACATTCGAATTAGCCAAATACATAAAGTACTGCCAAAAGCTGAACTATTCCCTCAAATTTTCGAAAAATAAAAATTTAAACATCTACCGCTAGGGCAGACTTTTTCACGTTTATGTACATATAAATCCGATGAAGCGTAAAATAAACAATAAATATTGTTCCTTTTCTTACTTTTTATGTTAAATTTGAAAATGAAAATTTTATTATTTTATTAACATTTAACCTACAACCAAATGAAAACAAAATTACTCGGTAAAATTGCGCTTGTAATAAGCGTATCGCTATTTGCTATTGAAGGGAACGCCCAAGATTCCTCTACAAGTGTAAAACAGAAAGTTATTGATGAAAATGGGAAACCATCGCTAATCACCTTTAATGAGAAGTCCACTTATAAGTCGACAGATTCTCAAAAAGTGTTCACGGAACAATTAAAGTTAAAAGACAATTCTAAGTTTACCATTTTAAAATCTGAGTCGGACCGATCAGGTTTCTCCCACGACAAGTTTCAACTATACCACCAAGGCCTGAAAGTAGAATATGCCACCTACTCCCTCCATTCTAAAAACGGAAAACTAACTTCTATGAGTGGTGAATATTATGACATTAAAAATGCAGCAACCACTCCAAGCATCTCCAAAACAACAGCATTTAAGAAAGCGGTCAATCATATAGGCGCTTCAAAATACTTATGGGAAAATCCAGAGAACGCCTCAAAAATAGGCTACTATAAACCGGAAGGCGAATTAGTTTTTCTTCCTTCCATGATTGATCAAGGAGAAAAAAATACGGACCAAAAAGTTCGCCTAGCCTACAAATTTGACATCTATGCAACAAGTCCTGTTAGCCGCGGTGACTTATATATTGACGCAATAACTGGCGAAGCGTTGTACTATAACGCCACAATCAAGCACCTTGGTGAATATAGCCATGGAAAAGATAGTTCGATAAATGCGAAAGGAGCAACAAACACAAAAGCTGCCAAAGCGCTTTTTGTTTCAGCAAATGCAGCAACAAGATACAGCGGAACCCTGTCAATCCAAACTGCTTTCAGCGGTTCTTCTTATATTTTATCTGATGCTACACGGGGAAACGGTATTCAGACGTATAATATGAAAAAAGGAACCAATTATGGTACCGCAGTAAATTTTACAGATAGCGACAATAACTGGAGTGCTGCAGAATTTAACAATGCAAATAAAGACAATGCTGCACTTGACGCACATTGGGGCGCAGAAAAAACGTTTGACTATTTGTCTACCGTTCACGGAAGAAACAGTTTTGACAATTTAGGCGCAGCTATAAAAAGTTACGTGCATTATGACCTTGCTTATGACAACGCCTACTGGAATGGTAGCGTTATGACCTATGGAGACGGAAGCGACACCTATTTTGATGCTTTAACTTCACTTGATGTCGCTGCTCACGAAATTGGTCATGCCGTTTGTGAAAAAACAGCAAATTTAGCTTATCAAAAAGAATCTGGTGCAATGAATGAAGCCTTTTCTGATATTTGGGGGGCTTGTATCGAATATTATGCAGCGCCTGGAAAATCCACCTGGTTAATTGGAGAAGACATAGAAAGACGAGCAGGACGTTTAGCCTTGCGTTCTATGAGCAACCCAAAATCTGAAGGACAACCTGATACTTATGGAGGCACATACTGGAAAACAATCGAATGTGGTACTCCAACACAAGCCAATGACTACTGCGGGGTGCATACAAACAGTGGCGTTCTAAATCATTGGTTTTACATCTTGACGATAGGAAAATCAGGAACAAATGACATTGGAAACTCGTATAATGTTACGGGAATAAATATTGATAAGGCTGCAAAAATAGCGTATCGTTTAGAAAGTGTTTATCTATCTGCTAATTCTACTTATGCTAATGCCAGAACTTATGGTATTCAAGCGGCATCAGACTTATACGGTGCTGGATCTCCTGAAGTTATAGCTACTACCAATGCATTTTACGCTGTAGGTGTTGGTTCCGCTTATGGAGTTCTAAATTACTGTGCTTCAAAAGGAAATAGTGTGGCTGATGAATATATCAGCAAAGTTCAATTGGGAACAATAAACAATACAACTACTGGTGGCAACGGTTATAGTGATTATACTTCCATTTCGACTAGCTTAACTAAAGGAGCTTCAAGCACAATTACAATTACACCAACATGGCCTGCAACAAAATACAACGAAGGCTATGCCGTATGGATCGATTACAATAAAAATGGTGACTTTAGCGATGCTGGAGAATTAGTTTGGAGTAAAGCGATATCTCAAACAACACCCGTATCAGGTTCGTTTACTGTACCAACATCAGCGAATACCGGAGCAACGCGCATGAGAGTGTCGATGAAGTACAATGCAATTCCAACTCCTTGTGAAGCCATTTCTTATGGTGAAGTGGAGGATTACACAGTAAATATTACGGCCAGTGCAGCAGATTTGACGGCACCATCTACACCCTCAAACTTAGCTGCTTCTGGAACAACTACAACAACTACAAATTTATCATGGAACGCTTCTACGGATAACGTAGCGGTAACTGGATATAATGTATATCAAGGTAGTACCTTGAAAGCAACGGTAACTAGCACTTCCTATGCTGTCACTGGATTAACTGCAAACACGGCTTACACCTTCTCTGTAAAAGCGAAAGATGCTGCTGGAAACATATCTGCCACAAGTAACGTGATAAATGTAACTACATTAAATAATACACTGGTATATTGTACGTCTAAAGGAAACTCTGTAGCTGATGAATATATTGATTATGTTTCAATAGGAGGCATCAACAACACTACAGCCGGTAATGCTGGATATGGTAACTTTACCAGTCTTGTAGGTAATCTTCCTTATGGTTCAAACACGATCTTGTTTAGTGCTGGTTTTAGTGGTACAGCTTATACTGAATATTGGAAGATCTGGATTGATTATAACCAAAATGGAACTTTTGAAACTTCTGAAGAAATGGTTTCTGGATCCTCTTCTAGTAGCGCAAACCTAACAAGTACATTTACAGTACCTACATCAGCTTTAGCAGGTACAACTCGCATGAGAGTGTCCATGAAATACAACGCGGCACAAACTGCATGTGAGGCTTTCCCTTACGGAGAAGTGGAGGACTATACAGTTAATATTGGTGCTGCGGCAATAACAACCATCACATCTGCAAAAGCTGCAATTGACTTAGGAAACGAAAATTCAATTTCAGATGTAGTACTGTATCCAAACCCTACGGATAATATCCTAAACGTAAGAATGACGGATAGTAGAAAAGGAACGTACCGTCTTATTAATTTCCTAGGTCAACAAGTTGACGCAGGACAATTATCTGAAAACGGAATAAACGTTAGTAAATTAGGAACTGGAGTTTATATCTTAGAAGTAAATGACGGTCAAAAAACAGTTGCGAAGAAATTCGTAAAAAATTAAGATTACTAATCAATAACAGCAAAGCCTCACAGTGATGTGAGGCTTTTTTTGTGCCATAAGCTTTTTAAAAGAAAAATTCTAGGGGTAATGACACCATAATTTACTCAATAAACCATTAAAAACGTAAATTTAGTAACCTTAGACTTGCTTTGTTAAGTGGTTTTTCGACAAAATTAATTATTTTTGAATATGACGCTGCCTTATCTTTGTCCCTTTGGTCCACGGAAGAAGTGACCATAATTACCTCGATTTTTTTATCAAAATCTTCTCTATGAATAATATCCAACAATCCCCAGCCATCCATAACAGGCATATTGATATCTAAAAACAACAAAACAGGGTCCACATCATTAGAAAGGGTATCAAAAAATTCCAATACCTTAACTGCCGAATTAAAGGTTTTCGGCGAATCATGAAGACCAACAGCTTGAATTATTTTACTATGTAAAAACAGAATTATTTCATCATCATCTACAACAACTACATTGTAACTCATTTGTCCTCAATTTTATTTATTGTTTCTGTTTTTTTAACAATATCCCTAATAATACCATCAAGTTCTGTTCCTGAATCAAAAAAGTGATTCAACAAGTCTTCGTACTCTGCAGACATTCCATCTGACTCCTTCATAAAATCAATTATTGACATCATTTTTGCTAATGGTGCTCTCACTATATGTGAATGTGTCCACGCTATATTTTTGAGACTTTTATTTTGATTTTCAATCGTTTTGATATATTTTATTTGTTTGGTTATATCATTCGCCATAACCAATTTCACCTTTTGATTTTTAAAGTAAATGATATTGCTTTGCACCTCAACGTTTATTATGTCTCGATTTTTTTTCTGATGTCTTAAGTATCTTTTTTTAAAATTATTCTTATACTGATTAAAAGAATGAACTCCCTCATCAAAAAGCGGATAGTCCTCTTCTGGCCATATCTCTTTTATGGTCATCTTTAAAAACTCCTCTTTTGTATAGCCATATTTCCTTATACCGGCTTCATTAACATCTAAAAACTCAAATGTCCCCAAATCATAAACCCACATTGGCAGTGGACTTAAGTGAAAAAGATCGGTATATCGTATTTTTTCCTCATCATATGAAAAAAATATTTTCTTACGCTTTATGGAACAAACAATGCTCTTATACAGCATCGCAGCTGTTAAGCCGTCCTTCATTAAATAATCTGAAACACCTTGCGAAATTAATCTAAAACTTAAATCAACATCCGCATTTGAAGTCAACACGATTATGGGGCAGAATAAGACGCTGTCTAGCATTTCGTTAACCAAATTTTGCGCACTTATATCTGGCAACGTAAGATCCAATAAAACAACGTCAAAAAATTTCTCGTCAGATGACAAAATCACGGATGCTTCTTCGAAGTTTTTTGCATGTCTAATTTCAGGAATAAAGTCCAGTTCCAATATCAATTGTTCAATCTTATTAAAGTCAGTTAAATTATCTTCAACAACTAAAATTGAATGTGTTTTATTGTATTTATTCATTTTTTTTGAAAAATTGCAATGGGTTTTATAAAGACTCTAAATTTAGTAATCAATTCTTTGCGATTATTTTGTTGAACTGATCTAGAGCTTAAAAAAGAAACGGGATATTCTAGATTTTATTTTTTAAGCAACATTAACTATATAAAATATAACATTCTTTTTGGTATCCGGGGAGACAATTAAAGCTATTTTGGTATAGCCAAACTAACCGACACTATCCTTAGGAATGGCCTCAATCAGCATTTTTGTATATTCTTTTTGTGGGTTAGCATAGAGCTCATCAGCATCCGCAATTTCCTCTATTTTTCCCTTATTCATAACCAAGACTTGATCACTCATGTACTTTACAACAGCCAAGTCATGCGAAATAAAGATATAGGTAAACCCGAAATTCTCTTTTAACTCATTTAAAAGGTTTAAAACCTGTGCTTGAACTGATATGTCCAATGCCGAAACCGATTCGTCACAAACGATTAATTTGGGCTGCAACGCTATCGTTCTAGCTATACCGATGCGCTGTCTTTGTCCGCCAGAAAACTCATGGGGATATCTATTAAAGTATGCTTCTCCTAAACCCACTCTTTCGAGAATTTCAATCGTTTTGGCTTTTCTTTCTTTATCATCTCTATGCAAGCGATGTACCTTCATGGGTTCCATAATCGCTTTACCAACAGGGATTCTTGGATTTAATGACGAGTACGGATCTTGAAAAATGATTTGAATTTCCTTTCTTAATTTTTTTATTGCTGTCTTTCCAAGTTTGGTAATATCCTGACCCCTATATACTATTTGTCCTGCAGTCGCTTTGTCTAATTGTAATATAGCATTCCCCAATGTCGATTTCCCACATCCACTCTCTCCTACCAATCCTAATGTTTCGCCCTCATAGAGTTTAAAACTCACATCATTTACCGCTTTAAATCCAGTTTTTTTTCCGAAGAAACCCGCTGTAGAAAAATATTCTTTCTCCACATTAATGACTTCCAAAATGGGTATCTGATCGTACAGTTTATCGTGAAAACGAATTCTATCCTCTTGCGTTACCACTTCATCATTAATGGTATCCTCTAAGAAATCCTGAATAGTGGGTAACCTTTTTAAACGGAAATCCAGCGAAGGACGGGAAGCGATTAAAGCTTTTGTATAATTATGTGCCGGATTTATAAAAATTTGTTTGACCTCGCCTTGCTCTACAATCTCCCCCTGGTACATCACCAAAACCCGGTGAGCAATAGCGGAAACCAGCGACAAATCATGTGAAATGAATATAATGCTCATTCCCGTTTCTTGCTGAATGTCTTTCAACAACTGGATAATTTCTTTTTGTACCGTCACGTCTAAAGCGGTTGTCGGTTCATCCGCAATCAACAATTGTGGTTTACAGGCAATCGCCATCGCAATCATGACACGCTGTTTTTGTCCCCCTGAAATTTCGTGGGGATATTTATTGAATAGTATTTCTGGATCAGGTAATTTTACTTTCTCGAATAGCAGAAGCGTTTCGGTTTTAGTCTGTGCTTTCGATAAACTCGTGTGCTGCAACAGAATTTCTTGCACCTGATAACCACATTTAAGTGATGGATTAAGCGAACTCATTGGTTCTTGGAAAATCATTGCGATTTGGTTTCCTCTTAGTTGTTGCAATTCTTTTTCGCTTAATTGGTCTACGTTTTTACTGTCAAAAACAATGGTACCGGCTGAAATTCTTGAGATATTGGCGGGCAACAAACCCATAATAGCTAAAGAAGAGACTGATTTCCCGGAACCAGATTCCCCAACAATTCCAAGGATTTCATTGTGCTGCAGATCATAACTGATGTTTCTGATAACAGGGCTGTATATCCCTTCTTTTTTGAATGAGATTTCAAGATTTTGAACGGAAAGTAGGGGCTTATTCATAATGGTAAAAGTAAAAATTTAACCGCTTGCAACACCAAATTTTTTTAAGGACTCGAGATCGAAGGAATTCCAATGGCAACAATTATAATTTCCACTTAATTTCCATTTATTGAAATATCCGAAAACTATTTATTAAACGTGAATAATCTCGTCTTCAATCAATAACTCTTCTCTTCTAAGTCTGAGAAAAATCTGAGCAACCGCAATGGTGTCTTTTTCACAATAGCTTACAATCCGGTCAATGTCTTTATCGACATAAAAAACGTGACCTACTTGACTGCCGTCAATATCGCCTTTCGGAGAAGGTATTCCAAGCACCTTGCACATTAATTTTAAAGAAGTGTAATGCTTGTAGTCGCCAAACTTCCATAACTCCAAGGTATCCAGATGCGGAATTTCCCAAGGTTTCTTGCCAAATAAATTTAGCTTATCAGGCAGTGCTATTTGGTTTATAATCATTCTTCTTGCCAGAAACGGAATATCAAATTCTTTAGCATTATGGCCGCACAAAATATGTTGTGGCAAATTAAAATGATTGTCTAATAGATTATTGAAGTCCTTCAGAATCTTCCTCTCGTCACCAAAGAAGGACGTAACTCGAAAGTTCCTTATATCGCCTTTAGTCACAAAAAAACCAACAGAGATGCACGCTATTTTTCCGAATTCAGCCCAGATTCCTGCCCGATCGTAAAACTCTTCTGGGGAATGTTCTTCTTTTCGTTGGTATTGGGTTTTATGCTCCCAAAGGTCTTTCATTTCCGAATCCAGTTCATTATAATTCTCCGCTTCCGGAACAGTTTCTATATCTAAGAAAAGTATGTTATTGAGGTTTAATTTTTCTATCATATTTATTGTACGCAGATTTATAAGGATTGATACAACTTTTATTTTCTATCGAAAATCACAACTATTAAAGTTAACGATGTTCGAATATAAAGAAATTCAAGCAATATGCATTTAATTCTTTAAAACAATCTTTGTTGCGCATTTAGGTTTTCGTGTTCCAACAGCCATTTTTTACGCCATAAACCTCCTGCATAACCGGTGAGCGAACCGTCCGTACCAATGACACGATGACAAGGAACAACAATCCATAGCGGGTTTTTTCCATTGGCGGAAGCCACAGCCCTAATGGCTTTGACATCTCCTAAAACCTTGGACTGTTCTAAATATGTCCTGGTTTTTCCATAAGGGATTTCTACCAACGCTTTCCATACTTTTTGTTGGAAATCAGTACCCTTTGGATTGAGTTTGATACTAAAATCATTTCTTTTTCCTTCGAAATAAGACTCTAATTGCATCACACATTCCTGTAAAACTTCTGGAATCATAGTAGAACTTTCTCCTTCGTCCTGAACGGAAATTATTGCAATACCGTTCTCATCGCCTACTATCTTAGCAGTGCCTAACGGTGTTTTGAAAAAAGCGGTTTCCATAGTATTAAAGTAACTAAATTTAAACCTAACGATTCCTCTAAAGGTAAAAAGTTTACAAAAAATTTGATTCCTTGTGAATTCCTTTATAAATTCGCTTGTTGTGACTTTATCTATTGTAGCGTCGAATTAACGTAGGCTTCTAATGCTGTTAATTCCTTATCTGAGAATGTTTTAGTAAGAGCTATGTTCGCTTGCATTATTGCATACTGCGACGGATCTACGATTGGCTCATCTTCGCCTTTTAGAAAAGCAACGATACTCCCGTTTTTCTCTTTGTAAATTTTAGCAATATTTTGCAAACTTGGCCCAATCATATTTTCATCGACTTTATGACAACTAACGCAATTTCCTTTTCCTAAAAAAATGGACTCCCCTAAATCTACCGAGGTTTTAGTCTCTGCTACCATTCCCTCATTAACACTACCTCCTGATTTTTCGGTATCATTCCCTTTTCCAAAAGACTCTTCTTCCTTTCCTTTACAAGAAAATGTTACTACTGCGATCGCAATAAAAATTATTTTTTTCATAATTTGAAGTGTTTTAACCCAAAGTTAATCAACTTAAACTTTTTATCAAATGATAATTATCAGTTTTATTTGTTTAAGAGTATAGCGGCTTCCTTTGCAAAATAAGTAGAAATTAAACTCGCCCCAGCACGTTTGATACACATTAATTGTTCCATCATCGTATTATCATGGTCTAACCATCCTCTTTCGGCTGCGGCCTTGATCATGGCATACTCACCAGAAACATGAAATACAGCTACCGGAACATTTACCGCATTTTTGATTTCCCTTACGATGTCTAAATACGCAATTCCTGGCTTTATCATTACCATGTCTGCTCCTTCTTCCACATCCCAAAGCGCTTCTTTGACTGCTTCAATACGATTAGCATAATCCATTTGATAGGTTTTTTTATCTTTTGGAACATCGTTATTGTCAACGGGCCCACTATCTAATGCATCACGAAATGGTCCATAAAATGCCGAGGCATACTTGGCAGAATAGCTCATGATACCCACGTTATGGAATCCTGCAGCATCAAGCCCTTCACGCAATCGTAAAACTCGTCCGTCCATCATGTCGGATGGGGCAACAAAATCAGCTCCAGCAACTGCATGTGAAACGGCCATTTTTACCAAAGCATCATTTGTAGGGTCGTTGAGTACATCTCCGTTTTCTATAATACCGTCGTGACCGTAAATAGAATACGGATCTAAGGCTACATCTGGCATGACAATCATTTCAGGACAAACTGCTTTAATAGCACGAATGGCTTCTTGCATCAATCCGTCTTTATTCCAGGCTTCTTTTCCGGTATTGTCTTTTAGGTTTTCACTTACTTTTACATAAATATTCACCGCTCGAATACCTAAAGCATAGATTTCTTTGATTTCCTCCACCGTTAAATCAATCGAACGACGAAAGATTCCCGGCATCGAAGCGATTTCAACTTTCACATTTTCTCCCTCTGCAATGAACATAGGAAACATAAAATCTGACGGACTTAAAGTGGTTTCACGCACTAATGAACGAATAGATTCGTTCGTTCTTAATCTTCTACCTCTGTGTAATGGAAACATATAATTTATAATTTTAGATCGCTTCGCCAATTCGAGCAAAGCTCTCGAGTTAAGATTGCTGATTTATGATTTAAAACGAATTATTGAAGTCAGAAACTCTGAAATCAAAAATCGTTAATCATCAATCGACAATCCAATTTATTGGATTTTCTAATACTTTAATTAACTTTTCTTCTTCACTACCTACTTCTGGATGATGGTCGTATACCCACTGCACATTTGGTGGTAAAGACATCAGGATACTTTCGATTCGGCCGTTGGTTTTTAATCCAAACAAAGTTCCCTTATCATGTACCAAATTGAACTCGACATAACGACCTCGACGAACTTCCTGCCAGGTCTTTTGCTCTGGAGTATAGGCTAATTTTTTTCTCTTTTCCACTATTGGAAGATAAGCTTCGAGGAAGCTATCCCCCACTTCACTCACAAAATCAAACCAATTTTCCATACTCATTTCGTCAGTAGCTTTGCAATAATCGAAAAATAAACCTCCTATTCCCCTTGCTTCATTGCGATGGGCGTTCCAGAAATAGGCGTCACATTGTTTTTTATATTTTGGATAAAAATCAGAATTATGTTTATCACAAGCTCTTTTACAAGTTTGGTGAAAGTGCGTTGCATCTTCTTCAAACAAATAATACGGCGTTAAATCTTGTCCACCACCAAACCATTGCTGGATTACATTTCCATTTTCATCATACATTTCAAAATAGCGCCAATTGGCATGTACCGTAGGCACCAATGGGCTTTTAGGATGCATTACCAAACTTAGTCCGCAGGCAAAAAAATCAGCTTCTCCTACATTGAACAATTTTTGCATGGCTTCTGGTAATGTTCCATGTACAGCAGAGATATTCACCCCGCCTTTTTCAAAAACGGCACCATTCTCGATTACACGTGTTCTTCCTCCTCCACCTTCCGGACGTTCCCATAGATCTTCACGGAATTTGGCTTGACCATCGACAGCTTCTAATCCTGCGACGATTTGATCTTGAAGGTTTTGTATGTAACTGTAAAATTGTTCTTTCATTATAAATTTGCTTTTGCGGAAGCTATTTTATTAAAAATTTCCACCGAAAATGTTTTGCTTACGGATTGAATATGCTCATAAATAGCAATTGCTTTCTCCGATAAATCAAATCGATTCTCTTTGGAAAAAGCCAGCAAAAAGTCAGCAAATTGCTCTTTTTGAGCCCAGTCCATTTCGTGCTTATCTAACAACAAAATCAAGTCTTTTTCTTCAATTTGTTTCAGAATATCGACGGTCAATTCAAAATTAGTTAGCAGATTATCGACTAAACTGATGTCTTCGATAATCCAAAATTTTGGAACAAAAACCAAAGAAAGTAAAGTACTTAACATAGTGTCAATTTTCACTTTCTTTTCGTCTCGAAGTCCTTTATTCAGCATCTATTTCTGCTTGTATTCTTTCACCGCGTCGACAAATGCTTTCGCGTGATCCACAGGAATATTTGGTAAAATACCGTGTCCAAGGTTTGCGATGTATTTGTCTTTTCCAAATTCGTCAATCATTTCATTTACCATTTTCTTAATCACCGGAATAGGTGACAACAATCTTGATGGGTCAAAATTACCCTGTAACGTGATATTACCACCAGACAAATATCTTGCATTTCTTGGTGAGCAAGTCCAGTCCACTCCCAATGCAGAAGCACGACTTTTTCCCATTTCGTTAAGGGCAAACCAACATCCTTTTCCAAAAACAATTACCGGAGCATGATCGGCCAAGGCTTCGATTATCTGATTGATGTATTTCCAAGAGAATTCTTGATAATCAACCGGAGATAACATACCTCCCCAAGAGTCAAAAACTTGAACGGCATCAACGCCCGATTTTACTTTTTCTTTTAAATATAATATTGTCGTATCAGTAATTTTTTGCAATAAAACGTGAGCCGCTTCTGGATGGCTAAAACAAAATCCTTTTGCTTTGTCAAAACTTTTAGATCCTTGTCCTTCTACTGCGTAGCACATAATTGTCCACGGTGAACCAGCAAAACCAATTAGCGGCACGGCATCATCCAACATTTCTTTTGTTAATTTAATGGCATCAAAAACGTATCCCAAAGTTTCATGCACATCAGGAACAATTACTTTTTCTACATCTTGAATCGTACGAATAGGATTTGGTAAAAAAGGACCGAAATTTGGCTTCATCAATACTTCAATTCCCATTGCTTGTGGAATCACCAAGATATCTGAAAATAAAATCGCTGCATCCGGAGCAATTCTACGAATAGGCTGAACCGTGATTTCAGCAGCTAATTCAGGCGTTTGACAACGGGTGAAAAAATCATATTTATCACGCAAAGCGATAAATTCAGGTAAATATCTTCCAGCTTGACGCATCATCCAAACTGGTGGACGTTCTACTGTTTCTCCTTTTAATGCTCTTAAAAATAAGTCGTTCTTAAGCCCACTAACCCCAGATGGGGAAATATGCAAATCTTTATCGTTCATTTTATTATTATTTTAAACTTGGTTAAAGCTTTTAAATTTTTATTTACACCGTTTCCCTTTCCTCGGGGCCAAGTGGGCTTCTATAATATCCTATAACTTCAACAATTACGTCTTCGACCGTTGGTATTTCAGCAATTACAATATTTTTAACTTTATTTAATTCTAATGCTTTTGCGGTAGTATTCCCTACACAAAAACAAATTTCCTTCTTGATTTTATTGTTTATCAAAAAACTTTCAACAGCAGATGGACTAAAGAACATTATTCCGTCAAAATTTTCCTGTTCAGATATTTTAAAAGGCGCTAAAGTAGTTTGATACACCTCTATTTCATTAAATGCAATCCCTTCGCTTTTTAATGCCGCTGGTAAGGTTTCCTTACGCAAATTTCCACTCAAAAAAGTATAGCTTTCCTTGTTGTAGATTAAAGTAATTATTTCAGCCAGTTCGGAGGCATAATCCATATAGACACTCACCGTAAAACCATTAGCTTCCAGTAATTCTTTGGTTTTAATACCCACACAAAAGACCATTTTAGTCTTTAGAACTTCCCAACCGCTTTGTTCCATTAAACTTACAACAGCATTTTGACTGCTGAAAATCAAATTATCGTTGAATTTATCTAATTCAAAAAGGTTGTTTTTTATTTCGATAAAATCTTGTTCTAAAAGATCAAAATCAGCGTCGATAAATACCTGCCTTTGTTCAGCTGACAATGTTTTAGTTGATAAGATGCTTGTTTGACTCATTATTTCTTCAATTTATTTTTAATTTCCGTCATCAATTTTGTTCCGCCATTATCTAAGACTCTCTGCGCAGAATAGAAACCTAATTTCTTCCATTCTTCGATAGGAACCACCTTATCGATTTCAATTTTTTCTTTTCCGTCAAGCGAAAATAAAACGCCTTGAAAATGAATCGTATCTTCCTCTTCGTTATAACGCGCCAAAGCTCCAATAGGTGCCGTACATCCGCCTTCTAAAGTTTTTAGAAACTGACGTTCAATGTAGGTCACGATTTCAGTTTCAATATGATTTAATTGAGATAAAGCCTCTACTGTAAACGCATCCTTCTGCATGGCGACAACAAGCATTGCTCCTTGTGCGGGAGCGGGTATCATCCAATCTAAATTAAAATAATTCTCCGGCTTTAAATTGATTCTTTCTAAACCTGCAGCTGCGAAAATAGCACCATTCCAATCGTTATCTTGTAATTTTTGCATTCTAGTATTTACGTTTCCACGTAGGTCAACTACTTTATGTGTTGGGTACTTATTTAACCATTGCGCTTGACGACGCAAACTTCCTGTGGCAATAGTTCCTGAGTCGTTAAGAAAACCAAGATTCCCTTTGTGTACCAATATATCCAAGGTAGTGGCTCTTTCCAGAACTGCCGCTTGAACAATTCCTATAGGCAATGCAGTAGGAACATCTTTCATAGAGTGCACCGCTATATCTACTTGACCATTGATCATGGCAATATCTAATGTTTTTGTAAAAATTCCAGTGATTCCGAGTTCGTAAAGGGGTTTATCAAGGATTATATCTCCTTGCGCTTTAACGGCAACAATTTCGGTTTTATACCCTAAATCGTTCAGCTTTTTTTCTACCGTATGAGCTTGCCATAAGGCCAGTTCGCTGTCGCGCGTTCCGATTCGTATACTTTTATCTGCCATTTTTATTTTTTAATTCCATATTGAACCCTTTCGATTTACCACTGTGTAATTTTATGAAATACTGCTTCAATTTTTATGTAATTATCTTCACCAGTCTGTTGGGATATCATTTTACACCTAAGTCGTTTCTGCGCTAATCCACTTTCCTACTGTAGGAGCTACATAATTCTCCATTTGCTTAAGTAAATCGTCAATATCATCACTAACCAAAAGCATTTGATAATTAACTTCTTTCAAAAAGCCTTGGCTCACCATTGTCTTGAGTAAAACGATTAAGGCATCATAAAATCCATTAGTATTTAAAATTGCGATTGGTTTTTTATGAAGTCCAAGTTGAGCCCATGTAAGCATCTCAAAAAACTCTTCAAGTGTACCGAAACCGCCTGGCAAAGTAATAACGCCATCGCACAAATCATTCATTTTCGTTTTCCTTTCGTGCATACTATCGACTACAATTAGCTCCGTCAATCCTTTGTGAGCGATTTCTTTTGATCTTAAAAAATCGGGAATAACGCCAATAACTGTTCCGCCGCCATTTAAAACACCATCAGCTACTGCTCCCATAAGGCCAACATTAGCCCCGCCATAAACAAGTCCAATTTTATGCTGTGCCAATGTTTGTCCGAGAAGGGTTGCTTGTGAGATGAAAGTACCATCGATTCCGGCACTTGAGCCGCAAAAAACTGTAATCCTTTTCATTTTTAATCAATGATTTTAAATTTGTATTACGTTGTAATTTACTTTTATGAGCTACAACCTAATTTTAAAATATTTTACTTTACGTCAACGCCAATTTTAAAAACTTTTTCAATCCATTCGATGCTTTCATCCACCATGGTATCGTCGTCTTTTAAATGATTGGCAAAATGTGTTGTTATCTTTTGGATGATTCTCGCACTGATGATTTCAGCCTGTTCTAAATTAAAATCAGAAATTTTTCTACTTTGAAAATCTAATTCCGATTTTTTTATAGCATTCAGTTTGTCTTTTAATGCATGGATAGTAGGCGCAAATTTTCGCCCTTTTGTCCAAACATTGAACTCTTCTTTTATCTCTTCAATGATTGCTTCAGCAGCGGGAATGTGCTTTTTTCTGTTTTCTAAAGTCTCATCTGTTAATTGAGACAAATAATCCATGTGAATTAACGTAACACCCTCTAATTCCTGTACATCTTGATTTACATTTTTTGGAATGGATAAATCCAAAATCAACAAAGGCTTTTTCAGGTTCAAAATTGCTTTATCAACAGTAGGGTTTTGAGCGCCAGTGGCCACTATTACAACATCCGCTTTTTGTAATTCGATATGCAACTCTGAATAGTCTTTTACAATTAAATTGAGTTTTCCAGCTAATCTCTCCGCTTTATCCTTCGTCCTATTGATTAAAGTGATATGTTCGTTTTTAGTGTGTTTTACCAAGTTTTCACAAGTATTCCGCCCTATTTTTCCGGTTCCAAACAACAGAATGTTTTTATTTCCAATGTCTTCGACGTTCTTAATAATATATTGAACAGAAGCAAACGAGACCGAAGTGGCTCCGGAGCTTATTTCTGTATCTGTTTTTATTTTTTTACTTGCTTGAATTACCGCGTTTACTAATCTTTCCATGAAATTACTGGCAAGACCCAACGATTTTGACTGACTAAAACTAGTTCTTATTTGGGAAATAATTTCAAAATCACCAAGAATCTGGCTGTCTAAACCAGTTCCCACGCGAAACATATGGCTTATGGCCTCCTGATTTTTATATACAAAACCTACTTTTTGAAATTCCTCAACACTACCCTTGCTATTTTCACAAATTAACTTTATTAATTGAAAAGGATGTTCTGCAAATCCATAAATTTCAGTTCGATTGCAAGTAGAAGTTACGATTAAACTTTCAATCCCTTCCTCTTTTGCTTGTTCCAGTAAACGTGTTTTAGCTAAAGTATCCAAGCTAAACCTTCCTCTAATCTCGGCATCTGCCTTTTTATAACTCAATCCAACGGAATAAAAATAGACATGCTTTGATAAATTGTTATTTTCCATATAAATACTTTTCCAAAAAGTGGTACAAAATTATCACTAAAGACTTTATAAAAATAACGCTAGAAGTACTTTTTGTGTCGCTGAATGTTTTTTTATTTCTAATCGCCTATTTTAATGCGAAAATCGTTATTTTTGCAGGGAAATCAGGTTGTAACGAGTGGCTTATTTAGAGTTGATCTAAACTAAGAAAGTTTGTTATTGTCGCTTTTTAAATTAAAAAATATCGCTATGAGTTCTCAAGAAATTATAAAAATAGAAGATGATTTTACTCTAATTCGTTTTCAAAATGACAGTGCAGAATCATTTAACGCCCAACGGGAAGTCAGCAACGGCTTAATTCAATTTCATTTTGGATTAAAAGGAAGCGCAAAATTTATTTTCAATCAAGGTAATTATGCATTGGAAATGAAAGAAGAAAAATCCTTACTTTTATACAACCCACAAAAAGAATTGCCTCTAAATCTAGAACTAGCGCCGAACTCATGGGTGATTTCGGTCATTATCTCTATAAAGAAATTTCACGCTTTATTCTCAACAGAAGCGAATTATATCACTTTTTTGAGCGAAGACAACAGAGACAAGAAATATTATAACGAAGGAAATGTAAGTCCATCGATGTCAATTGTATTGTCCCAATTATTTCATTACAGCCTGCATCCTTCTATTAAAAACTTGTATTACAAAGGAAAAGGTTATGAGTTATTGAGTTTGTATTTCAATAGAACTGAAGACCCCAATGCGGAACAATGTCCGTTTTTGATCGATGAAGACAATGTGATGAAAATTAGAAAAGCCAAAGAAATCGTTATTGCAAATATGGCCGAGCCTCCAAGCTTACAAGAACTAGCCGACGAAATAGGATTGAATTTAAAAAAACTAAAAATGGGCTTTAAACAAATTTATGGCGATACTGTTTATGGATTTCTATTTGATTACAAAATGGATTTTGCCCGAAAGTTACTCGACAGTGGATCTTATAATGTAAATGAAGTAGGATTAAAAATAGGATACAGCACCGGAAGTCATTTCATCGCTGCATTCAAAAAGAAATTTGCTACCACGCCAAAAAAATACTTAATGTCAATAAATCCCAATACGTAATTAATCATTGATTTTACGTATTGAACAATAAATAAAAAATAGTTAATCGTATTTTATAGAAAAACAACTTTAACTACTTTTGTAACAGAATTACTCGTTCTTCAAGCTTGATGCCATTTAGCGGAAAGGCTGAAGCAATAATAATAAAAAAATATTTTATGAAAGGTGTATTATTAGTCAATTTAGGTTCTCCCGAAAGTCCAACAGCGAAAGATGTAAAACCATATTTAGATGAGTTTTTAATGGATAAATATGTAATTGATGTTCCATTTTTATTGAGAGCCTTATTAGTTCGAGGAATCATTTTACAAACAAGACCTAAAAAGTCCGCAGCTGCTTATGCTAAAGTCTGGACAGATGAGGGTTCTCCGCTTATCGTACTATCAAAAAGAATGCATGCCAAAGTAAAAGAATTAGTGGACGTTCCCGTCTCATTAGCCATGCGCTATGGTAATCCTTCTCTTTTGTCCGGGTTACAAGAATTACACGATCAAGGGGTGAATGAAGTGATGCTTTTCCCGTTGTATCCGCAACATGCTATGGCATCTACCACTACAATATTAGAATTAGCTGAAGAGCATCGCAAAAAGTATTTTCCAGAAATGAAATTTACGATAGTTCCTGCCTTTTATAACAAACCAGACTATTTACAAAACCTTGCCGATTCTATAAAAGGACATCTTGAAGGTTATGACTATGACCATCTTTTGTTTTCTTACCACGGAGTTCCGGAGCGTCACATTCGCAAAACAGACATTACGAAGTCACATTGTAAAATTGATGGATCTTGTTGCAATACACCGTCGCCAGCACATGAGTTTTGCTACCGCCACCAGTGTTACGAAACGACGAAACAGGTCGTGAAATTATTAGGTATCCCAGAAGGAAAATACAGTCAGACGTTTCAATCTCGTCTAGCGGGTGACAAATGGCTTACGCCTTATACAGATGTTCAAGTGAACAAAATGCCAGAAAAAGGAATTAAAAAATTAGCGGTAGTAACACCTGCTTTTGTGTCTGACTGTTTAGAGACATTAGAAGAAATTGCAATGGAAGCTAATCACGAATTTAAAGTACATGGCGGTGAAGAATTCTTTGCAGTACCCTGTTTAAATGATGGTGATGCTTGGTGCAACACAGTAAGCAATTGGATAACTGAATGGGTAGCTGTCGAAAAGACGAATGCATAGATGGCAGTTTCAGCCGAAGAACTAGGGACCAAAGATATAAAAAAGCTCCTGATAAAGCAGGCTGCTCCGGCCTCTATTGGGATTCTGTTCATGTCCGTCAATATACTAGTTGATACTATATTTGTCGGGCAATGGATCGGTTCTCTTGCTATCGCAGCTGTCACAGTAGTCCTACCAATAACGTTCTTTATTTCATCATTAGGAATGGCAATAGGTATTGGTGGGGGATCTGTGCTTTCTAGGGCTCTTGGTGCAAAAAATCCGGAAAAAGCAAAAGTCACTTTTGCTAACCAAATTATGATGACCTTTTTTTTGGTCGTTAGTTTTTGTGCTTTTAGGGATTTTTTTTAGTGCTGATATGTTACTGCTTTTTGGTGCAAAGGGCCCCATAATAAAACCAGCAACTGAATTCTTCACCCCCATTATTGTTTCTGTTCCTTTCTTGGCTCTTTGCATGATGGGAAACAATATTATACGAGCGGAGGGCAAAGCTAAATTTGCTATGGTGGCCATGATTATTCCTGCTTTTGTCAATATTATTTTAGATATTATTTTTATAAAGGTGATGGGGTTAGGAATGTTTGGCGCTGCTTTAGCTACGTCAATTTCTTATTTTATGTGCTTCCTTTTTGTTTTATGGTTTTTTGTGTACAAAAGCGAATTAAGACTGAAAGCAAGACATTTTAAATTAAACCTACCCATAATAAAAGAGATTACCGAACTGAGTTTTGTTACTTTTTCTAGACAAGGCGTGGTGAGTATTTTAGCAATCATACTCAATCATACCCTATACTCGTACGGGGGCGAACATTCCATCGCAGTGTACGGGATAATAAGTAGGATGTTAATGTTTGCCCTATTTCCAATTCTCGGAATCACACAAGGGTTTATTCCAATAGCCGGATATAATCACGGAGCTCAAAATTATGAACGGGTAAAAGAAAGCATCAAAATTTCAATTAAATATGCAGCGCTGTTAGCAACCTTAATTTTTGTTTTTATTCTTTATTATGCAACACCCATAGTATCCGTTTTTACTACCGATCCAAAAGTAATTGCAGAGACACCGGATGCCTTGCGTTGGGTATTTGCAGCTTCTCCTATTATTGCGATCCAGTTAATCGGAGCGGCCTATTTTCAGGCGGCAGGAAATGCTAAGAAAGCGTTGTTACTAACGCTTAGTAAGCAGGGATTTTTCTTAATTCCATTAGTACTCCTACTTCCTAATTTTATTGGTATTTTTGGAGTCTGGATTGCCTTCCCTATTGCTGATGTACTGTCAACCCTACTAACAGGTTATTTCCTGAGAAGAGAAATGAACACAAAATTAATTAAAACTGCCGATGGACTATTCTAAAAATCTCAAATCGCTATACCCCATCTTTGTAATTCCCTGCTTAAATGACGGTGACAATAGGTACACAGTAGTGAGCAATTAAATTAATGAATGGGTACCTGTCGAAAAAAAAACGTAAATGGCAATAACTGACGAAGAACTAGGAAACAAAGACATAAAAAAACTACTGATAAAACAGGCAGCGCCTGCCTCTATAGGGATTTTATTCATGTCCCTCAATATTCTTATTGACACTATATTTGTAGGACAGTGGATTGGTTCACTCGCTATCGCAGTAGTAACAGTTGTTTTTCCTATAACGTTCCTAATTTCATCATTGGGGATGGCTATAGGTGTGGGTGGTGGATCCGTTCTTTCCCGTGCTTTAGGTGCAAAAAATCGTGAAAAAGCAAAAACTACTTTCGCTAATCAAATTATGATGACCTTCCTTTTAGCATCTATTTTTGTTATTTTAGGGTTTTTTTTTAGTGAAGAGTTATTACTTTTTTATGGAGCTAAAGGAGATATTTTGGCGCCAGCGACTATCTTCCTTTCCCCTATTATCGTTTCAGTACCATTCCTTGCCCTTAGCATGATGGGAAATAACATTATTAGGGCAGAGGGACAAGCCACATATGCAATGGTGTCGATGATTATTCCAGCTCTTGTAAATATTGCATTGGATGTTATATTTATAAAGCTAATGAATTTGGGCCTATATGGAGCCGCTCTTGCAACTGGAATTTCCTATTTTACCTGTTTCCTTTTTATTCTTTGGTACTTTATATACAAAACCGAGTTGAAGCTTAAAGCGCAAGATTTTAAATTCCATATACCCATTATCAAAGAAATCACCTCACTTAGTTTTGTCTCTTTTTCTAGACAGGGTGTAGTAAGCATTTTAGCCATCATTCTCAATCATACTTTATACTCTTATGGTGGCGAGCATTCTATTATTGTTTACGGTATCATCAGTAAGACACTAATATTTGCACTTTTCCCTGTTCTTGGAATAACACAAGGATTTATCCCAATTGCTGGTTATAATTATGGAGCTGAAAAATATGAGAGGGTAAAAGAAAGCATCACAATTTCAATTAAATCTGCAGCGCTATTAGCGTCCTTAGTTTTTGTCGTTATACTCTATTACGCGACGCCTATCATTGCCATTTTTACCACTGATGAGAAGGTAATTGCAGAAGCACCAGGCGCATTGCGATGGGTGTTTGCCGCTTCTCCTGTGATAGCCATCCAATTGATTGGAGCTGCTTATTTTCAAGCTGCGGGAGAGGCTAAAAAAGCGTTATTGCTGACGCTTAGCAAACAAGGCTTTTTCTTAATTCCATTAGTACTCATACTACCAAATTTTTTCGGTATTTTTGGGGTGTGGGTCGCCTTCCCTATTGCTGATGTACTATCAACACTACTAACAGGTTATTTTCTAAAGAAAGAAATGACCACAAAACTGATTCAAACTAACGATGGACTATTATAACTATCTCAAATCGCTACACCTCATCTTTGTAACTACATGGTTTGCAGGTTTATTTTATATTGTACGCTTATTTGTATACCAAATTGAGGCTGCCCAAAAACCATCACCAGAAAAAGAAATTTTACAAGCACAATATAAAATAATGACCTATCGCCTTTGGTATATTATCACATGGCCTTCGGCGATTCTTGCAAGTATTTTCGCTTATTGGATGCTGTTTTTTACTGACTTAGGTAAAGCCTGGCTTCAAATGCCTTGGATGCATGTCAAACTTGGCTTTGTATTTGCATTGTATTTATACCACGGGAAATGCCAACAGATTTTTAACCAATTGCAAAAAGACCAAATTAAATACACTACCAATTTTATGCGCTTATGGAACGAAGGAGCTACCATTATTCTTTTTGCGGTAGTCTTTTTAGTAATCCTTAAAAATGCCGTTAATTGGATTTACGGAGTTATTGGAATTTTTATATTCGCACTTACCATTATGTTGGGTTTTAAGTTTTACAAAAGAATACGCGAAAAAAGTAATTAGCAACTAGTTATTAGTGATTCGCTTTAACGCTTTGAACTAATCACTATTGACTATTCACTAATCACTAAAAAATGCTAAAAGATTTCAAATTATCGATGCTGTCGCTGCGAATTCGGATTTTTCTTTCGATGATCGTATTGATAATCGTCGCCTCTATTTTGTTAGCTTCTATCTCCATTATCCAATTTAAAAACGAGGCCAAAGAATACCATCAGGAACGACTAGAAAGGAAAGAGAATGCAGTAAGGGAACATATTAATTACGTTCTTTCGACTACGACTTATCCATTGACGACTGAAAACCTAGACTTAATTTTCAAGGATAAAATTCATGAACTAGCGCACATTCACAATATTGAAATAAATATTTATAGTCTTGAAGGCAAACTGTTAAAATCCTCAAAAGAATCATTTTCCGTTGATAAGGTTTCGCCGCCTATCCAAAAATACATATTAAAACTGGTCCGTTCTTCGATAGAGAAACGCTACGTGGAAATTAAAACTGTTAACAATGTTAAAAACCGGTCTTCTTTTACCCAGATAAAAGACGATAAATTCAAACCATTAGGTGTTTTAAATTTACCGTATCTAGAGGATGATAATTTTTATGAAAAGGAACTGCATAGTTTTTTAATTCGTTTGGGGCAAGTCTATTCCTTCATGTTAATTGTGGCATTTGCATTGGCTTATTTTCTATCCACTTACATCACAAAATCCTTAAAAACAATTTCAGACCGGATAAACGAAACCAGTTTGAGCCAAAAAAATAAAAAAATCGTTTTAGAGGCGAGCAGCAAGGAAATCAACTTACTAATTACGTCTTATAATCGAATGGTCGAAGAACTCGAGATAAGTGCCGTAAAATTAGCGCAAAGCGAACGAGAAGAGGCTTGGCGCGAAATGGCAAAACAGGTGGCGCATGAAATCAAAAACCCACTGACGCCCATGCGTTTAACCGTGCAAAGCTTCGAAAGAAAATTCAATCCCGAAGATCCTGACATCATTCAAAAAATGAAAGATTACTCGGAGACATTAATTCAGCAAATTGATACTATGAATGCCGTCGCCTCTGCTTTTTCTAATTTTGCCTCGATGCCGGCCCAACAAAATGAAACGTTGAATGTGGTGGAAGTGGTCGAACTAGCATTAGATATTTTCAACGAAGAGCACGTCGTATTTGAAAGTGAATCTCCTGAAATTATTTCTAAAATAGACCGAACGCAACTGATCCGAATCATCACAAATTTAGTTAAAAATGCGATTCAATCGCTTCCAGAACAACAGGAAAACAAAACCGTTTTTGTAACGGTAAAAAAAGACAGCAACAACGTATTAATAATCGTTGAAGACAATGGAGTCGGAATTAAGCCTGAAGATATCAGCCGTATTTTCGAACCTAAATTCACCACTAAAAATAGCGGAATGGGATTGGGTTTAGGTATTATCAAAAACATCATTGAAAATTATAAAGGAACTATTACCTTTGATACAGAACACGGAAAAGGAACACAATTTACGGTGTCACTTCCAATAATTAACTCTTAAATTTCTAAAATGAGCTACACTAACATTCTAGTTGCAAAAGAAAACAGTATTGCAACAATAACTATAAACCGTCCTGAAAAGCTAAATGCTCTGAATACAGTTACGATCAAAGAACTGCATCAGGCATTTCAGGAGTTGGAAAAAAATTACGAAACACGCGTAATTATTTTAACCGGAAGTGGTGAAAAAGCTTTCGTTGCTGGAGCTGATATCGCTGAATTTGCCGACTTTTCAGTCGAAGAGGGAGTGCAACTAGCTGCTCAGGGACAAGACATATTATTCAATTTTGTCGAAAACCTAAAAATACCCGTTATTGCTGCCGTTAACGGATTTGCACTTGGCGGTGGATTAGAACTAGCCATGGCTTGTCACTTTAGAATCGCTTCAGACAATGCGAGGATGGGCCTACCAGAAGTATCTCTAGGTGTTATTCCAGGCTATGGTGGAACGCAACGTTTACCCCAATTAATAGGGAAAGGACGTGCGATGGAAATGATCATGACAGCAGGCATGGTAACCGCTGATGAAGCTTACAGAACTGGTTTAGTAAACCATGTGGTACCGCAAGGAGAACTTTTAGAATTCTGTAACATGACGGCACAAAGAATCATGAAAAACTCACCATTAGCCATCAGTAAAGCCATAAAAGCAATTAATGCTAACTATAAAGATGGGGAAAATGGTTTTGAAACAGAAATAAAATCTTTCGGAAAATGTTTTGGAACAGTCGATTTTAAAGAAGGCACCACCGCTTTCTTAGAAAAAAGAAAAGCCGTGTTTACTGGGGAATAATTAAACCATTCCGTTATTCAACAGTAACTTTTAACAACAGATTCACAGTTCATACGATTCGTGAATCTTTTGTTTTATATTCAAAAAACAAACTTTCTTTATATTAGAGTGCCATTTAGCGGTACAACACTTAATTTTGCAAACTCTAACAGAGAATCATTCAACAGCTAAAAATTAATTTTATGTCATTTCAACCTGTATTCGTTCAATTTTGGGAAAAAGTCAAAGAGAGTATTCAAAATGGTACTTATGCCAAATTAACTTTGGCGAAGACCATAGGTGATACAGAACTTAAGAACATCTATGTGCGACCTGTATTGCTAGAAAATAATGTTTTCAGTCTTTCTCTTAGCGCTAAGTACAAAATGGAGGAAATAGAAAGTTTTCATACGCTTGACGAAGCCTTTATTGTATTAGCTCCGTACATAAACGATCCGTTTTTGACCGCCCTTTTATTCACTACAGAAAACGACATCACCTTCAAACTCAACAAAAAAAGAGTGGGAAGCATAATAGAACAGCCTCCTACATTTAAGAACGCTGCGGATGTGATTATCGAAATGAAAGAAAAAGGGATTATTTAGTAGTGTTCGGCGTTTCGTTTTTTAGTAATCAGAACTTTTGAATACTAAAAAACTGAATAATGGTCACTTACTTCTCCCCATCCCATTCCGCGTAAAATTGCGCAATATAAGTTTCCATAAAACGATGTCTTTCTAATGCAATCTCTTTGCCAGTAAGCGTATTCATTTTATCTTTCAACAATAGCAGCTTTTCATAGAAATGATTAAACGTTGACGCATTACTCTTTTTATATTCCTCTTTTGTCATTTTTAAATTTGGAGCGATATTGGGGTCATATAGCGCTCTGTTTTTGAAACCGCCATAATTAAACATTCGAGCTATTCCGATGGCTCCTATAGCGTCTAAACGGTCTGCATCTTGAACAATATCCAACTCAATAGAAGAGAATCCTTTTTCGAAATTACCCCCCTTATAGGAAATGTTCTCGATTATTTTAATCACATGACTTACAATTTCTTCTTCAACGCCTTCTGCTTCCAAGAAAGCTCTCGCTGTTTCCGGCCCTACAGCTTCGTCTCCGTTATTGAATTTACTATCTGCTATATCGTGAAGAAGAGCACCTAACTTTACAATTATTTCATTGCAAGTTTCATGCTTTGCAATTAGTAATGCATTTTTATAGACTCTTTCAATGTGAAACCAATCGTGGCCACCTTCGGCATTTTTCAATTTTTCCTTGACAAACGTAATTGTTTTGCTTATAATATCTGTATTATTCATCTTTTATAATTTTATAAAAAAATGTTGATTCTTAAAGTGATTGCACTTCAAAAACCAACATCTGTATTTTATTTTAAGGTTGATTCTAAAATTCTATAATCAACATTTCTTAGTTTTATGTTTAACCTACAATCTTGCAGGTTCTACCCATTTAAAAATATGAGACTCTTGAGGGATTGTCATCCTTTCTGAAATTCGCGTCATTCTTGCCGGTAGTTTCATTAAATAATCACGCGCCTTCTCCGCTTCATCCGTTAAGCCAGTGATTTTATCAATTTCCCATCTCGTCATCAATTTTTGCATGATATCAATATAATCTGCTGCTGTATAGACACCTATACGTTGTGCTGAATCTGAAAATTGTTCGAATGCCGTACTTATCTTTTCTCCTGATTCTCTCAAGAAATGTGCAGGCATAACGATTTTTTGTTTCATCATATATTGAAAAGCAATCATCATTTCACTAGGATCCACTTTGAAAATAGCACTTACAAACTCAGAATAAGCATGATGATGACGCATCTCGTCACCAGCAATCATCTTACACATCTTAGACAGTTTATTGTCTCCGTATTTCTTAGCCATTTGTGCCACTCTATTATGAGAAACATAAGTCGCAAGTTCTTGAAAACTCGTGTACACGAAATTTTTATATGGATCTCTCCCAGTGCCAATGTCAAAGCCATCACTAATTAAGTGTTGGGTTGTCATTTCAACCTCACGCATATTCACTCGCCCAGACAAATAGAGGTATTTATTTAGTAAATCACCGTGACGATTTTCCTCGCTCGTCCATTGTCTAATCCATTTTGACCAACCGTTTCTTTCTACGTTGTCAATTCCTTCTACATCCATCAACCAGGATTCATAAGTAGGAAGTGCTTCTTCGGTAATGGTATCGCCAACTAAGGTCACCCAAAAGTCATATGGTAGATCCTTCGCTATTTCACGTAGTTCTTTGACCTCTTCAAAAAAAGTATCGCCTTCTGAATTTGGTAAAAAATCCGACGGTTGCCATATTTTTTCAACAGGTATTAAATATTGATCAACATAGCTATCAACGTTTTTTTCCAAAAACTGCATAACTTCCAATCGAACGTTTTTTATTGACATCTTATTTAAATTAAAATTTTATTCCGTTTATTACTTCACTTTCTGTTTTCTCCATTAATTCGGCAAAATCAAAATCACTTACCGCTAGCGGCTTATGCAGTGTAAAGGTAAGGCGATTTCCCAAACCTAATGGAAAAAATCCAAATTTAACTATTTTCCAAGAATTGTTTATGCTTATCGGAACTACATAAGCCGATGGTGTACTCTTACATAATATTTTTAAACCGGTTTGTGCAAACGCTTTTGGCTTCCCTGTTTTGCTTCTAGTTCCTTCTGGAAAAATCACTGCCGATCGGTGGTGCTTTTCTATATAATCCCCTAATCCTTTGATAGCAGGAATAGCCTGTTTAGGGTCTTTGCGATCAATTAATACAGAACCTCCATTACGCAAATTATACGAGATGCTTGGGATTCCTTTCCCTAATTCTTTCTTACTTACAAATTTACAATGAAATCTACGTAAAAACCAAATCATCGCAATGATATCGTACATGCTTTGATGATTAGAAACAAATATGATTGGCGCATTTTTAGGCAAACGCTCTATATTTTCAAATTTATAGCTTGTTCCTAAAAGAGCAGTAAATTTTATAAAAAGAAAATTCATGTAGTCCACACTCTTTTTATGCGCTTGGTATCCAAAAACATTAAAACAAAACCACTGAATGGGGTGAAAACTGACCAACGTAAGACCAAATAATAAATAATAAATTACAGATATGGGATACGATATTATTTTTTCCATGCTTGAATAATTAGCTGTAAAAGTAAGAAATATATTTTTAGCGGTATTTAATTCCTAAACAATAATAGGTCTGGCGTTTAATTGTACCTTTGTTTAGTATAATTCCACTCTTCCAAAAACAATGAACTTCACTTATCCCAAAAAAGAAAAGCTTAAAAGTAAAATAACAATTGGATTATTATTTTCTGAAGGGAAATCTGTATCAAAATACCCCTTACGGCTCGTTTACCATTGTGGGCCTTCAAGCGATGGTCAACAAATTAAAATGGGTGTTTCTGTTTCGAAAAGAAACTTTAAAAAAGCTGTGGATAGGAATTACTTCAAACGAATCCTTCGCGAGACCTACCGCCTAAACAAACATATCCTTTTTGACAATCTAGACACACCGTTTTCTTTCATGTTCTTTTATCAAACTAAAGAGCGCCTGTCTTATGAGGAGATTAACACCAAGACCATCCAGCTATTTGAAAAATTTATAGCGCAGCAGGCCAAAAACAATGCTGTAGAAGTAGAAAAAGATCTTTTAAAAGAATAGTTTTCTCCCGTTTTATACCATTAAGAAAGAGATTCCTTTTCTTCTGACTCCATTATTGATGATTTATTGCTAATTTAGTGGTCCATAAATCGCTACCATGATTCCTATATTCAAAAAAAATTACATCCTCCCTATTGTTGCCTCGGCACTGTTGTTTTTAGGTGCCAGTTTCAAAAACGACTTTTTTGAAATAGCAAAACAAATCGAGATCTTCACCACCCTTTTCAAGGAATTGAATACTAACTATGTCGACGAGACAAATCCCGGGGATTTAATGGACAATGCTATCAAAGGCATGTTAGCCGGATTAGATCCCTACACCGTTTATTTCAACGAGCAAGACGTAGTGAAATTTAAAATAAACAATACGGGGGAATATACCGGAATAGGCGCTTTGATTACTCGAAAGGAAGATAAAATAATCATTCGTGAAGTCTACAAAGATTTCCCCGCTGATAAAGCCGGTCTTAAACCTGGAGATGAAATCATTCAAATAGGAGATGTTCTTTTAGCCGACTTTAAAGACGATGCCTCACAACTTATGAAAGGGGCAAAAAACACCAAAATTGATGT
>NZ_AJXL01000040.1 GCF_000264055.1 Flavobacterium sp. ACAM 123 | reverse complement strand
AATTTTTTAGCTATTTTTGTAGAAATAAATTTTGCCATGGAAAGATTTTTAAGCCTTTTAATTTTTGTGTTAGTATTAACCGGTTGCGACGATGGTAATTTAATTCAGGAAGACATTAACTTTGAAGATATAGCAACCACAAGTTGCACCACAAATAACATTATTTTCAAACTAAAAGAAAAAGAAGCGCTACTTCTTGAAATTCCAGGAAGTTCTTTTGTAAACGAGGCTTCATCAGCTGACGCACCAACCACAATAGACATCAACAGCAACAATCGCGTAGTGTACCGATTTTATGATGGTGTCGTTGCTACTAACAATATTTGCGAAACTATAGCCCCTGCGACCCCGATCGTAACAGATCAATGGAATGCTACTGCTGGTAAAATACAAATATTAACGACAGCGGTAAAAACGTTAAATGAAGCGGAGAACAGTACCCGTATTACAGGCTATAATCATAACATTGTATTTAAGAACGTCACTTTTGCAAAAAGCAACGGAACTCAAGTATATGAAACTTTTCCTTTTGGTGATTATGTAACAAGCACCACTCCTTTACCTTTTCTTTTTGACAAAACGGTAGAGAAATGCAGTAACGCTAATTTAGTTTATAATTACACTAGCAGCGAAGCATTGACATTAGACATCGACCCAAGTTTGATTGTAAATACAGTAACCGCTATAAACAGCCCACGAACTGGAGTCATTGGTACAACATCAAACAAACTAAGCTACCGCTTATTTACAGGACTCCTAACAGGCGATTATTTTTGTGGGGCAACAACACCAGCCACACCAACAATAAACCAACAATGGAATGGCTTAAGTGGTGTAACCGGTGTCAGTGGTATTATTGAAGTAACGACAACAACAAATGGTCCTACCGCTTTTAAGCATACTATCGTACTAAAAAAAGTGACTTTAAAGAAAGGAAACAGTAGCTTTCTATTGGGTGATAATTACGTCTACGGTGATTTGTTGACGACCAATTAAGTCGTATTAATTAACGTAAAAAAAGTTTTATTTACTGTTTTGTTTAATAAAAACCTCGGTGGCACCTTGACCGTATTTTTGATAATTGCCTTCTCTGAAATCAATATTATCATACCGTCCTAATAAAAAATCTAACTCCGCTTTTAACACTCCCTCACCAACTCCATGGATGAAAACGATTTTTGGGATCCGGTTACGAATAGCAAATTCAATATGACGTTTGGCTGTTTCAGACTGTAAAGTTAGAATATCATAATTGGACATACCTTGTTTGTTTGGTACTAATTTTTCGATGTGTAAATCGAATTCCGGTGCCGCTCTCTCGTTCTTGTCTTTGCGTTCTTTTACAAAACTTCTCGGTTTTGGGATCTCTTTTTCCTTTTCTATTTCATCTCTATTGATTCTTTTAATAGAATCCATTAAGTTACTGGTATCGTTTACTTTAATAATTTCTTTGACAAAAAATGTCATCATGAATCCATCCTCTGTTTCTATTGTAACTTCTTTATCTTTAGTTGATACCACCACTCCATTTATGGCTTCGTCCAGCACTGAAACTTTGTCTCCTATATTAAACATCTTTTTCTTCTTTATCTTGATTATCTTGATTTTTACTTGGCGTTTTAGCACTCAATCGCATCATGCCAAACATAAAAATGGCAATGGCAACTACGGTTATATACACATTTTTGTTCGGCACTTACCTGCTCAAAGAAAGCAACAAGTATTGCAACAATCATCATTGGAATTATTAATTTTTTCATTTCTTCACCTATCAGATTCCAAATGTAATACATTTAAAATTGCCTCCCTTTTTTATTAAATGGTTTGCTGAAATTTTGTAAATTGTAAAAAAATAAAACCATTGGATTTAACAAAATATATGATTCCATGTCTTAGTAAAACACTCTTTGGAATAGAGTGTTTGGGCTGCGGTTTTCAGAGGTCATTCTTGTTGCTTTTACAAGGAGATTTTACGGCTTCTTTTCAAATGTACCCTGCCCTATTTAGCTCGCTTTTGTTTTTAGGTTTTCTTAGTTTTCATTTTATTTATAAAGGTATTATTTCTCAAAAATTAATTGTAATCGTAGCTCTAGTGAATGTGCTTTTTATGATTGGTGGCTATTTCTACAAACACTTTTAAGTGGCTTCTGTTTATAAATACTAAACTCCAAACAAATTGGAATTGAAATCACCACTCTTCTGCTGATACTATAGCAGTTCTTAGAGTTTAATTCAAAATAGTTCAATATCTTTGTTTCGTCTTATTCATTGAGACCAAAAAAACAAAAAAATGAACAATAAGCACCTCCAATTTCAATAGGAAGGATTGGAGCTATTAGTTATTACTCCATAATTTAAGCCTTTTCTACTAACCATTCAATCCCATAATCATGACAAAAGATCTGATTATTAAAAATATAATCTCTTTAAAGAGACATTCCTCCATTAATTACGGAATCAGAACAAAGATAGAAGATTTTACCGAAAAATTATTCTATACTTTATTTGATGCCAATGCACCGTTGAGCGAAAGTATTGACGAACTTCAAGTTCTTTTCAAAGAAATTTCCATAATTGCCTGCAGAAAACCAAAAGGAATTTGCGACTCCATGTGGGATCAATACTTAGAAAAATTACCTTCTGTTCTTGAAAAGCTAAATCAAGATGCTAATTTCTTTTTGGAAAATGACCCTGCCTCTAATAGCATCGAGGAAATATACCTAGGCTATCCTGGTTTTTACGCCATTACCATTTATAGACTGAGCCACGAGCTCTATCTTTTGGACTTGCTTCTGTTTTCCAGATTGATGAGCGAATATGCGCATCGAATCACCGGAACGGATATTCATGCAGGAGCCATCATAGATTCTCCCATTTTTATTGATCATGCGACCGGTATCGTCATTGGTGAAACGACTGTTATTGAAAAAGGGGTGAAAATATATCAAGGGGTAACCTTAGGGGCACTGAGCGTAAGCAAAGACATGAAAAATGCAAAAAGACATCCTACCGTGGAGAAAAATGTATGTATTTATGCCAATGCGACCATATTAGGAGGAAATACCGTTATCGGTAAAAATAGTATCATTGGTGGAAATTCATGGGTTACCAAATCCATTCCGGAAGGTTCACTTGTGACCAACACCACAACCACAGAAGTAAAAATAAAAGAACTAAGATAGCATGGAGCCTAAAAAATTATTAGACCTGATTGGGAACACCCCATTGGTGGAAAGCGTCAATTTGAATAAAAATAAGAATGTAAAGTTACTGTTGAAACTCGAAGGAAACAATCCGGGCGGAAGCCTAAAAGACCGTGCCGCGCATAATATGATTGTATCCGCTTTAGAAAGAGGCGACATAAAAAAAGGGGATAAATTAATTGAAGCCACCAGTGGAAACACGGGAATTGCATTGGCTATGATTGCCCAATTACTAAATATAGAAATAGAACTCGTATTACCTGAAGATTCAACCAAAGAACGTACCCAAACCATGCGTGCTTATGGCGCAAAGGTGACTCTGACTTCGGCAAAAGAAGGAATACTGGGTTCCCGGGACTACGCCGATAAAAAATTAGCCGAAGGCGGTTATATCATGCTAAACCAGTTTGCAAATGAAGACAATTGGAAGGCACATTATAAAACGACCGGTCCAGAGATTTGGAATGATACCAAAGGTACTGTAACCCATTTTGTTGCTGCCATGGGAACTACAGGGACTATAATGGGAACATCTACCTACTTGAAAGAGAAAAATCCAGCGATCCAAATCATTGGAGGTCAACCCTCAGATGGTTCGCAAATTCCGGGTATCCGTAAATGGCCAGAGGAATATTTACCTAAAATATTTGATCCCTCAAAGGTGGACCGTATTGTCGAAGTAAGCGAAACCGAGGCACGCGCCATGACCAAGCGACTGGCACTTGAAGAAGGTGTTTTTGCAGGAATGAGTAGCGGAGGGTCAGTGGCAGCGGCCTTAAAAATAGCCGCAGAATTAGAATCGGGTGTAATCGTAGCTATAATCTGTGACCGCGGAGATCGCTATTTGTCCTCTGATTTATTTGATTAAATAAATGATAACAATAATAAGAACCAACGCAGAAAATATTGATTTCATTCAATTAATAGGCGAACTCGATAAAGACATTGAGATACGGGATGGTGATGAACATCACTTTTATGCCCAATTTAATAAAACCGATAGTATAAAGTATGCGGTAATTGCTTACGACGGCTATAAAGCAGTAGGTAGTGGTGCTTTTAAGTTATATAAAGGCGATATTGCCGAAATAAAAAGAATGTTTGTTAATCCTGAAAATCGCGGTAAAAACATTGGTTCTAAAATATTGGGCGAATTAGAATCTTGGGCCAAAGAATTATTGTTTTCCAGCTGTATTCTGGAAACAGGCAGAAGATATCCGGAAGCTATTGCCTTATACAAAAAGAATGGCTATACCATAACGAATAATTATGGTCAATATCAAGGGATAGACGATAGCGTTTGTTTTAGCAAACCAATTTTAAAATAAGAGGAGGCTCTATTAAGCTAATAGAGCCTCTTCTTATTTTAATTAATGTATAACTAACTTAAGATAAAGTAGCTGTAGATGTAATTTCAGCATTCAATACTTTGGACACAGGACAATTCTTTTCTGCCTTGGTCACTAATTCTTGAAACTTGGCGTCTGAAATGCCTTCTATTTTTGCTTTGACTGTTAAATGAGATCCTACTATTGCCCCATCTACTAAGTTGATGTCACATTTAGTTTCTATACTTTCAGCATTAAACCCTTCCTCTCCAATAAATGCGGAAAGTTGCATTGCAAAACATCCCGCATGTGCTGCTGCAATCAATTCTTCTGGATTAGTACCTACTCCATCCTCAAAACGCGATTTAAATGAATATTGAGTGCTTTCTAATGTTTTACTTTGTGATGTAAGTTTTCCGGATCCTTCTGTAACGGACCCTTGCCATACTGCGGTTGCATTTCTTTTCATAATTGTATTTTTTTGATTTAACCAAATTTAGCATTTTAAAAGATAAGACTTTCCTTCTCAACTTTTTTTAACGAAACTTTAAAAGTTCTTTGGAAAAAAACTTGGTTGAAAGTAAAGAACCAGCCCGAATGTTGGGCTGGTTTTACTTTAATAGTAATTAAAAGAACGTTATTTTTTAATTAGGTTAATTACTTTTTGATTTTCGCCTTGTTTAATTAATACAAGGTACTCCCCAGATGGAAGCTCTTCCCCAAATTGGATGCTTTGCCCATCACTTTTTTCAATCCTTTTTATCTGTCTGGCCAGCATATCATAAACAATCACCTCTACTTTTTTATCACTACCTCCTTTTAGATCTAATGTAAACTGATGATTGGAAGGGTTAGGATACGCTATTACATTGAAAGGAATTTCTGTTTCAAGTAGTTTTTCCTTGCCAATAACTACAGGCCTTGTAGTTGTTCTTGGTTTACAATCTGTTGTACAAGAACCTACAAAATCACCATGAGCCACATGCGCTGCAACGGCTGATTCATCAACACATATTTCTTGACATGGATTTTTAGCACTGTTAGTTTGATGACATATTTTAACTTTTGCATTTCCACTTTTACCGGCAAAACAGCGTACATCCTCTGCACAAATTTTTATCGTAGATATAACAATACAACCATAGCGGTCTGTAACCGTAGCAGTAATAATAGCATCCGTCATTAATTTAACTGTTACAGTATATGATGATACTGAGTTAGAAGTTGACACAGGAGTAGTAGTTGGACAAATATTCCCTACATTAGTACTAGTATTTGCACCACCAGTCCAAGTTTCACTACTTCCGTTTACATTACAATTCAATGCACGATCCATCGTATATACTATTTGATAGGGTCCAGTACCTCCAGACGGCGTTGTCGTGATAGTTGCTATCTGATCTGTTGATAAACCAAAATACAACTGCAAGTTATCCGTGGTAGAAGTAGCAACCAAAGGACTAGTAACTATTACAGTAAAGCTGCATGACGAGCTGTTGCCTGCTGCATCTTTAACCGTCCAAACTACTGTTGTTGACCCTTTGGGTAATACAGCTCCAGCTAGAGTTGAATTACTGTTATAATTATTACTTATTGTTGATCCTGTACAGTTATCCCCAAAAGAGCTTGGGTTGAATTCAGAGCCAGCAACTGTGTAACTACAATTACTAGTTTCAGTATCTCTTGTCTTATCTTCAACACAAGCAATCGTTGGCTTAATGTTGTCCGTTACTGTAATCAACTGAGTAGCTGTAGCAGAATTGCCTGAGCCATCTGTTACGGTCCAAGTCACCGTTGTTGTTCCTAATGGAAAAGCCGAAGGTGCATCATTTGTTGTAGAAGCCACTGAACAATTGTCAGCTGTTACTGGTGTTCCTAAAACTACATTGGTAGAAGTACAAGCAAGGTTTATTGTGCCTGTAGTAGCTGCTGGTGCAGTAATCGTTGGATTGATATTGTCTGTTACAACTACTGATTGCGTTGCTGTTGCAGAATTGCCTGAACCATCTGTTACGGTCCAAGTCACCGTTGTTGTTCCTAATGGAAAAGCCGTAGGTGCGAGTATAGGTACTGATGGGCACGTGAACAATTATCAGCCGTTACAGGTGTTCCTAAAACTACATTGGTAGAAGTACAAGCAAGGTTTGTTGTGCCTGTAGTAGCTGCTGGTGCAGTAATCGTTGGATTGATATTGTCTGTTACAACTACTGATTGCGTTGCTGTTGCAGAATTGCCTGAACCATCTGTTACGGTCCAAGTCACCGTTGTTGTTCCTAATGGAAAAGCCGAAGGTGCATTATTGGTTACTGATGCACTGAACAATTATCAGCCGTTACTGGTGTTCCTAAAACTACATTGGTAGAAGTACAAGCAAGGTTTGTTGTGCCTGTAGTAGCTGCTGGTGCAGTAATCGTTGGATTGATATTGTCTGTTACAACTACTGATTGCGTTGCTGTTGCAGAATTGCCTGAGCCATCTGTTACGGTCCAAGTCACCGTTGTTGTTCCTAATGGAAAAGCAGCCGTTACAGGTGTTCCTAAAAACCACATTGGTAGAAGTACAAGCAAGGTTTGTTGTGCCTGTAGTAGCTGCTGGTGCAGTAATCGTTGGATTGATATTGTCTGTTACAACTACTGATTGCGTTGCTGTAGCAAAATTGCCTGAGCCATCTGTTACGGTCCAAGTCACCGTTGTTGTTCCTAATGGAAAAGTCGTAGGTGCATCATTTGTTGTAGAAGCCACTGAACAATTATCTCCTGTTACTGGTGTTCCTAAAACCACATTGGTAGAAGTACACGCAACATTGGTTGTGCCTGTTGTTGCCGCAGGTGCTGTTATTGTTGGATTTATATTATCCGTTACAACTACTGATTGCGTTGCTGTAGCAAAATTTCCTGAGCCATCTATTACGGTCCAAGTCACCGTTGTTGTTCCTAATGGAAAAGCCGAAGGTGCATTATTGGTTACTGATGCTACTGAACAATTATCAGCCGTTACAGGTGTTCCTAAAACCACATTGGTAGAAGTACACGGAACATTGGTTGTGCCTGTTGTTGCCGCAGGTGCTGTTATTGTTGGATTGATATTATCCGTTACTGTTACGATTTGTATCGCTGTTGATATATTGCCGTTTAAATCCGTTACCGTTAAAGTAACTGTGTTCGGACCAACATTCGAACAGTTGAAAGTCCTTTTATCTAAAGTCAACGAAGCGATTCCGCAAGCATCAGAAGATCCATTGTTTACTAATGCTGGCGTAGTTGAACCGTTTCCTGTAGCATCTAATTGAACCGTTACGTTCTGTCCTATTGCTACTGGTGCAACCTTATCTTCTACTGTTACTACTGCTGTAGCTGTTGATGCATTGCCGTTTATATCCGTTACCGTTAAAGTAACTGTATTCAAACCAACATTCGAACAGTTGAAAGTCATTTTATCTAAAGTCAACGAAGCGATTCCGCAAGCATCAGAAGATCCATTGTTTACTTGCGCTTCTGTTAATGTAGCTGTTCCAGCGGCATTTAACTGAGCTGTAATATTCTTAGCTTTGGCTATTGGCATGATACTGTCTCCAATAGTCAAAATCATCTCATCTGTTACGTCACAAGCTCCTGTTCCACTGACTTTAAAGCTCAATATAACTGATCCTGAACTAATATCAGCAGATGATGGCGTATAAACCGTTGTAAGAGCAGATGTACTTGAAAAACTTCCAGAGCCAGAACTCGACCATAAATAGGTTGGACTTGTTCCGGTTGCTACACCACTTAGTGCGAGCGCTGTTCCAGGACATATTGTTTTATTATCACCAGCATTAGAAGTGTATTTTCCTTTTAATGAAATTTCAGTTGAACCGCTAAAAGTACCTGCGCAAGACGTTCCATTACTTAAAGACGCTATGGTATAAATGGCTTGCAAAGATGGTGATACTGACACTGACACTGGACTGCTTGCAGCCGTCCCACTAAATACCGTTCCATCGCTTAATGTTCCAGAAAGATTTCCTGAACCACTTAATGTTATAGAAAGATTAACGTTATCACCCTGACAAATACTTGTATTACCTGTGGTAAGTAACGCATTGGCAAACGACGGACTTATAATGCCTGTAAAGGATGGTGAACTTGTTCCGCATGCATTAGAAGCAGTTACAGAAACTGATCCATCTCCTGATCCAATGGTTATACTTGCAGCTACTGTTCCCTGACCATTAGTGACTGACCACCCAGTCCCTGATACTGACCATGTATAAAATGTCGCTCCACTGACTGCCGAAATACTGAATGTATTACCAGAGCTATTTCGACATGTATTTAAAGATGACGTAATGGCTGATGGTGAACCGACTGCAATGGTTGCTGTAATATTTCCAGTAGAAGATGCGGTACTGGAACTACACCCATTATTAGCAGTAACAGAAACTGTTCCAACACCTGTACCAATCGTAACAGCAGCTGAAACAGTTCCTTGGCCAGCTGTAATAGCCCATCCTGAACCAGTTACGCTCCATGTATATGATGTAGCTCCACTAGCGTCCATAACACTATATAAATTATTTATTGAACCTGCACATTCGTTAGAAGGTCTAGTTATAGTTCCTAAAGATACGATTGACCCCGTTGTTAGCGCAAATGAAGGCGGATTAGTTATAGATACCCCAGAAGTAGTTGAACATCCTGTTGTGTTACCCTTACCAGCAAATAAAGAACTTACTCCTGCACTATTGGGGGCAGTAATATCAGCGGTGAAAGTAATAATACTATTATTACTCAATCCGCTGCTTGCGGTCAAACAAACCGTAGTTGAATTAATTAAATTTATAGAGGTGCTATTTCCGACAGGAAACGTTACATTACCGGGATTACTAAAAGAGTATCCACTAGGCAAAACGACAGTAGTATAGATATTGCTAGTTGCACCGTTAGTTTGTTTTATAGTAAATTTAACGTTGGTTACAGAACTTGGACAGAAGGAAGTTTTATCAGGTACTAACGACCACGTAGAATCATCAAATTCATGTAATGCAATAAGTCCCGAACTTAGTCCAGTTGCTGTTAACACAAAATGAACACCCAAGTGGTTCTCTTTTATCAGGAACTGATTGTTATAAATATTCCCCTGAGAATCAGCAACAACCTCTATATCGTGAGAAAGAAGACAAGTTGCAGGTTTAGGAGTTTCATCAAAATGAAAACTGACCGTTTCTCCGGCCTGCCAACCGGCACCAGTAATAATAACATACTCACCTGGATAATAATCTAACTTATCTGTGGTGACCGTTGCTATAGTTTGCCCAAAAACTAGACTAGCAAAAAACAAACTAGAAACTAAAAAATAAAAGAAAAAAATCCCGATTTAGGTAGAAATGTTTTCATAATTGTAGAATTGAAATATTAAAATAACGAACACGTAACGCCTTATTGTAAAAATATTAATCAATAGAATAGAATTTTTCTACCTTTTTGGTACGAATCAACCCAACTATTTTAGACAAAAAAATGCTCTTTTCTAGGTCTAAAAGCATCGGGACATTGACTCTAAAAACATCATCCCAAATCTAAACTATATTATTTTTAACATACTGCTACGATTTATTTTACAATTCCGATTAAAGTGTTAAAAAAAACTATAAACTACACTTAATACTATTTTTTAGTTAATTAAACATATTTTAAATACTAAATAAAGCTCATAATGACATTAATTCTTTTTCTTAATAGAAATACAAATGCAAAATCCGCAATAAAATTAAATTTTATTGCGGATTTTTAATAAAAGAAAACAGTATTCACTTTGATAATTAGAAAACAACGGTAAAAGTAGCACCTTTGTTTTGCCCATGACTTATTGCGGTAAGTTGTCCTTGGTTTTTTTCAATTATATTTCTACACAAATACAAGCCAATTCCGGTAGATCCTTCATTTGAAGTTCCCAGTTTGCTCATTTTTGTAAATTTTTTAAATAACTCCTCCGTCTGATTCAAGTTGAATCCAATACCGTCATCTGAAACACTGAAAAATAACTTTGTCTCTTCTTTATAAATTCTTAAATTAACTTCACTACCAGGGTAGGAAAACTTTATGGCATTATCAATCAAATTCACCAATACCCTAATTAATAATTCTTCCTCAATTAAGAGTTCTGCCTTCTGCACTTCAATTGATACGTTTAATTTAATTTTCTTAATTGTCAATAACTGATGTACTAACTCTTCAACGGTTGAAACCATAGTTTCAAATTCAATCAATTTGAAATCCGGACTACTTTGTACTAATTCATCTTGTTCCTTGAGTAATTTTAAAAAATTTTCAATATATAGAAACTGTTGATTGGAAGACTGGTAAATCAATTCCGCCAAATCTTTGATTTCATTTGATGGATTTGCCTCCAATATCAGACTTGCCAATAACTGGGGTTGTCCTGCAAAATTTTTTAAATCATGGGACAGCAAATAGACTAAGTCTTGTTTTTCGATAATGAATTTTTCGTGTTCCAGTATAGTTTCTTGAATGTTACGCATTAAAAGACCGGCCTCATCCTGAAAATTCAAAGGTAAGTTTGGTACTTGTCTCTCCGTCCTATAACTGATCAATGCTCCGGAAGCTAATCCAATAGGCCTAATCAATTGTTTCAGTATAGCTAAGGTAACTCCCGAAGCCAACAAGGTCATTACGAGTGCAAAAATCAAAATCGAATTTGGAGAAATCGAAAAATTACCATAAAGTACAAAAAACAACAAACCTATAAGAGGAATGTGAATCCCTACGAAAGCAACAAATAAAAACTTAAAAGCATAACTTCTACTAAGAAAATTAATTTGGGATAACTTTTTATAAAAAAACATAATTGCATTTATTTCAATGATCTACTTTAATAAGTATTTCAGCTATAAACTTAGCTTAAAAAGAGAACATTATTACAGTATATTTTAATTTAACATAATTTAATCCAATAAAAAAACCGCCAAAACTGCGAATTGATTTTTACATCTTTTAGTAATAGCGATAGTGAAAAAATAAAACTAATTTTATTTTCTTTTAGCACTACATTTATGGGAATAAAAAAACAAGCTCAAGACTGGCCATATTTAAATAAATACAGGAAAGAAAATGCCGCTATCGAGGCGCCACTGACTGGAGAAAACAGAATTGTTTTTATGGGTGACTCCGTAACTGAATTTTGGAGCAACATTCACCCAGAATTTTTTCAGGGAAAACCCTATATCAACAGGGGAATTAGCGGACAAACCTCTCCGCAAATGCTCCTACGTTTTCGAGCTGACGTTATTGCCCTAAAACCAAGCGCAGTCGTAATTCTTTGCGGCGGAAATGACATTGCCGGAAATACTGGGACCGCAACTCTGGAAATGATTCAAAATAATATTTTCTCGATGGTTGAACTCGCTCAGACCCATCACATCAAGGTCATTCTGTGTTCCGTTTTGCCTGCCAATTATTTTTATTGGAGTCCCAAAGAAAAACCTGCTGATACCATCTTGGCGCTGAATAAAAGTATTGAAAGTTATGCTGGCGTAAATAATATCCCCTATATTAATTATTACTCGGCTATGACTGATGGTCAAAAAGGCCTGCCTTTCTCCTATTCAAATGACGGTGTACATCCCAACAAAGCCGGCTATCAGCTAATGGAACCCCTTGTTGAGAAGGCTATTTCGTTGATTTTGTATCTCAAATAAAAGACTATCTATACATTAGTACCAACCAATCGATTCCAATTAAATTAGATAATAACATTAATTATGACAAACTTAAAATCATTAATCATAGCAATTGGACTAACTTTTATTAGTTGCAGTAATGATAACTGGAGTACACAAAAACAAGAAGCACAAAATCTCGAAAAAATGCAGGCGGAAATTTTGTTACTTTCAACTAGTACGAAATGTGAGAATCCTGCAGACTGGGCTTTTACCTCAATTGGTTCTAAAGCCTGTGGTGGACCTGCCGGATTTATTGCCTATTCATTGAAATTAAATACAACTGAATTCCTCACTAAAGTAGAGAAATACACAAATTGTCAAAAAGAATTCAATACGAAATGGGGAGTTATTTCAACTTGTGACGTCACTCCTTCGCCAACAAGTATAGAATGTTTGGATGGTAAAGTGCAATTGGTCTATTAAACTCCGATGACACAAAAAAACCTTACTGGTAAGAAAAAAAAAATGCAATTTAATAGCAAAGAAACTCAATAAAAAGAACTGGTGTAACTGAATGGTTAATCCAAAGGCGGGCACAGATTGTCAATGTGCACCCTGCTAAACATTTCCTCGCAGCACGTTTAACTTTTTAGTGAAAATTTTGGTAACGAAAAACTTAATAGTTTTTTAGCAACTTCTATAATCACTATTTACTTTAGCAGGAGCATTCACAATTATATCCATTAAGTACTTTCTTTTATGCCAAAGAGTCCCAATGGAATTTCCTTCCCTACTTATAGCGCAGCAAATAATCAATTGCAGCCAATATATTATCTAATTTTAAAGTCGATATCTCACCCTATCGAACGTCTAATTCCTCCAAAATACTTACGATTCTATCTTGCTTAGATTATTTTTTTTTGTTTTCAAGTTCATTTAAATACGTCTTAGATAAAACTGAAATTTAGAGAAACCAAAGAACAAGGAGTTATATTGACTATTTATCTATCATAGACTTTACCAAATATAAATGCACTGTCATCATCTTTTATAAAAGCAAATACAAGGTTTTTTGCGAATATATTTTTTTTGTTTTAAAACTATAAAAAGCGAACGTTCGCTTGTTTTATTAAAAACTTTATTATACTATTGTACTATAAATCAAAAGTATCATGGAAACTACATTTTTAAAACAATCTAAAATTAACTTTTCAAAAGAGGTTAATAATTACTATCCCGAAATTCTAACAGATGAAGCATTGAGCTTTATTACTGCACTTCATGAAAAATTTAATGAAGAAAGGCTCTCTCTTTTAGAAAGTCGCGTAAATCAACAAATGGTTTTTGATGAAGGTAAATTTCCAGAGTTTCCAAGAGAGACTGCAGCTATAAGAGATGGAAATTGGACAGCGGGAAACATTCCACATGACTTGCAAGATAGACGTGTAGAAATTACAGGCCCAGTAGATAAAAAAATGATTATTAATGCTTTAAATTCTGGAGCCAAAACATTTATGGCAGATCTAGAAGACAGCAATGCTCCTACTTGGAAAAATACTGTTGAAGGACAGCAAAACCTTATAGATGCTAATAAAAAATCAATTTCTTTAAACGACACAAAATCTAATAAATCGTATACATTATACGAAAAAACAGCTGTTTTATTAGTTAGACCGAGAGGTTTACACCTAAACGAAAGACATATTTTAATTAACAATAAAGAAACTTCTGGAAGTTTGGTTGACTTTGGCTTGTATGTATTCCATAACACGCAAACAATGATGCAAAATGGGACTGCACCGTATTTCTACTTACCAAAATTAGAGCATTATTTAGAAGCGCGTTGGTGGAACAAAGTTTTTGAATTTGCGCAGCAGTATTTAACTGTACCAAATGGAACTTTTAAAGCAACTGTTTTAGTGGAAACCATTACTGCCAGTTTTCAATTAGACGAAATAATTTTCGAACTCAAGGATCATATTGTTGGTTTAAACTGTGGACGCTGGGATTATATTTTTTCTTATATCAAAAAATTTAGAAATCATCCAAATTTTGTAGTTCCAAATCGGGACCAAGTAACCATGACTACACCATTTATGGATGCGTATTCAAAGTTAGTTATTCAACGTTGTCATAAAAGAGGTATTCTTGCAATAGGCGGAATGGCTGCTCAAATTCCGATTAAAAATGATAAAAAAGCGAATGCTGCGGCTTTAGAAAAAGTAAGAAAAGACAAAGAGCGTGAAGTAAAAAATGGACATGATGGTACTTGGGTTGCACATCCTGCATTAGTAGCAGTTGCTATGGCAGAATTTAACAAACACATATCAACACCTAACCAGTTGCATGTAACTAGGGATGATGTAAAAATAACAGAACAAGATTTGGTTGAAATACCTAAAGGCACCGTAACTGAAGAAGGGATTAGAAAAAATATTAATGTTGGTATTTTATATACGGAAGCTTGGTTAAGAGGTCATGGTGCCGTAGCGCTTTACAACTTAATGGAAGATGCTGCAACAGCCGAAATTTCAAGAACACAGGTTTGGCAATGGCTACATAAAGAAGTTGTCATAGAAGATGGAAGGACTTTTAATATGACTTTCTACAAAGATATTTTTGATGATGAAGTAGAAAAAATCATCACCGAATTTGGCGAAGAGAACATAAAGAATAGCAAGTTTGAATTAGCTATAGAAATTTTTAATAAGCTAGTAATCTCAGAAGAGTTTGAAGAATTTTTAACGCTACCAGCATACCGATATATTTAAAAAAATGTCTCGCAACTACTGGAATAGTTTACGAGACCTAATTATAAAAATCTTTAACAACCTTAATAATCAAAAACAAAATTATGAAAAATTTAGCACAAAGCAATTATAGTTCTGCACTAGAGACTGTAAGAGACCTTAAAAAAAAGTACGGAGAAACTTGGAAAGCAATCAATCCTGAAAGTGCAGCTAGAATGGCAACTCAGAATCGTTTTAAAACAGGTTTAGATATTGCTAAATATACAGCAGCTATTATGAGAAAAGATATGGCAGAGTACGATGCCGATTCATCTCATTACACCCAATCTCTCGGTTCTTGGCATGGTTTTGTTGCGCAACAAAATATGATCGCTGTTAAAAAACATCATAAAACGACTAATAAAAAATACATCTATCTTTCGGGTTGGATGGTTGCTGCTTTACGTTCAGAATTTGGACCATTACCAGATCAATCAATGCACGAAAAGACTGCTGTTCCAGCATTGATCAAAGAAATTTATGATTTCTTACGTCAAGCTGATGCAATTGAGCTAAATGATTTATTTAGAAGACTTGAAAACGGAGAAAAGGTACAAGATCAAATTGATACTTTTGAAACGCATATAGTTCCTATTATTGCTGATATTGATGCAGGTTTTGGGAACGAAGAGGCCACCTACTTGTTAACTAAAAAAATGATTGAAGCTGGAGCTTGTGCTATTCAAATTGAAAATCAAGTTTCAGATGCGAAACAATGTGGGCATCAAGATGGAAAAGTTACTGTACCTCATGAAGATTTTATTGATAAGTTAAATGCTATTAGATACGCGTTCTTAGAATTAGGTGTCGAAGACGGAATTATTGTTGCTAGAACAGACTCTGAAGGTGCTAGTTTAACTCAAAAGCTTCCAGTTAGTAAAGAGTCTGGAGATCTAGCTTCCCAATATTTAGCGTTTGTAGAAGCAGACGAAATAGCTCTTAATGATGCTAAAGAAGATGATGTACTTCTTAAAAGGGACGGTAAATTAGTACGTCCAGTCAGATTAGCAAATGGTTTATATAAATTTAGAGATGGCTCAAACATTGATAGAGTAGTATTAGATTGTATTACTAGTTTACAAAACGGAGCAGATTTGTTATGGATTGAAACGGATACGCCAAATGTAAAGCAAATTGCTCAAATGGTAAATAGAGTGAAAGCCGTTGTGCCTAATGCAAAATTAGTTTATAATAACTCTCCATCTTTTAACTGGACCTTAAACTTTCGCAATCAAGTGTACGAAGAAATGCTTGCCGAAGGAGATAATTTGACAGGCTATGATAGAAATAATTTAATGGATGCACAATATGATAATTCTGAACTGTGTCATCGTGCAGATGATAAAATTAAAACGTTCCAAGCAGATGGATCAAGAGAAGCTGGGATTTTCCATCACTTAATTACCTTACCGACGTATCATACTACAGCACTTCATATGAATGACTTAACACAAGGCTATTTTGGAGAAGAAGGAATGTTGGCTTATGTTAAAGAGGTTCAAAGACAAGAAATACGCAAAGGTGTTGCCTGTGTAAAACATCAAAGAATGGCAGGATCAAATCTTGGTGATGACCATAAAACATTCTTTGCTGGAGACAAAGCTTTAAAAGCTGATGGAGCAAAAAATACCAGTAATCAGTTTGAAATCAAACAAAATATAGCAGAACGAGAACTCGTATTAGAAAAATAATAGTTATTCTATTTAAATGTAAAGGCAACATGTACGCATGTTGCCTTTACATTTATTTCCTTAAAAATAGCTCCTAAAATCACTACTTGCAAATATGTTTACAACAGCAGAACTTTGGGTTGAATATGAAACACTTCTTAGTTGTGTGGATCCTATTTTTAATCATTTTGGTAACAAAAAAGTCTTTTCAGGAAAATTACGACGATAAAATTGTTTGAAAGCAGCTTATTAGTGCGCAACTGACTAGAGTCCGAAGGAAAAGGTAAAGTACTTGTAATTGATGATTATGCCTCTTTAGCTTTTGCGTTAATAGCAGGTCGCTTAGCTACTCTGGCAACACAAAATAATTTCTAAAAATTATTAGCTCAATAAAGATAAGTGTAAAAGTATTATACATTTCTCTTGTTAAAAGCGCGAAGCGTAATATAGTTAAAATAGCTATTCCAGATAAATTTGGAAGTACTAGTTTTGTTTCAGATAAGGGCTCCTATAAATGCATGAAAATGACACTAAATTATTAAAACAAGTCAAAATACCTATGACTATAAAACAACAACCCAATCGCTACTATATAGAATTGGGTTTTTATTTTTAAAGTAGTGTAGTTATACCGATTGCATATTCAATGGAGTACAACTGCATTGTACTCTATTCATATTATGCCGAAAAATGGGCACGGGCTATTAGTATCATCTCGCAATGCTCTTGAGATCTATCGGGAGAACTAAAACATAAATTCGTTTGGTCTTATTTCACAACAGAAAATATAATTTTAGAATCCGCATACACGCGATGTGTTTGCTTTTTAAAATCTTCTTTTTTTGCATAAAAGATATTGTCTACAAAAGTTTGCGGATTCAAATCAATTAAAGGAAACCAAGTACTTTGAATTTGGATTTGGATTTTATGACCTTTCTTGAACGTATGCATAACATCTTGTAGCTTGATGTTTACCGCTGTCTTCTCGTTAGCCACAAAAGGTTCTGGTTTAGAAAAACTATTTCTAAAACGACCGCGCATCACTTCGCTTCGTACCATCATGTGGTAATTACTCATCTTTAAGTAAGGTGCTACCTCAACCGTTTCCGGTTCATCATTAGGGAAAACATCAATTACTTTTACAATCCAATCCGCATCCGTTCCTGAAGTCGAAACCTGCAATTGTGCTACGATATCGCCGGCTAACGTCATATTATCCTTTAAAACTTCGGTTTCATACACCAACACATCTGGACGTCGTGCCGCAAAACGCTGGTCATCCGTCATGTATTTTCTTGGTGTAATTCCTTTTTGATTGATGTCTTCTGTAAAAGGAACTGGCTTTTTAGGGTCACTAATAAACTCTTGAAACTCGCCGTCGTTTACTGACCCAGCCATTATTTTATCCTGTACTAAATAAAAGCTTTCTTTTGCTGCATTTTTAGGTGGCCAAACATTATAGGTTTTCCAGTTTTTGGTTCCCGTGTCAAAAACATAAGCCTCCGGTAGTTGGTTTTCTCCTTTTCCATTGTCTTTTAAGAAATGGTGGAAAAAGCGGGCTTCAATATTTTTTTGAAAGAAACCTGAAATACTATCTCCAAAGTTTATGTTTCCAATAACTGCTTTGGCTCCATTTCTTGCCCAGTCTCCATGACTCCAGGGTCCCATAACAATAGTATTGTAGTTCTTGCTGGTTTTCTCTATCGTCTGGTAGGTGTTTAAAGGACCGTATAAATCCTCGGCGTCAAACCAACCTCCTACAGTCATTACCGCGGGCTTGATATCATTTAAATGTTGGAGAATGCCTCTTTTTTGCCAGAAATCATCGTAACTGGAATGGTCTTTTAGCTGTAGCCAAAATTCATTGTCTTTTCCATAAAACGCGTCCAAGTTAGACAAAGGTCCCGCATTCATAAAAAACTGATAATCGTCTTTGGTTCCCAAGTCGGGAAATTTGTACCAATCTGTAGTTGTGCGTTCTGATTTTTGAATACCAAAAAGAGGTGTCGCTTTCCAATAGCTCAATAAATAGGCTCCGTTATGGTGAAAATCATCAAAGAAAAAATCGCTGATACACGCCTGAGGCGAAACGGCTTTCAATGCAGGATGCCTACTCAATAAGGAGTAAGTTGCATAAAACCCAGGGTACGAAATTCCCCAGATTCCCACATTTCCATTGTTATAGTCTGTATTTTTAACTAACCAATCAATAGTATCATACGTATCCGAAGCTTCATCAACATCTGTTTTTGATTTTTTATTAGGAATGTACGCTCTCATATTGTCATACAAACCATCACTCATCCAGCGCCCGCGTACATCTTGATACACAACAATGTAACCTTCTTTCATCATGGTTTCGCTAGGGCCAATGCTTTTCTTGAATTGGTCAGCACCATAAGGCGCGCAACTGTAAGGCGTGCGCTGCATGATCATTGGGTATTTTTTAGAATGGTCTTTGGGCGTGTAGATGGCGGTATAAAGAGATACTCCATCACGCATTTTAATGTGCACTTCTTTCTTAGTGTAATTCTCGCTAACAGTGCTTGGAGTGTTATCTTGAGCAAAAACACCTGCGGTAATTGCGAAAATCGCAATAAGTAATAGTTTTTTCATTTAAATAAAAGCTAATTATAGAACGGTAAATGTATTACGTTTAATCCTAATATAAAATTTAGATTAAAAAATTTTACTTTCAACATTTTCAGCATTACTATTGCAACTGCTGAGTTTTGTTTTTAAAGGTAAATCTGAATTTTAATTTCGTAAGAAAATTAACAATAAATTAGTAATTACGCTCTGATTGATAATCTAATAACCTTTATATTTGAAAAATAGAAAAAATGAATTTTATCTTAAAACTCAATTAGTATTTAAAGGCAATCATAATAATTAATACAATCAAATATTTTAACAAAATGAAGCAAATTTTAATTAGTTTTTTTTTCATTGTATTCCTTTTTCAGCTAGGAGTTGCTCAAAACATAAAGGGTAAAATCATTGATTCCGCAACTGGGGAAAGTATTCCGTATGCTAATATTAAGGTAAACGAATCTGAAAATTTGGTGTCTAATGGTGAAGGCTATTTTACGCTCTCAGAAAACAACAGTCAGGACGAAACCCTACTTACAGTTTCCTATTTGGGTTATGTTAATCAGCAATTGACCGTCGCCGAATTAAAAAGACTTGATTATAGCATTAAACTGGCACCTGGTGTTTTTCAACTAAATGATGTTGCTGTATCCAATATAAAACCCAATCCATATGAGATTATGGCAAATGTAAAAGCCAACTTGAGCCGTAATTATACCACTGGCGAAAAAGGGTCAAAAGAAATGTTCTTTTACAGAACCTCTAATTATTTTAATCCTTCCATAATCGATGTAGAAATTAACGAATCAACTGGTTTTAGTAAGCAAGCATTATCAAAAATCAACAATGACTTGCAGGGTTTTTCTAAAAAATTAATATCGCATCCGCCGTTATCATTTACCGATATTCTTTGTAACTACTATTCGGTTAAAACCAAAAAAGCTGATAAGTTTGTGTTTACCTCCAAACTAGCTGTTTTAAAAGCTACTGTCTTAAAAAATGAAGGAGAGTCTACGTCCCTAGACGATTTAGAAAAAACAGCTATGAATATGATGTTACAACACTTAGACTCCACTAAATATTATCGCGCAAAAAGTGGACTTTTTGGATCAAGAGATACGATTTCGTTACGTAAAGACTTCAATAAAAAGAAAAACAAAGGTATTGACATAGAAATAGACAGTCAGTTAACTGCTACAAAAAGTAACCTTAGCAGCTTTATGTATCAAACCAATTTGTTAAACAACAAGAAGTTTGATTTTATACAAAAACCAGAGCTGTATGACTATACTTTTGAAGGTACGACTTACACTAATGAAAATGAATTTGCTTACGTTCTTACTTTTAAACCTCGAAAAAGCAAAGCCATGTATGTGGGTAAATTATATATTTCTGAAACAGATTACGCCATCCTGAGAACTGATTACATTTTAGAGGAAGGCGAGAAGTTGAATAATTTCAATATGAAGTTTCTTTTGGGAATTAAAGTTTCAGAGAATGTCAGTAAGGGAACAATTACCTACAAGAAAAAAGCCAATGACGACAGCTATTATATGCAATATGCCGCTATTGAAACAGGAAATTACTTTTATTTAAACCGTCCTCTAAAATTTATAGAATTAACAAGTAGCGACAAAGATGTGCTTTCTCTTGATTTAAAAATGGAAGCCAATACGAGCAACAAAACAGAATTCCTTAATATGTCTCGTTCTACAACAACGGCAGAGGCAATTGAAAAAATAAAAGAAACCGATTTTAAATTTATAACGATCAAATCCTATGATCCTAAGATATGGAAAGATTACAATGCGATCGAACCATTACAAGAGATGAAACAATTCAAAGCAATTAATTAATGAGGTAAAACTGGTATTGACTTTTGATTGAGTAAATAGTAATATCTCAAAGACGTATCAAAGCTTATCAAATTAATTAGCTTTTAAACCAAAAATCAATACTACTCTGCTAAGTATCCCGACTTCGTAAGTATTCTCTTCCCTCTTCAATTAAAAGACATGTCGAGTAGTTGCTAATGCACTAAAGTTAGAAGTTGAAAGCGATTAACCATTCTAATTGACTTAAACTTGATGCCTTCCTGCCCATTTACAGTGTAATGAAAACTACAAGGTAAAACACAGAAAAATCCTCTGTTAAGAAAAAGCCAATACTTAAGTTCTATTCTTGTTGTCAATTGTGAATGTTACCTTTGCACCAAACAAATTTAAAAAATGATTCTACCCGAAGAAAAATACCTCTCTATACAACTCAGCACTAAATGGTTAACTGACTTTTTTAATATAGACTCTCAAGTTGCCGATTACATTAATATACCAATATTCATTGTTGGTTTAATTGTTATCTGTTTTGTCGCTTGGATTTTAACTAAAAAATTAATTGTTGATACAATACACAAACTATTTTTAAAAAGTAAGATGACTTGGGACGACATTTTAATCGAGAAAAAAATATTTGATAAGCTCTCTTATATAATTCCAGCACTTCTTGTGATTTTTGCAGTGCCTTCCATTTTACGAGAATATCCAATACTCTCAAATTATATCGTTACATCGGCGATGATTATAATTCTATTAGTCATCATCTGGACGATTATTGCTTTGCTTGCGGTTTTTGATGATATTCTGTCTAAATCTCCTGTGTTTAAAGGCAAACCCATCACGAGCTACATTCAAGTCCTGAATATTATGGTGTATTTCATCGGCGGAATTCTCATTTTGTCATTACTTTTAGGAAAGAGTCCTTTTTACTTTCTGGGAGCCATGGGAGCCATGACCGCTATTTTATTATTAATTTTCAAAGACACTATTTTAGGTTTTGTGGCTAGCATCCAAATGTCTGTATATGACATGGTGCGCGTGGGCGATTGGATTGCCATGCCAAAATATGATGCCGATGGTGATGTAATGTCCATCAATTTAAGTACGGTTAAAGTCCAGAACTGGGACAAGACAATCACCACGATTCCTACCTATGCATTCATTACTGATTCCTTTAAAAACTGGCGCGGGATGAGCAATTCAGGCGGGCGTAGAATAAAAAGGGCCATTTATCTTAAGGTCAGTAGTTTTTGTTTTTGTGATGATCAAATGCTGGAACAGTTTAAAAAATATGCGCTTATACGAGACTACATCGTTCAAAAAGAAAAAGAAATTAAAAAATCTAATTCTGCATTAATTGATAATGAATCTAATCCGGTTAATATTAAAAGTCTTACTAATATTGGTGTTTTTAGAGTTTATGCTGAAAACTACATTCTTTCAAATCCTAAGATTAATAGCAATATGACGCATATGGTGCGACAATTAGACCCCACTTCTAAAGGAATGCCATTAGAAATCTATTGTTTCACTTATGAAAAGGAATGGGAAAAATATGAAGTAATCACATCTGATATTTTCGATCATTTACTAACTATTATGTCTCAATTTCAACTGGAAATTTTTCAAGAACCTACAGGAGGGGATTTCAGAAGTTTAGTTGAAAGTCCTCGTCAGAAAGCTGACGTCCCACCTTTATATTCACAATCTTAATTTATAAACAGACCTTGATTTAAATTGTACGTTTGTCATCAGTATCATAAATTATAAAACAGGAAAAATTGATGCTTAAATCGCCTCTTTGTCGAAATAGTGTCCCTTGTGGAAACGCTCGCGCCTAGGATACAGAAGTAAGATTAATGACTCTGATAAAGAAATAATTTTATTGTTTCCGAACCGAAACTTTGTATCGTTTTGTTTTTGAATTAAGTAGGAAAACGCAAATATACTTTCTAAAACACAGTTTAAAAGAATGGTTTGACCGCTATAAATATGCCGAGTTGGCAGCTACTACCGCTGCTTTATTGGCTTCGCAATTGAGTCGGATTTTTAGTAGTTTAACAATAGCGTACCAAGTAACATCTGCCGAGTACTTTGCATTTTACAGCGTGATTATGGGCATGGCTTACTGGAAATGCACTAAAAAGAACAAAGCAATACAACAAAAGACCACTTTCAGGCAAGTGCTTATGTTAATCAGAACGTGTTGCTGGAATTTGGATATCCTGCAGTATGAGATATTTTATTTATCCGTTCGTTTTGTATGTATTGGCTGCCTATCCTGAACGGTAAAGCATTAATAGGGATTATGGTTGGGAAAATTTGTGCCGATGTGGTTTTCTACTTTGTGACGATTGTGAATTACGAATGGATGAAACGCAAAAATCATTTTTAAATCAGAACCTACTAATAAAGCTACTCCCTTGCCCCTGATTATAGCGGAAAACCCGCAGGATTTCACGCTTTAGAATACTTGCCGGTAAAGAGCGACCGACGGAAGCTCCTTTACTGGGATAGTAATCTTGCTTGAAGAACTGGGGATTTGTAGCGGAAAGCGGGAATAGGCTCAAATAAAAATCATCACTTTTTGAAAATAGTAAGGTACAAACGCTTATTTTTGCGCCATGGCAAAGAAAAATACAGATAAGGTGGTCTTTCACCAGATAAAAGTCATCGATGCAGGTGCAAAAGGAGTGTCGGTAGCGAAGGCTCCTGATGGTAAAGTAGTTTTTATCCCGAATGTGGTTCCAGGCGATGTGGTTGACGTGCAGACTTTTAAGAAGCGTAAGGCCTACTACGAAGGAAAAGCGATTCACTTTCACGAATATTCAGAACACCGTACTGAACCTATTTGCGAGCACTTTGGTGTTTGTGGCGGTTGTAAATGGCAAAATATGAAATACAACCAACAACTGTATTACAAACAAAATGAAGTGTTGAACCACTTGCAACGCATAGGAAAAGTAGAACTTCCTGAATTTGAACCAATCTTAGGTTCAGAAAAACAGTTTTTCTATAGAAACAAAATGGAATTTTCGTTTTCAAACAGCCGTTGGTTGACGGAAGCCGAAATAGCAAGCACAGAAGATTTAGGAAATAGAAATGCATTAGGATTTCATATCCCAAAAATGTGGGATAAAATATTGGACATCAACAAATGTCATTTACAGGAAGATCCATCAAACGCAATCAGAAACGAAGTAGCGGATTTTGCTAATGCAAATGGCCTGACATTCTTTAATCCTAGAGCGCACGAAGGTTTACTGCGTACCTTAATGTTACGCACGGCTTCTACTGGAGAAATCATGGTGTTGATTCAATTTTTTGAAAATGATAAAGAAAAAAGAGAGTTAATCTTAAATCATCTATATGAGAAGTTCCCGCAGATCACTTCTTTGCAATATGTAGTCAATAATAAAGCAAACGATACGCTGTACGATACCGATGTTAAGTTATATAAAGGCCGTGATTACATCCTGGAAGAAATGGAAGGTTTGAAATTTAGCATTAATGCGAAGTCTTTTTACCAGACCAATTCAGATCAAGCGTATGAATTATATAAAATAACGAGAGATTTTGCTGGTTTAACCGGAAATGAAATCGTGTATGATTTATATACTGGAACAGGTACTATTGCTCAGTTTGTTTCTAAAAAGGCAAAAAAAGTAATAGGTGTCGAAAGCGTCCCTGATGCTATTAAGGATGCTAAAGCCAATGCAGTACGCAACGATATTGATAATTGTGAGTTCTATGTAGGAGATATGAAAGTAGTATTTAATGATTCTTTTATTGCACAACACGGACAACCTGATGTTATAATTACTGATCCACCACGAGACGGAATGCACAAAGACGTGATTGAACAAATCATGAAGATTGCTCCTGAAAAAATCGTTTATGTAAGTTGTAACTCGGCTACACAAGCCCGCGATCTAGCCTTGATGGATGAGAAATATAAAGTAACTCGCGTACGTCCTGTGGATATGTTTCCACAAACGCATCACGTAGAGAATGTGGTTCTTTTAGAGAGAAGATAGCTAGTCCCTAGTAATTAGTAAAAAGTAATTAGTTTCAATTTTGTGCTAATTACTACTTACTAATTAATAATCACTAAGAATAGATATGAAAAAAATAATAGTGTTACTGTTTGTGATAGTTTACTCTTTGTCCAGTTGTGAGAAAGATGATATCTGTGATGCCAATACCCTTACCACTCCCCGCTTAGTGATTTCGTTCTATGATGTTACGAATTCATCTGTTTTAAAAAACGTGACGAATTTAAAAATAACTGGCGAAGGAATGACAGATGGTGTTGTTTTTAAGGGCAGTGATTTAGTCAACGGAAGCACCGTTTCAATTCCCTTGAAAACAGATGCAGATGTAACTACCTTTAGTCTTATCCTAAATTCCGGAAATTCTAATCCCGCATTGGTAAACGAGGACATCCTGAAATTTAATTATGCACGAGAAAATCTATTTGTATCTCGAGCCTGCGGTTTTAAAACGAATTACACCTTAGATCCTCAAACGCCTTACGTTCATACTGATGCTGCCACAGCAGATCAGAAATGGATTCAATATCTCGCGGTTAAAAATAGTAGTATAGCTAACGAAAACGAAACACATCTTGAAATATATTTTTAGCATTTGCCTGATTTTTTCTTTGTACCTAGTAGAAGCACAAGACACGAGCCAAAAAGGCGAACTGGCAAAGCAAACTACTACCCTAAAAAATACAGCTGATAGTACCAGTACTAAAGCTATAATTCCTAATAACAGGAATGTAAAGACCGTGGAGTTGCCAGATGAGAAAAAAAACACAGTCGTTCCTATAAAAACAAACCGTTACGGATTACGTGTAGGAATCGATTTGTATAAATTGACTCGTGGGTTATATGACAAGGATTATAAAGGAATCGAATTCGTAGGTGACTACAGGTTGAACAAAAAAATATTTTTTTGGCTGCTGAAATTGGAAATGAAAACAAAACTACCGACGATTCCCGATTGAATTTTACAACAAAAGGATCGTATCTAAAAGCAGGTTTTGATTATAACGCCTACGAAAACTGGCTGGACATGGAGAATATCATCTCTATTGGGCTGCGCTATGGCTTTAGTACTTTTAACCAGGAATTGAACAGTTATAAAATTTATAATGCCACTCCTTACTTTGGAGAAGTGCCTGCCATTGCTTCTGGCGAAAAATTCAATGGGTTAACGGCCAGTTGGATTGAAGTGGTTGCCGGAATAAAAGCAAAAGTGTTTGACAATGTTTTTGTGGGATTCAGTCTTCGCTTGAACCGATTGGTTTCTAATAAAAAGCCGGGGAATTTCGATAACCTATATATTCCAGGTTTTAACAGAACCTATGATGGTGATTTTGGGGTAGGTTTTAATTATACTGTTTCCTACTTCATTCCTCTTTATAAGAAGAAAGTCGAGCCAGTTGAAGTATCTAAAAATGGAGCTAAGGAAGAATAAAGATTATTGTTTTAGTTTTTTAAAACACATCTAAATATAGTTTTCTTACGTCAATAAGGCATTTTGTTTGAGATAGAATATAGCGCGCTACTCTATTTTACAAAAATAGTAAACCGCAACTGCACGATTGCGATAATCAGTGAAATTGCGGTTCTTTTTTTTATTAGATTTTTTGGATAACTATTACCCTATTTCTTTTACTTCCTTGGCAAAAACCCACTTCATATACAACTTCTCACCATCTTCCGTTTTGACAGCTTTGAATTTTGGAGATAAAATAGTCCCCACAACAAAAGCGGTCAAAGGAATCCAAAAATCTGTTAATCCAGTAAAACGTTCTATGAGGTAACGTGCGGAAATGAAAAGTATGGCAAAGCAGCCCAATTGGTATAAAAATGCTCTTACTTGTAATTTACTCATTGTATGTTTATTTTGTCCTCCCGCCGCCCCCTCCGAAGGAGAGGGAGACTTTGTGGAGTTTTATTGTCTTAATTTTTTGTTCTATCCAATATACTGTTTATTGTTCTAAAACTGCTCACTGTAAACCTATCACTGATTACTGATCATTGCTGTCTGAAACTGGCGCAGCATTATCTGGCTCCTGTGTTTGAAATTTTGTTCTCTTACTTCCTTCGTACATTTCGTATTTAACCAGTCGGGCTTCAATACTAGCATTGAAAAGTTTAATTTTTCTTGAAGGCTTTAATCCCACAAACTTCAATGCGTCTAGATTTCCTGTAATGAACCAAGCATTAGTTCCAGGATAGTTTTTCTTCAAAGTATCACCAATGTTTTTATAGAACTCTTCCATATGGATATCCAATCGCTCATCGTAGGGAGGATTAAATACCATGTGTAATTTCCCTTGTGTCGTTTTTTCTGTATCAAAGAAGTTTTTCTCTTCAATAGAGATATACTCTTCTAAATTAGCGTTCTTAATATTGTCTTTGGCTTTGCTAACTGCAGAGGGTGCTTTGTCGAAACCTTTTATGGTGTAATGAAATTCTCTAACTCTTTTCAATAAACTGTCGGTGATACTGTCGAATAAGTCATTGTCCCAATCATGCCATTTCTCGAATGCGAATTCTTTTCGGTTGATGTTTGCGGGAATATTACAAGCAATCATAGCCGCCTCAGCCAAGAAAGTGCCTGAACCACACATTGGATCCAAGAAGTCTCCTTGTCCGTCCCATCCCGAAAGAAGCAAAACACCTGCTGCCAAGACTTCATTTATTGGAGCTATATTAGTTGCTGTCCTATACCCTCGTTGATGCAATGAGTTTCCTGAAGTGTCTAATGCAACAGAAACTTGATCTTTGTCAATATGGATGTTGATTCTTAAATCTGGGTGTACTTTGTCGATACTTGGACGTTGTCCCGTTCGTTCTCTAAATTGATCTACAATTGCATCCTTACATTTTTGTGAGACAAATTCAGAGTGATTGAAGTTATCTGAATGCACCGTAGCGTCAATAACAAAAGTTTGATTAGCGCTAATATATCTGGACCAGTTTACACCGGAGATTCCTTTATATAAAGCTTGTTCATTGTTTGCCTTAAAAAAATAAATAGGTTTCAAAATTTTTAAAGCGGTACGCAATGACAAATTCGCTTTGTACATAAACCCTTTATCCCCTTTAAAACTTACCATTCTTACTCCTTGTTCCACATCTTGTGCGCCCAACATTTGTAATTCCTTTGCTAATATTTCCTCAAAACCAAAAAAGGTTTTGGCAACCATCTTAAAATTATTTTCCATTTGTGTGTATCAATTAAAACAGACCTTTTTCTGCTTTACGTTTAAGCCGCGATAAGAATTAAAGACTTCTACGACGGAATATCTTTGTAAATGCACGGTTTCTTTATTTTTCAGCAAAAATACACTAAATTTGCGGGACTTGAATTAATTGAAAAAGAATAAATGTCTGAAGAACAAAATCCAACGAATATAAATCAGGAACAACCAACAGAAACTTGGTTCAGTTCATGGTTTGATACACCTTATTATCATATCCTATACAAAGAGCGAAACTATACCGAAGCGCAGCTTTTTATAGATAACATAACAAACTACCTTAACCTTCCAGAAAATGCCAAAGTACTAGACCTAGCTTGTGGCAAGGGTCGTCATTCTATCTATCTAAATCAATTGGGGTTTGATGTTTTAGGTGCTGATCTATCTGAAAACAGTATCGCCGAAGCTAGCAAAGACACAAATGATACTTTGCATTTTAAAGTACATGACATGAGAATACCTTTTGAAGAAAAGTACGATGCTATTTTTAATTTGTTTACCAGTTTTGGTTATTTCGAAAAAGACGAGGATAATCTTATAACTCTAAAAGCAATTAAAGAAAGCTTGTCTGAATATGGTTTTGCCGTAATTGATTTCTTGAATGTAAACCAAGTGCTAACAACTCTTGTTCCAGAAGAAACAAAAACGGTCGAAGGAATTGATTTTCATTTGAAACGCTATTTAAAAGACGGACATATTTATAAAGAAATTGACTTTGAAGATAAAGGACAAAAGTTTCATTTTACTGAGAAAGTAAAAGCATTAACATTACAAGACTTTGAGGGACTAATGGAGGAGGCTGGAATTTATCTTTTAGATATTTTTGGAGACTATAAATTAAAAAAATTCTACAGTAATGAAAGCGAGCGATTAATTATGATCTTTAAATAGTTCATTCGGCAATTCATTAATTTATTTAATCGGCCACTAAAAAGGAGCGATTCAGCAGTTCAATAAAACAATTCAACATCTAAGAATGAATTACCTTTTACCTTTACTCTCGGTACTATTAGGATATGGGATCGCTTTGTTTTTAAAACCTAATAACAAAACCAACCTAAAGTTACTGTTGGCTTTTAGTGGCGCTTTTCTATTATCTTTAACTGTGATGCACTTGTTACCGGATGTTTATGAAAGTAAAAATCCAAATATAGGAATTTGCATAATGCTTGGAATTCTATTCCAGATTATATTGGAATTTTTCTCCAAAGGTGCTGAACATGGGCATACGCATGGACATGTAAACATGTCCCACATTCCATGGTTGCTGTTCATCAGTCTTTGCATCCATGCTTTTTTAGAAGGTTTTCCAGTAAGCCATCACCAAGATTTAGCGGTTGGTATTGCCATACATCATTTACCGATAGCGATTATCCTCACCACTTTTTTTATTAATTCGCATCTAGACAAAAAAGCAATTTTTGGTTTCATGCTCACCTTCGCTTTAATGACTCCGTTAGGGACCTTAGCATCTGATTTTTTACCGATACTGAATGATTATTATACAGAAATCACAGCTATTGTAATCGGAATATTATTTCATATTTCCTCCACTATCATTTTTGAAAGTAGTGAAGGCCATAAATTCAACATTGCTAAAGTTTCCATGATTGTATTAGGAATTGCATTGGCTTATTTTTTATAGAAAAGAATTTCAAAAAGTTGATAAAATGAACTATTTTATGAATTCTATATGTTGCTGAATTGGTATTCTTTTTTAAATTTACAAACATATAATTAACTTAGTGCCTCAGCGCATTTGTCGAAAAATATACCAAAATGAATTTCACTAAAACTACCGAGCAATCCTCAAAATACGAACATCTAGAAAAGATGTCTATAAAAGAACTGCTGGCTAATATCAATCAGGAGGACAAAACCGTTCCTTATGCTGTTGAAAAAGCACTACTCCAAATTGAAACTTTAGTGACCCAAATTGTGATTAAAATGAAATTGGGCGGAAGATTGTTCTACATTGGCGCTGGAACTTCCGGACGATTAGGGATTGTGGATGCGTCAGAATGCCCACCAACTTTTGGTGTGCCTTTCGACTTGGTAAACGGAATCATTGCCGGCGGGGATATTGCGATTCGCAGAGCCGTAGAAAATGCCGAAGACAACGCTACTCAAGCTTGGAACGATTTACAAGAACAAAATATAACTGAGAATGATGTCGTAATAGGTATCGCTGCATCAGGGACAACGCCCTATGTTATTGGTGGTTTAGAAGCGTGTAATGAAAATAATATTATTACAGGAAGTATTTCCTGCAATGCAGAAAGTCCGCTTTCTAAAACAGCACAATTCCCTATTGATGTCGTTGTGGGTCCAGAATTTGTAACCGGAAGCTCCCGCATGAAAGCCGGAACAGCACAGAAATTAGTATTAAACATGATTTCGACAGCGACCATGATCCAACTCGGAAAAGTGAAGGGAAACAAAATGGTGGACATGCAACTCAGCAACAGCAAACTCATTGATCGCGGAGTAAAAATGATTATGGGAGAAATTCCGGTTAGTTACGAAGAAGGAGCGGCATTATTAAAAGAATATGGTAGCGTCAGGAAAGCTGTTGCGTCTTATAATGTGAAGTAAATATTGAAATTTTAGCTTAGCGTGCAATTCGAAAACTTTGTGCTCTATGTTGTAAAATTAAAACTTAAAAAAATGGGAACTAATAAAGAACTTTTATCGAAAGGAATTAAATATTTAAGTGGAGCTTTGCCATTGCTGTTTATAGGTCCAGCAATCATATACAATGCCTTCATCAACAAGCAAAATATTTGGCACTATCTCGTTTTGGCTTTTGGTATCGTTGCCTGTCTGGGAGCAATGTACTTACTGTTTTTAGGACTAAATACAATTATGAAAGCTTTATTTAACGACTAATGGAAGACTTGATTCACATTCAGAAAACATTTGAAAAAATCGTTTTTATTGACAAGAAAATCAGTAATCGCGAATTTGAGGACTGCGTCTTTAAAAATTGCGATTTATCCAATAGTGATTTCTCAAACAATACCTTTATGGATTGCGAGTTTATCGACTGCAATCTATCGATGACTAGTTTAATGGGAACCAGCTTAAAAACGGTACATTTTAGCAATTGCAAATTATTGGGAATTCAGTTTAACAGCTGTACTGATTTCTTGTTTGCAGTGGATTTTCAGGATTGCGTTTTGGATTACTCTACTTTTGCCAATAAGAAAATGCCAAAGACGAATTTCAATTCCTGTTCGATGAAAGAAGTCAGTTTTATAGGAAGTACACTTTCCAATTCGGTTTTTGAGAATTGCAATTTAGACAATGCCATTTTTAATGATACCCAATTGAAAGAAGTTAATTTCATAACGGCGTTTAATTATAAAATTAATCCAGAATTTAATCCTATGAAAAAGGCCAAATTCTCTACGCAAGGAGTACCAGGACTTTTAGATAAGTATGATATTAAAATCCACTAAGCATGAAAAAAAGCGTTTTATTGTTAATCATTCTACCACTCCTAGTTTTAAATTCTTGTTCACCTAAAATTGCACCAACAATAACTTCAAAACAAAATCCTATTTCTGAAGATGAAATTGTTTTAGTAATCGATGAACTCAGTTTTTTTGAAAATGATGGTATAAAAGTTGGTACCGTAAAATCTACTGACAAGGGTTTTTCGACAAACTGTAATTATGATGATCTGATTGCTACCATTAAAAAATTATGCAGGGAAAACGGAGCTAACATCCTAAAAATTAACAATCATAAATTACCCGATCAACGGAGCTCTTGCGATCGAATAGAAGCCACGCTCTACAAAGTACCAAACTATAAAATCCATGAAAAAAAAATAGAATGGTCAAAAGAAAGAAAACTAACTTGGTACGACTTTAAACAAGAAACCCAACCCATTTCCGCACTAGGTTACGGTGCAGAAACAAGTTGCGAATTAGAACTTAAATCCAATAACACCAATTTATTCAGTAAAGCAAAATTAAAAGTCACTAATACATTCTTTTGTAATCATAGTTGGGTAAATTTAAAGAACACGCAAAATGACATACTCTTAGAACATGAACAATTACATTTTGACTTAAGTGAAGTGTATGCTAGAGAATTAAGAAAAAAAATAATCGAAAAGAATTTCAATATTTTTAACTTAATGAAAGAGTCAGACAAACTATTTAAAGAATGTATTGCTTTAAACAAGGAAAGACAAAGTTTATATGATAAAGAGACAAGTCATGGCATTGATACTTTAGAACAAAAAAAATGGAAGAAAAACATAGAAATGGAGTTGAGCAAATTACAAGACTTTTCCACAAACTGATATGTTTCTTTTTTAAAATCACTTTCTATTCATTACTAAAAATAACAGATTAAATGGCTACAAAAAAAATTATTCTACTTCCCCTACTTCTACTTTTTATTTCCTGCTATGATGTAGAACGCAACTGCAAAGATTTTAAAACCGGAAAATTTCGTTTTGATTACGAAGTAGACGGTGTAACAAAAACAACTATTTTTGAACGTAATGATAGCTTAGAAATTGAAACTTACGATGGAAAGACAGATACGGCCTCCATACGCTGGGTCAACGATTGCGAATATATTTTAAAAAAATTGCACCCAAAAAATATGGCAGAGGAAAAATCGATAGATATGCGCATTTTAACCACTTCAGAAAATACATATACCTTTGAATTTGGAATGGTAGGAGTGTCTCAAAAACAAAAAGGGACTGTAACGAAATTATCAGACTAAACATCCGTAATTTAACCTATAATAGTTACTAATTTATTATAAAACCAAATGGAAGTATTTTTAAATCCCGATGCTTGGATTGCCTTATTAACATTGACCTTCCTGGAAATAGTTCTGGGAATAGATAATATTATTTTCATTTCAATTGCAACGGGTAAATTACCGGTGGAAAGTCGCAAAAAAGCAACTAAAATAGGAATGTTTCTTGCTATGTTCATGAGAATCGCCCTTTTATTCGGTATCAATTTATTGATTCAAATGAAAGAACCTTGGTTCACCATTGATTTAAGATGGTTATCCGCTGGAATTACAGGACAAAGTATCATATTACTTCTGGGAGGTTTATTCCTTATTTATAAAAGCACCAGTGAAATTAGGGAAAAAGTAGATGATAAAGGCCATGAAGAAAAGGAATTAGGTAAAGTCGCAACAAAATCATTTCAAAGTGTACTCGTGCAAATCATTATGATTGACTTGGTTTTCTCCTTTGATAGTATTCTTACCGCAGTCGGGATGACTAATGGCGTTCCTGGGGCTTTATATATCATGATTACAGCAGTAGTGATTTCAGTTCTCATCATGATGCAGTTTGCTGTTCCCGTGGGTAGTTTCGTGAATAAAAACCCTTCGATACAAATTCTAGGTTTATCCTTTTTAATTCTTATTGGTTTTATGCTAATTACAGAAAGTGCTCATTTATCAAATGCACTTGTTTTTGGAAGTCACGTAACGCCGGTGCCAAAAGGGTATTTGTATTTTGCGATCTCTTTCTCCTTGATGGTAGAAGTAATCAATATGAAAGCTTCTAAAAAGTAAAAATGTTATTGGACATAAAAAAAA
>NZ_AJXL01000039.1 GCF_000264055.1 Flavobacterium sp. ACAM 123 | reverse complement strand
TATATATNTNTNTTTNTTTTTATAGTAAAAAATTTAAAAGTCAGGGTATTCTAAATTTGGTATCTTTGTAGTAATTAAAATTAATAATTATGTTTGGCATAGGAGGTGGAGAGTTAGTTTTTATTTTGTTTATCGTGCTAATGCTTTTTGGTTCAGATAAGGTGCCGGAAATGGCGCGTGCTATGGGTAAGGCTATGGCGCAATTAAAACATGCGACTAATGACATAAAAAGTGAAATTCAAAAAGGAGTTGATGCTAATGGTCTTGATGCAAAATCCCTATCAGATATGACGGGTAACTTTAATACCCAGATCGATAAAGTTAAGGATGACCTTATGGGTGATTCCATTACTCAGGCTAATAAAGTGAAGGAAGACATTGAAGAGATCACCGGACCTGTAAAACGTAATAAATAATGCTCGATAAAATTTTATCTCTGGACACTGAATTACTCATTTTCTTGAATAGTTTAGGCTCAGAAAGGTATGACGGCCTTTGGTTAATTATTACTCAACAACTTTATTGGACTCCTTTTTTTCTTGTTCTACTGTTTTTTATTTATAAAGAATTGGGGGCAAAGCAAACGTTGTATTTTATTTTGGCGATAGCCGTTTTAATTACATTTACAGATCAGATGACCAACTTGTTTAAAAATGGATTTCAAAGATTGCGTCCGTGTAGTAACCCAGAAATCAATACAATAATTCGGGTAGTTCAAAGCCGCAGTTCCTTTAGTTTTTTCTCAGGTCACGCTTCAAATAGTATGGCAGTTGCTACCTTTATATACAGTGTTATGCATCGCCATTACAAGCACGGCTACTTATTATTCCTATGGCCAATAGTATTTGGTTACAGCAGGATTTACTTGGGATTGCACTATCCAATTGATATTTTATCTGGGTATTTATTTGGGATATTTTCAGGATATTTAGTGTTTAAAATATATCAAGGAGTCCAAAAAAAGTATTTTCCACTTTAGTTTTTAGAAGCAATTCCTGCTGTACATTGCAATCTACAGTTTTAAAAAATATTTTTCAATAACAATAAAGGAGCTTCCGCTGGTCGCTCTTTTTTGTTTAGAAAAATTAATTTTTAGAACTGCAGGATTTCCATTTCCATCTGGGCTAAAAAAGCTAAAGCTACAATACTCGACTTACGGTCAAGCCATCTCTAATAGGGAACAAGACGGTTTCGACCCTTGGGTCATTTTTTAGTAAAGCGTTGTATTCCAGCAGTATTTTAGTGCTCACGTCATTCGGGTGTACCGGTTCCAATACTTTTCCGCTCCACAAAACGTTATCAGAAAGAATAATTCCTCCTTTGTTCATTTTTGGAAGAATGATATTAAAATAATTAATGTAATTTTCTTTATCGGCATCAATAAAAACCAAATCAAATTTTATATCTAGTGTTGGTATAATATCCACTGCTTCTCCCAGGTGTTGTGTAATTTGCGTTCCCCAAGGCGACTTATCAAAATGCTTCCTTTGGAAATCAACCAATTCCTCTTTAATATCAATGGTGTGTAATTCTCCGCCTTCTTGCATTCCTTCGCAGAGGCACAAAGCAGAATAGCCCGTATACGTTCCGATTTCTAGAATGTTTACCGGTCGAATCAATTTCGCCAGCATGCTTAAAACACGGCCTTGAAAATGGCCACTTAACATACGGGGCAATAAGATTTTCTGGTAAGTTTCTTTATTTAATGCGGCCAATAATTGAGGCTCTTTTTCAGAGTGTTGCTCGATATAATCTTCTAATTCTTGGGAAATAAAGTGCATTTTTACGGGTTTTTTCGATTTGCCGTAAAGTTATTAAATTATCAAAACAACAAATCAAGAAATTGTCATTAAATTTGCAACATGCAAATTGAGAAAAAAGACATACGAGCAGTATCTAAAGAATTACTGCGTGAATTTTTTGTTACCCAAGGGGACAAAGCTTTTCGTGGGAATCAAGTTTACGAATGGTTGTGGAGCAAAGGCGCCCATAGTTTTGAGGATATGACTAATATATCTAAGGAAACTCGTACTATGTTAGAAAGTAATTTTGTTATCAACCACATTAAAGTGGACACGATACAACGTTCTGACGACGGAACCATAAAAAATGCAGTGCGTTTGCATGATGGTTTAGTGGTGGAGTCTGTTTTGATTCCTACTAATACGAGAACGACTGCCTGCGTTTCTAGTCAGGTGGGTTGTAGTTTAGATTGTAGTTTTTGTGCTACTGCACGATTAAAGAGAATGAGGAATTTAGAGCCAGGTGAGATTTACGATCAGGTATTGGCTATAGATAAAGAGAGTCGTTTGTATTACAATCATCCTTTGTCAAACATTGTTTTTATGGGAATGGGAGAACCACTGATGAATTATAACAATATGATGAAAGCAATCGAAATGATTACTTCGTCAGAAGGTTTAGGAATGTCTCCAAAAAGAATCATGGTTTCCACCTCAGGAGTGCCAAAAATGATTAAGAAATTAGCAGATGACGATGTGAAAGTCAAGTTAGCGGTGTCACTGCATTCTGCTATTGATGAGATCCGTTCCCAAATCATGCCTTTTAGTAAAAATTTCCCATTGGCTGATCTACGGGAGTCATTGGAATATTGGTACAGAAAAACAAAAAGTAAAATTTCCTACGAATATGTAGTTTGGAAGGATATCAATGACAATAAAGAGTCTATCGATGCCTTAGTGAAATTTTGTAAGTACGTCCCTTGCAAGGTCAACTTGATAGAATACAATCCTATAGATGATGGTGAGTTCCAGCAAGCATCCGAAGATGCCACTAATGCCTATATAAAAGCTTTGGAGTCGAATGGGATTGTGGTCAAAGTAAGACGAAGTCGAGGAAAAGATATTGATGCGGCCTGCGGGCAGTTAGCAAACAAACAAGCATAAGAAAATGGAGTTCAATTTTGGACTCCATTTTTAATTCTATGTCTTTTTTTGCATTGCAAAGAAGAGGGTAGTTAAGTGTGTAGTAAGTTTGATTACTTTCTTAGATAGTGTGTTATTTAAGTTAGAAAAGTCGGTTTTTTGCTGAATACTACTTTATTTGTTAGTGACTCAAAACTAATAATATTCTTTATAAAATACTTACTTATATTTGATAACGTTTTTATATTTCAAAGTAGTATCTTTGATATATAAATGAATGTTACCTCTCAAATAAAACAGCCCATCTTTAAAGAAATGGAACTTTTTGAAAAAAAGTTCTATGAATCGATGACCTCACAAGTGGCTTTGTTGAACAGAATCACGTACTACATAGTAAACCGAAAAGGGAAGCAAATGCGTCCTATGTTCGTCTTTCTGACAGCTAAAATGGTTTCTGCAGGAACTGTGAATGAAAGGACTTATCGTGGAGCTTGTGTCATTGAACTAATTCATACTGCAACTTTGGTGCATGATGATGTGGTGGACGACAGTAATCGCAGACGAGGTTTTTTCTCCATCAATGCACTTTGGAAAAATAAAATTGCGGTACTCGTTGGAGACTACTTGCTCTCAAAAGGGTTGTTGCTTTCGATCGACAACGGTGATTTTGATTTGTTAAAAATAATTTCAGTCGCTGTTCGTGAAATGAGTGAAGGCGAATTACTCCAAATAGAAAAAGCGAGAAGGCTTGATATCACAGAAGATATTTATTACGAAATCATTCGAAAAAAAACAGCAACACTTATTGCTGCTTGTTGTGCTCTTGGCGCAAAATCAGTGATTGAGGATGAGGTGCAGGTAGAGAATATGAGAAAGTTTGGAGAGCTCATTGGTATGGCGTTCCAAATTAAAGATGATTTGTTCGATTATACAGAGGAAGCTATCGGGAAACCAACGGGTATTGATATCAAGGAGCAAAAAATGACTTTACCATTAATCCATGTTTTAAATACCTGTACTCCGAAAGAAAAATCCTGGATCATTAATTCCATTAAAAACCATAATAAAGACAAAAAGCGTGTTAAAGAAGTGATTGCCTTTGTAAAAGATAATGATGGTTTGCTTTATGCCGAAACTAAAATGGTTGAATTTCAGCAAGAAGCACTCTTGTTATTAGAGGGTTATCCTAATTCAGATTTCAAAGAGGCCTTGATCTTGATGGTGAATTATGTAATTGAAAGAAAGAAGTAAAGGTATTGCGTGATTATAGTGCTTTTAAAAGCACTATAATCGAAGTCTAGTGTGTACTGTTTTTTTTATTTCTTGTGAATAGGTAGTAAAATGGAGACTTTAGTACCTATATCTTCTCTCGATAAAACACTTATGATGCCTTTAGATTTTTTTATGATGGCTTTACTTAAGTAAAGTCCTAAACCTAATCCTTGTTGTTCTATTTTATCGCGATTAAATTGGACTGTGGCATCAATCAATTTTAGCTCTTCCGCTTTAAATCCAACTCCATAGTCAAATATATTGATTTCATAATAATCATTACTAAATATGCTTCCTTCAATAACTACTTTTTTATTTTTTGGAGAGAACTTTAATGCATTGTCTAATAGTTCAAATAAAATAAGGGTTAGATTATTTTTACTAACCGCTAGTTCTGCAGTTGTAAGTTCTGACACAACTCTATTTTGTTCTTTTTTCAATTGGAACGAAATTTTATTTAAAACATCCTCGAAAGTATTCTTAATTTCGGAACAAGCATTTTTTGATACATCAAATTGGTTTTTTTTGATTTTCTCAAAAAGAGCTATATTCTGCATCGTTCTATTTAATCGCTCACCAGATATTTTGATTCCTTCATAAAAATAAGTGATATCCTGTTTTTTTAGATTAAGAGCATCATCCATCAATATATTAACAGAACCTAGAATACCATGTAGCGGAGTATTTATTTCATGAGATAAAATTCTTTGATCTCCCTGATATAAATTACTGCTATTTATGAGTTTTTTGAACTTTTCTATTTTGAACTCTATTGTTTGTAACAGCTCTGTTGCTTTAAAAGGTTTCGTTAAAAAGTCATCGGCTCCCTCATTAAAACACTGACGCATTAAATTATCTGCTGTTTTTGCAGTTAAAAAGATAAATGGAATAGTGCTTAGAAGTTTATCGCTGTATACGATTTTCTGAAAATCATGTCCATCCATTACAGGCATCATTATATCGCATATAATTAAGTCAGGAGTCCAATTATCTAAAACATCTAGTGCGTCTTGGCCGTTGTTAGCCGTTTTTGTCTCATAATTGTTAAGAGTAAGCAATTCTTCTATTGTTTCTCTAATATTTAACTCATCATCAACAATAAGTATTTTACTTTTATTCATCCGTGAAATATAAATTTAATTCGCTTGTAGTATTATCTTTGAAAAAAGTATTATCGCTTTTCGCCTAATGATACGCAAGGGTTTGAAATACATAGGAAAGGCAATCAACTTAAACCATTTAGGAATAAATAATTTACAAAAAGTTGGTTTATTTTTTTTATGCCATTTATCACCAATTTATTAGTGTCATGAGGCGCCAGTTATTAATTTATTTTAAAAACAAATAACTATTACTCTGTTTTATTCAAATAGATAATTAATTATTCAATTTAAATATTGTTTGAGGCTAAGCCATAAATTGCATCCTCATTCACATTAAAAACAAAAGGTAAAGGTTGCTTCTCTTGATTTTGGTCTTCTTAAATCATTTAATTTCAGCAAAAACATATTTATTTGCTCTATAAAAGTACAATACAAAGGTGCCTTACGTGTAATAAGTGGCCTTATGTACAAAAACCTTATCATTAATTTAAAATTTTTATTAGTAATTTCACAAAGTGGAAAGCTCAAAAAGAAATATAGTTTTAATTGAAGACAATCTTGCCTTAGGAGAGTCTATTCTCGAGTTACTGATCATTAGTAATTTTAATGTGAAGTGGCTTAAAAATGGTTATGAAGCATTGATTTATCTAAATGATAATATACCGGACATTATTATAAGTGACCTAATGATGCCTGTTATGGGGGGGGGAGAACTATTTTTAAAAATTAAAAAAAGTAATAAGTTTAATACGGTCCCTTTTGTAATTATTACTGCTAGTGTTGATGAGGAAACTAAATTTAAGCAGTTGGAGAATGGGGTTAATGATTACATTATGAAACCTTTTAAAACTAAAGAACTAGTTCTAAAAATTAGGAATATTTTAAATTTAAGAGATCAAATAAAGAAAAAAAAAATAGCAATGTATTTTTTTTCAAAAATTACAATACAGTTATCCGAAAAAGATTTTCTCCTATCTATTAATCATATTCTAGCTAAAACGATAAAAAAAAATATTGCTATTGATGAATTATCAAACCAGCTTCATATTAGTAAGTCTGCATTAGATAAAAAAATTCGTAAGCGTACTAATAAAAACATAAGTCAGTACATGAGAGAGTTTAAATTAGATTATGCTCTTAAATTAATTTATTTAGGAGAAAGAAATACCCAGTTTCTAGCGGATGAGACTGGTTTTAGCTCCTTGTCTTATTTTTCGACTAGTTTTAAGAAATATGTCGGTATCACCCCAAGGGATTATATGAAATCTACCCAAATTTAAATCTATTCTTTTTAAATTAATAACATTTAATTTTAACATATCGATTGTACTTAATACTGATAGGCTAGTGATTCCGTAGTTTAGTAATTTTTATTGACTTGTTTTATTAATTGTTTGTACTATCATGATTAAAATTAGACCTTCGGAAGAAGTTTGGAAAAGCTTGGATACATCTATAAATTCTAATAAAATTAAAAAATTACGTTTTTTTATATTTATGTATAATCGCTACCCTATTTATTTTAATAGTGGCGATTTTTCTTTTTGTTTAAAGAGCTGTTTATTGTTTTATATCTTGAACGATGTGCTTGCTTGTTACGGAAAACCGCATTTTTTAAATTTTCGTAATTTTTTTTAAATTATTTGTAAAATTAAACGGACTTCTTCATTCTCTCATTAGATTTACAGAGTAGGTTTAGTACTTGTCAAACAGTTTACTCGATTTTAGTCGTGGGAAATGAAATCTAACAATCAAAATTTGTTGAAGTAAGCTGTTTGCATAAGTTTTTTCTAAAAACTTTAATCATTAGGATTTTTAGTGTTGAGCAGTATCTTAAGTCAAATGAAAATCTACTTTCTCTTCTGGTTAAATTACAAATATTTTTTAAAACTGCTGTATTTACAAAAAGAAGGATGTCTTTAGAAAATAATGATGTTAGGTTTCATTTTTAATAATTTAGTTTTGTTTTCATAGGACAAATAATAATTATGGTGTAGGTAATTGCAGTGTTACCTTCGTTCCTTTCCCAAGTTGACTTTCTAATTCTACTTTTCCGGTAATTTTTTTCTATGAATGTTTTAACAATATAAAGTCCTAGACCGGTTCCTGTAATCCCATCAGTATTACTAGCTCTAAAAAAAGTAATTAAATAGTTTTGGTTGATCCTCTTCGGGTATTCCTATACCAAAATCAATTATTTCAACGCAAATTTCAGATTTATTTGAAATTAGGTTCATTTCTATATTTCTACCATTTTCAGAATATTTAAAAGCGTTATTTAGTAAGTTAAATAGGGCGTATTCTATCAAATTTTTGTCGGCAAAAATTAAAAATTGATCTCCTTCATAATGAAGATCTACTTTTTGATTCTTTATATTGTCGCTAAAACTGGTTTCTACTAATGCAATAGCTAGTGCTTTGAAGTCAAACGTAATCGGGGCGAAGGTAGTTTTGCCAGAATCATCTTTTGATATTGTTAAAACTGAGTTCATCAAGACAACTATTCGATCAATTTCATCTGTAATTCTATTTATCTGTTTTTTTAGTTGTTGTTCGTTTCGAGGGTTATGACTTTCAAGGTACATTTCGATTAATTCTGCACTTGTTCTAATTGTTGTTAGTGGAGTTCTAAACTCATGGGAAATTGTAGAAACTAAATTGGTGCGTAATTCATTTAATTTACGTTCCTGTTGAAGTGTTTTTTTAACAGCAAACTCGGCTTCTTTTCTTTTCGAAATATCCCTTGTACTGGTTTGTATCTTTATTGGAACGTCGTTATCAAAAACGATTTTAGCGTCAGTTTCTAACCAATTGTATTCTCCTGTTGAAGAAATATAGCGATACTCATTCCGGTTTGGTTGATGGTTTGTAACAAGATCGTCAAAATCAGTTATCATTTTTCCGATATCTTCCGGATGAGCAAAATCCATAGGTTTTTTTCCAATCAGCTGTTCCGGTGTGAAACCAGTTAATGCTTTTATAGAAGGAGATACATATTGAAAAGTCATGCTTAAATCATGTAAACAAACTAAATGCATTGCGTTATCCGCTAAAAGGCGATATAAACTTTCAGCTTTATTAATTCGGAGGTTTTTGTTTTTATTTGTTTTCTTCCAATAATTGCTTGTTTTGCTTTTCTATTTTTTTGTTTTCAGTGATGTCTATACTGAAACCAATCATCATGGCTAGAGCCCCATTTTCATTAAATACAGGTGTAAATTTTCTATTGTGAAAAGTTTCTTCTCCAAGTGCAGTAAACAAATGTTCCTCCCATAACAACGTCTCTTTGTTTTGAAGTGCTTTGTTAAATTTAGCCCGTCTTTCAATTGCAAAATCATCTGTTCTATTGGTGTGTTTAGCGTATTCAAAATCATCTTTACCAATAATATATTCCCTGAGTTCTTTGTTTTTAATGGCAATAGGGTTTAAATATAGGTACTTGTGATTAGGAGCAAACACAGCAACATCGGTTGGTAAGCGGTCTAATATAGTTTCATAAAATTCTTTCTGTGCTTGCAGTTCTTTCTGCTTTTCAACAAACTTTGTAATATCTGTACAATTTCCTATATAAAACTGTTGGTTGTTTTTTTCTATTAAATTAATCTTTGAAGAATACCAAATATAATGGCCCTCTTTGTGTAGTATTCGATAAATAATAGTTTCATTATTTTTTTTATTTAATTTAATTGTGTTTAAATAATCAGAACACATTTTCGTGTCTTCTGGATGGATAAGTGTAGCGTTGTTTGTTCCAATGACGTCATGCGGGGTATGGCCAATTGATGCGGAGAAATTTTTAGAAATATGTGTTATTACTCCTTCTAAGGTGTGTTCATAAATAATTTCGTTTGAATTCTCGATAAAATATTGAAATTGGATCTGCGTTTCGTTTAGCTGGCTTTTCAATTCAGAATTCTTTAAACTTAAAGCTAACGTAGATTCTATTTGGGAAATACATTGTCTTATAATTTTCAATTCCTTTTTGTTTAGTTTATCATTTTTTTTATCTAAAAGACAAAGACTTCCTGAGATTAATTGATGTGATGGATTTATAGGAAAGCCCGCAAAAAACGTGAAAGCTTTTTTGTATCCAGTTAATTGATAATGGCAGTTTTGATTTATATCTGGAAAAATTAAATTTTCTTGCTTACTTGTGAGTTCCTTAAAATATTCAATTTTATTTGGGGTATCTAAATTTTTAAGTCCTTTTTTAGAGATTATAAGATCTTTGTACTCCATTTTTATTGAAATAAAAGCATTCGAAATTCCACAAACATCTGTTAGAAAAGCTAAAACACCATCAAATTCCTTTTTAAGAGCGCCGTCTGCTAAAACTAATTTTACGGTATTTGATTCAGGCATTGCTTGTGAAGTATACATTTAATTTGTTTCATTTAGGGTTAGGGTAGTAGGAATTCAATTGATTGTCTAAAACAACACAAATTTAGTCATTTATAGAAATAAATTGATGTGTTAAATTATCATTTGAAGCTTTTTTATTTTGTAAAAAAAGAATTTTAATGTGTTACTAAGGAATTTTTAGTTCAATGATATTTTTTTTTAATTTATTAGTAATAATTTAATTCAGGAGGTGATGCAGGTCTATTTTTACCACTAAGAAGCTTAACAATAATATTTTAGGGATAATCTTTTGAATAATAATTCAATAATAAATGATGATAATATGGAGTGCATTATAAATTCTAACTTAGATAAACTTAGGTTTATCGCAGAGCATGATAAGAATTTCTATTTAACTGAAAATACATTTAATGCAGGTTTTAAAAATGCATTTATGAGTATAGATCTAAGTAGAATATCAAATGTTAGAATTAAAAAAACTAGGAGTTTAGTTGTAAATTATATTTTAATATTTTCAATAGTATTAGCTTTTCTAGTAGTAAATAGTCTATTTATTTTTGCGCCTTTGCTTCATTTTATTTTGAATATAACTACTATAATTTGTGTTTTTGCGACAGTATATGTTAGTAAGTATTCCTATATCTTATTGATAAATTACAAAAATTTAAGTTTTAACGATTTTAATTTACCGGCAGATAAATTCAATAGATTGGACTGTTCGTTTGGTGGGTAGATAAATTGCATCTTGTGGTATAATTGATAGTCAGTTTAGCAGAACAAGCCTCTTTTTGATTAAAAATTTAGATGCATCAAAACTGATTTTCAAAACTGAAACTTTGTATATTTGTCCCTTTATGGCAAAACAACAATGATTTCAAAATCAACTATTGATACTGTGTTCGAAACTGCTCGTGTAGAGGAGGTTATTGGCGATTTCGTCCAATTAAAAAGGGCTGGAAGTAATTTCAAAGGACTGAGTCCTTTCTCTGATGAGCGTTCGCCATCTTTTATGGTTTCACCGGCTAAAGGGATTTGGAAAGATTTTAGTTCTGGGAAAGGGGGGAATTCTGTTGCTTTTTTAATGGAACATGAGCATTTTACTTATCCTGAAGCCATCCGGTATTTAGCCAGGAAATACAATATAGAAATAGAGGAAACGGAGCAGACCAATGAAGAAAAAGCAAATACAGATATTCGGGAGAGTATGTACTTGGTTTCTGAATTTGCAAAGGATTATTTTCATAAAACACTTTTAAAATCGGAAGAAGGAAAAGCCATAGGTCTTTCTTATTTTAAAGAAAGAGGATTTACCAATGAAACCATTGAAAAATTTAGTCTTGGATATTCTCCGGATACTTGGGATGCTTTCACGAAAGAAGCGCTTGGGAAAGGGTATAAATTAGAATTTCTGGAAAGTACAGGCCTGACAATCCCCAGAGAAGACAGGCCCTTTGACCGTTTCAAAAGTCGTGTTATGTTCCCGATACAAAGTATGTCTGGAAGGATACTTGGTTTTGGAGGAAGAATACTGACTAATGATAAAAAAGCTGCCAAATACTTAAACTCGCCAGAAAGCGAGATTTACCATAAGAGTAAGGTTTTATATGGAATATTTCAGGCTAAACAGTCCATAGCCAAACTTAATAATTGTTTTTTAGTAGAAGGATATACCGATGTTATTCAGTTCAATCAAGCTGGAATTGAGAATGTAGTTGCCTCTTCAGGGACTGCATTGACGCCAGACCAAATTCGTTTAATTAATAGACTGACGAAAAACATTACGGTTCTTTTTGACGGTGATGCAGCTGGATTACGTGCTTCTGTACGAGGGATCGATTTGATTCTGGAAGAAGGAATGAACGTAAAGGTTTGCACTTTTCCTGATGGGGAAGACCCAGACAGTTTTGCAAAGAAAACGTCCCATGACGAGTTAGTAGCTTATCTGGAAAATAACGCAAAAGATTTCATTCAGTTTAAAGCGTCACTTTTGATGAATGAAGCAAAGAATGATCCTATAAAAAAAGCTGATTTGATTCGGGATATGGTAGTTAGTATATCCAAAATACCAGACAGGATTCAACGCGAAATCTACATTCAAGAATGTTCCAGGATTATGGATATTTCAGAGCAGGTATTAGTTAGTACTTTAGCCCAACTAATTCAGAAAGACTCTGCTGAAGCGGGCAAGAAACAAAAGCAGGATTACACGACCTTACAAATTGTAAAAAATGAAAATCCCGCTGATGTAGAAAAAGTAGATGTTCTGTATCGTTTAGAACGAAAAATCATAGAGATGTTACTGCTATATGGTGATAAGACAGAGGAATTTGAAGATATACTTTTGAAATCCAATGGAGAAGGTGAAATTGAGCATGTGATTGAAAAAAAGGAATACAAGGTATTTCACAGAATCTATTTGAGCTTACAGGAGGATGAGGTAGAATTAGCAAACCCCTTATTTCGCGACATATTCAATGATTTGATTAATTATTACTTGCAAAATGAAGGTTTCAGTTTAGAGCAATACCTGATGCATTTACAGCCTGAGTTTGCACAAGAGGTTACAGACATTTTAATGGAAGACGAAAAAGTTGTTTTGCACAATTGGGAAGGACAGAATATTTTTCCCAAATATAAAAAGGATACTATAGGTCAAAACGTTTCAGAAACTATTTTAACAATGCGCTGGTATTTAGTAGGTAAGATTATTGAAGAAATAAAAAGCTCCATAACATCTGAATCAGATAATACGGAGCCTATGACTATGATTAAGGATTACCTTGGTCTAACTTCTGCTTTTTCGAAAAAATTAGGACGGGTTATGTCTCGTTTTTAATTATACTATTTCTAATTTTTTAGCTTTGTTTACTAAGTCAACTAAGTTGGTAACATTCAGTTTTGTTAATAAACGCAATTTGTAGGTGCTTATCGTTTTCTCGTTAAGCCCCAAAATTTCAGCGATTTCGTGATTCTTTTTACCTCCGCTTAAATAGCGTAGCACTTCAACCTCGCGGTTGGAAAGCTTTCGATACAAACGTTCACTTTTGCTTTGTTTTGCAATTAAGGCTAGGTTTTTCTTCACGGCTTCATTCATGATGATCTTTCCTTGATTCACTTTAATAATTGATAAACCTAAGGTTTCCAACTTTTCTGTTTTGTGAACAAATCCTGAAACACCAGCTTTAATTGCATTTGGAGCATAAATCTGCTCTGAAAGACCACTGAATATGATAATTTTTGTCTTAGGAAAGTTCTTCAAAATTGACTTGACTTCAAAAATACTGGAAAGACCTTCCAGTTCTAAGTCTAAAATTAAAACATCAATATCTTTAGTTTGGAGAATATCACGGATCATTAAAAAATTACCAACATTGGCAACTAGTGATATCTCGGCATGATCTTTAAAATAAGATTTCACTCCAAAGTGTACTACCGGGTAATTATCTGCTAAACAAACTTTAATCATGATTTTTAGTTTTAGAGTTTTCTGTCATATTTACACTTTAAATATAAAATAAATTAATTATTATATCAAATTATTCTGATAAAAAGACCATTAATCCCGTTTAACTAGACAAACGGGGATGCTTTTCATTTTATGTTGGTTTATTCTGTTTAACTTTTTATATATTTCGTAAACTATTTTTTTTCTACCAGAGAAGTCAGCAGGAGATTTTCCTTCTTCATCCTGAAACATAGCCCACTCTAGTTCGTCATAAGTGGCGCCTAATTGTGCTTCATCTGTTTTTTCATCACCAAATAATCCATCGGATGGAGCTGCGTTTAAAATGGAATCCGGAACTTTTAGATAAGCCCCCAACATGAAAACCTCTGATTTCATTAAATCAGCAATTGGGCTAAGGTCTACTCCGCCATCTCCATACTTTGTGTAAAAGCCAACCCCAAAATCTTCCACTTTGTTTCCGGTTCCTGCTACTAACAATCCATGGACCCCAGCAAAATAGTATAAAGTAGTCATCCGTAAACGAGCACGGGTATTTGCAAGAGTTATGTTTAGTTTACTTTCTTCAAAGTCAGCGGGAACTTCGTTTTTAAAACTTTCAAAAACGGAAGTGAGATCCGTAAGGGATTCTGTAACATTGGGGTATCTTTCTTTCAACTGCTTAATATGCTCGCGTCCACGATTAACGTGGCTTTCATGCTGATGAATGGGCATCTCAACGCACAAGACTTTCATTCCAGTTTGAGCACACAAAGTTGAAGTCACAGCAGAATCTACTCCGCCTGATATACCAACAACAAATCCATTAACTTTTGCGTCTTCGGCATAGGTTTTTAACCAATTAACAATTTGGGTATTCACTTTCTCGACTTGAATCGTATTTTTTTTAGTTCATAATAGTTTACGTTTTCAAAAGCAGGAATGTATATTTGCAAAACTAAATATTGGGGATATTCTTTTGACTGATTTTTCCTAGGCAAATTTAAATTAAAAAAAATAGAAAATATATCTATATAGTGTAGTTCTATGTGTCTTTTTTTTATCCTGTGGTAAAAAAGATAAAACGGAAGCAGCTATCGATGAAATTCCTATGGAAATAAAGGTAGAACGTTTTGATAAAGTTTTTTTTGAAACCGAGCCAAAAGACCTAGATAAAATAAAGAAAGAGTTTCCGTTTTTCTTTCCGTCAGGGAACGAAGATGTGGTTTGGTTGAATAAGATGCAGGATCCTCTTTGGAAGAAACTCTACACGGAGGTACAGGAAAAATATGATGATTTCGAGCCAGTTGAAAGTAAACTGGAGGTGCTTTTTAAGCATATTAAATATTATTTTCCTAAAACAGAAATACCAAAGGTGATTACTGTAATTTCTGAAATGGATTACAACAATAAAGTTATCTATACTGATAGTCTGTTGATTATTTCGCTTGAAATGTATTTGGGTAAGGAGCACAAGTTTTATCAGTTTCCTAAATATATAAAACAGAATTTTGAGGAAAGCCAAATTATGCCTGACGTCGTTTCGAGCTTTTACAACCAAAAAGTACGAGCGGATATTGGAAAAAATTTACTGTCCAGAATGATAGATGCAGGAAAGGAGTTGTACTTTAAAGACGTATTGCTTCCCGATTACAGTGATGCACATAAGATGGGTTATACAAAAGAGCAGATACAATGGTGTAATGAAAATGAAAGTTATATGTGGCGTTATTTTATAGAAAAAGAAATGCTCTATAGTGACGATCAAAAACTGATGCCCCGTTTTATAAACCCGGCTCCCTTTTCTAAATTTTATTTGGAAATTGACAATGAAACACCTGGTCAAATTGGTGGTTGGATAGGATGGCAAATTGTTCGTTCGTATATGAAAAACAATGAAGTATCTTTGCAACAATTAGTAGATTCAAATGCTAAAGAAATATTTGAAAAATCAAAATACAAACCTAAGAAATAATGTCAGATAAAAACAGATCGGAAATTAAATTCCTTGTAGAGTTAGATGAAAACCGTGTTCCGGAAAAACTATTGTGGTCCGCAAAAGATGGAGGAGTAGATTTAGAAGAAGCAAAAGCAATTATGTTGTCTGTCTGGGACAGTAAGTCAAAAGAAAGTATGCGTATTGATTTATGGACAAAAGAGATGCCAGTGGATGAAATGAAAATTTTCTTTCATCAAACATTGGTAGCGATGTCCGATACTTTTCATCGTGCAACTGGTGATGAAAAGATGGCAGAGACCATGAAAGATTTTTGCGAATATTTTGCAGAAAAGTTAGAATTGAAAAAGGAAGATTAGTTTCTTCCGAAATGAAAAACATCCCAAAGCTTAAATTTAAGTTCTGGGATGTTTTGTTATTAGGATAGGATTTTAATCTTGATTTAAAACTAACTGTTATTTTTGAATACCTCTTGGTTTACTTCGTCTATATAGGTTAAAACATCCTCTTTTCCCAGCGATTCTGTTGCAGAGGTTACAAAATATTGAGGCATTTCGGCCCAATTGTTAGCGAACATATTTTTCTTGTAAGCAGCGATATGAGAGTTTATTTTTACCTTACTTATCTTGTCTGCCTTAGTGAAAATAATGCAAAAAGGGATTTCACTCTCTCCCATATAGGACATGAATTCAATATCTATTGTTTGCGCCTCATGGCGAATATCGATTAAAACAAAAGCACAAACCAATTGTTCTCTTGTTTCGAAATAATCAGTTATAAACTGTTGGAATACTGATTTTGTCTTTTTGGAGACCTTGGCGTAACCATATCCCGGCAAATCAACTAAGAACCAATTGTTATTTATTAGGAAATGATTGATTAACTGTGTTTTTCCCGGCCTTCCAGAGGTTTTAGCTAATTTTTTCTGGTTGGTCAGCATGTTAATTAAGGAGGACTTTCCAACGTTAGACCTTCCTATAAAAGCATATTCTGGCAAACGGTCTTTTGGACATTTGCTTACATCGGAGTTGCTAATTACAAATTCGGCGGTATTGATTTTCATATCTTTTTGTGTGAAATCTCTCTGTTGGAGGAGAGGTTCTTATAGGTTGGATTTAGTTAGCCATTCTTCAAGCAAACGATTGAACTCTTCAGGTTGTTCCATCATTGCTGCATGACCACATTTGTCAATCCAATATAAAGTGGAGTTGGGTAATAATTGATTAAATTCTTCAGCGACATCGGGAGGTGTGACTTTGTCATTTTTTCCCCAGATAATGCAAGTTCGAACATGCATCTTTGGAAGATCTTTTGCCATGTTGTGACGAATAGCACTTTTAGCAATAGTCAATGTTTTGATTAGTTTCCTTCTGTCATTGATGGAAGCGTATACTTCGTCAATCAATTCTGGTGTCGCAACTGCAGGATCGTAGAATACGTCTTCTGCTTTTTTCTTGATGTATTCGTAATCACCTCGTTTTGGGTAACTATCACCCATTGCACTTTCATATAATCCGGAACTTCCGGTTATTACAAGTCCTGCAACTTTTTCAGGGTACAATTTGGTATGGTATAAAGCGATATGGCCTCCCAGTGAGTTCCCTAAAAGAATAACTCTGTCAAATCCTTTAAAAGTGATAAAGTCTTTAACGTATTTAGCAAAACTCTTTACGTTTGTTTTTAAAATATTTTGTGAATAGATAGGTAAATCCGGGATAACAATTTTGTATCCTTTGTCAGAAAAATAACTGGCTACAGCATCAAAATTACTTAAACCTCCCATCAGCCCATGTAAGATTACAAGTGGCGTTCCTTCTCCAGCTTCATAATAACTGTATTTACCTTCCTTCTTATAGTTTTTTTCCATTTTTTTAAATACGGATTTTCAATTTTCACAAATATAGGATTTAATAAATTAAAAAGAATTTTTGAAAACGATTTTTGAGCATATTGATGCGTTTTTAGCGCATTTCTATTTGAGGACTTTAATATTGTGTCAAATGATACCTTTTAACGGCACTTTATATGAGAAATAAAAAGGGATCGACGTTAAAAATTCGAAGATATAGGGCTCTAAATTTTGATAGTTTTAACATTCTCATCAGGAACGTGTAAAGTCGCTAACAGTCTGACAGTCTGACTGTCTGAAAACTAAGGGGTTCTGCTCGAATGGGATGAAACTTATTAACAAAGTGGTAGATAGTGGTAGATAGTGGTAATATTTTTCATATTTTTGCTCTATATCATTTTAAAACTATTTTTTTGAATACAATTGTTGGCACATATGAATGTAAGGTCGATGCTAAAGGAAGGGTGCTGTTGCCGGCGCCCTTGAAAAAGCAATTGACTCTTTCTTTTCAAGGCAGTTTTGTTTTGAAGCGTTCTGTTTTTCAACCTTGTTTGGAGTTGTATCCTATGGAAGAATGGGAAGTGATGATGGCCAAAATTAACAAATTGAATCGGTTTGTAAAGAAGAATAATGATTTTATCCGAAGATTCACGGCTGGTGTAAAAATAGTGGATATTGATTCTTTGGGAAGATTACTGATACCTAAAGATTTGGTAGCTTTTGGCAGTATCACTAAGGAGGTGGTCTTTTCTTCCGCTGTTAATATAGTGGAGATATGGGATAAAGATCTATACGAAAGATCGATAAGCGGAGAAGACGTAGATTTTGCAGATTTAGCAGAAGAGGTAATGGGAAATATAAATGACAACGACAATGGAATATCATAATCCAGTTTTGCTTCAAGCATCAGTAGATGGTTTAAATATTAAGCCTGATGGCGTGTATGTAGATGTAACCTTCGGGGGAGGTGGACATTCAAAAGAAATATTAAGTAGGTTAGGGCCAGACGGGAAGCTGTTTGCTTTCGATCAGGACGAAGATGCTTTGGCAAATGTTTTGGCAGATGAGCGATTTACACTGATCAACGAAAACTTTAGATTTATCAAGCGTTTCTTGCGTTTTTACGGATTGAAAAGTGTAGATGGAATTTTAGCTGATTTGGGAGTGTCTTCTCATCAATTTGATGTGCCTGAAAGAGGGTTTTCGACTCGCTTTGATGCTGAATTAGATATGAGGATGAGTCAAAAAAACGACCTAAATGCTTATAAAATTGTTAATGAATATGACGAGGCAAATTTAAAACGAGTATTCTTAGATTATGGAGAGTTAAAAAATGCTCCTGTCTTAGCAAGAACTATTGTGGAGGCTAGAGAAATACACCTCATTAAGACTACTGATGAATTAAAGGAGGTGTTGGCAAAACATTTACCAGACCGAGTAAGGAATAAAATACTAGCTCAAATTTATCAAGCCATCCGAATTGAAGTAAATCAAGAAATGGATGTTTTAAGAGAATTTTTAGAGCAGTCATTAGAAGTGTTAAAGCCGGGAGGACGATTGAGTGTGATTTCATATCATTCGTTAGAGGACAGGTTAGCGAAACGATTTATGAAAAATGGAATGTTTGAAGGGGAGCCTGAGCGTGACTTTTTTGGTAATTTCTCTGTTCCATTTAAGACCATTGGAAAGCTAATAGTTCCAGACAAAGAAGAAATTAAGTTAAATAATAGAGCTCGAAGTGCAAAATTAAGAATAGCTGAAAAGAAATAAGGTAGGATGAAAAACGGTGTGTATAACATATTAAAAGCGAGATTTCTTATTGACGATGACGCGATAAAAAATTGGCGTTTTATTGTTTTTCTTATTCTTTTGGCTATTGTCATGATTGCCAACACGCAACGTTTTGAACAGAAAGTTTTCGCAATTGCTAAATTAACAACTGAAGTAAAAGAATTACGTTCAGAATTTGTTGACAGACGCTCTCAATTGATGAAGCTTAAAATGGAATCGACTGTTTCTGAAAAAATGGTGGAGAAACAAATTTTTCCCTCGACTGTTCCTCCAATTAAGATAAAAGTAAAAAAAGAAGAAGAGAAAACTTTTCTTAAAAAAATATGGCAGTAGAAGATAAACACATATCGTACAGAATTTATCTGGTTGCTTTTGCTATCTTTTTGGCAGCGATTGCTATCGCCATTAAATTAACTAATATTCAGTGGGTTGAGGGAGATTATTATAGGAAATTAGCAAAGGAAAGAACAGTAAAGAACTTCGTTATCCCCGCAAATAAAGGAAATATATATTCTTCTGACGGGAGCCTACTGGCTACTTCAATTCCTAATTATGAAATACGTTTTGATGCTGTAACGCCTAAAAGAGAAGCATTTGAAAACAATGTCCAATCGTTATCTGATTCGCTGGCAGTTGTTTTGGGCAAATCAAGTAGTTTTTATCAAAATGAATTGAGAAGAGCAAGAGCAACTAACAATCGATACTACTTAATTGCTCGGAATTTAAGCTACACAGATTACATAAAAATTAAAGGTTTTCCCTTATTTAAATTAGGCGCTTACAAGGGCGGTATTATTGTCGAACAAAAAACGGTTAGGGAGCATCCGATAGGTAAAATCGCTGAACGTACCATCGGTTATGAAAGAAAAACTCCGTCCGGCACTTATGATGGAAAAGGAATCGAATGGGCATACCGAGAATATTTGAACGGGAAAGACGGTAAGATTCTGAAACAAAAAATAGCAAAAGGGCAGTGGAAACCTATTCGTGATGTTAATGAAGTGGATCCACAAGACGGCTATGATGTAATATCAACTATAGATGTTTATATACAAGATATTGCACATCATGCTTTGTTAAAACAATTACAAGAGTATGAAGCAGATCATGGTTGTGTCGTCGTAATGGAAACTGAAACTGGAAAGGTTCGGGCGATTGCTAATTTGGGCAGAGCCAATGATGGCTCCTATTATGAAACAACAAATTATGCTGTTGCTGAATCCCACGAACCGGGATCAACTTTTAAATTAGTTGATTTGATGGCGATACTAGAAGACAAAGTGGCTGATACAAGTACGGTTTACGATACGAATGGAGGGGAGATCCGATACTCAGGAAAAGCAGTAAGGGATTCGCACAAAGGCGGCTATGGAAAAATATCATTGGCTAGAGGATTTGAGTTATCCTCGAATACGGTTATGGTTCAGGCAGTTTATGAGAATTATAAAAACAATCCTTCAAAATTTGTCAACCATGTAAATTCTTATGGATTGAATAAGAAGCTGAATATGGATTTTGAAGGCGAAGGAAGGCCTTTTATTCCGCAACCAAGTGATAAAAGCTGGTCTAATATTTCGCTTCCTTGGATGGCTTTTGGATATGGCGTCTCAGTAACGCCAATGCAGACTTTGGCGTTTTATAATGCTGTTGCCAATAACGGTGTAATGGTAAAACCACAATTTGTATCAGAAATTAAAGAGTGGAATAAAACCATTGTAAAAATGGAAAAAGAAGTTATTAACCCAAAGATATGCTCGACCGAAACACTGTTGAAATTAAAAGCAGTTTTAAAAAATGTGGTAAAAAGAGGCACAGGATCAAAACTCTACTCAAAGGATTTCTCAATGGCGGGGAAAACAGGTACGGCACAAGTTAATTATGCTAAAGATGGTGGGGCAGGACAATATTATGCTTCTTCGTTTGTAGGTTATTTTCCTGCGGATAATCCTAAGTATTCTTGTATAGTGGTGGTGCATAAACCTAGTACGGTAAATAACAATTATTACGGAGCAGATGTGGCTGGCCCAGTTTTTAAAAGAATTGCACAAAAGATTTTTACAGATGTTCCTTCGACAAACGAAATAAAAAATATAAATAGAAAAGTCCCTAAGCAGGAAAAAAACTATAATAATTACTTCGCCAAACTGCAAAAGCCACAGCAGTCAATCCCTAATGTCAGAGGAATGCCAGGAATGGATGCAATTGCTTTATTGGAAAATTTAGGTGTAAAAGTAAAAGCAGTTGGCATAGGAAAGGTGAAGACACAATCGCTTCAGGCGGGTCAAGATATAATAAAAAACACAACTATAACATTAGAATTATTGTGATTATACTAAAAGACATATTACATAAAGTTGTAATCGAAGCCGTACAGGGTTCGACGGAAATTGCTGTGGGCAAAATCGAATTTGATTCTAGAAAAATAGAAAAAAAAGACGTTTTTGTAGCTATTCGTGGTTCCGTTTCAGACGGACACGATTACATTCAAAAAGCAATCGAATTGGGAGCCGTAGTTATTGTTTGTGATACCTTCCCTGAAAATCTGGAAAAAGAAATCACTTACATCCAAGTAAACGACACAAATAAAGCATTGGCTTTCATGGCCGCTAATTATTTTGGACATCCATCTGAAAAATTAAAACTGATTGGTATTACTGGAACAAATGGGAAGACTACCATAGCTTCTTTATTGTATCAACTATTCAAAAAAGCGGGTTTTAAAGTAGGATTGATATCTACGGTGAAAATTTTAGTTGACGACATCGAATACAAAGCTACACATACGACGCCTGATTCCATCACCATTAATCATTATTTGGCGGAGATGAGAGATGCAGGGGTTGACTATTGTTTTATGGAAGTGAGTTCTCATGGGATTCATCAAAAAAGAACAGAAGCATTGCATTTCGTAGGTGGAGTTTTTACTAATTTGTCTCATGATCATTTGGATTATCATCCCACTTTTGCCGAATATAGAAATGTTAAGAAATCTTTTTTCGACAACCTTCCTAAAGATGCTTTTGTACTGACTAATAGTGATGATAAAAACGGTACTGTGATGTTACAAAATACAGTAGCTAATAAGCGGACCTATGCCTTAAAATCATATGCTGACTATAAAGCGCAGATTCTCGAAAATCAATTGGCAGGTTTGTTATTGAAGATTGAAGGAAATGAAGTTTGGGTAAAACTAATTGGAACTTTCAATGCGTATAATGTTTTGGCAATATATGGAACTGCAGTTGAATTAGGAATGGATAGCTTAGAAACACTTCGGTTGTTGTCTGAATTGGAAAGTGTTTCGGGAAGATTCCAATATATTGTTTCTACAACAAATATCACGGCTATAGTCGATTATGCTCATACCCCTGATGCACTGGAAAATGTCTTGAAAACAACCAATGATATTAGGACTAAAAACGAGCAGTTGATTACTGTTGTGGGTTGTGGTGGTAACAGGGATAAAACGAAGCGCCCAATTATGTCGAGCATCGCCTCTGAATTGAGCGACAAAGTCATTCTTACTTCTGACAATCCAAGAAATGAGAATCCTGATACGATTATTAAGGATATGGAAGTGGGAGTTGCAGCAGAGAATTATAAAAAAGTACTCGCGATAACGGATAGAAAACAAGCTATAAAAACAGCGTGTCAATTGGCTCAGCCAAATGATATTATTTTGATTGCAGGAAAAGGGCATGAAACCTACCAAGAGATCAATGGAGTGCGTCATGATTTTGATGACATGAAAATAGTAAAAGAAATATTAGAACAACTTCATAAATAGTAAAAATATGCTGTATTATTTATTTGAATACTTAGATAAGACATTGAATGTTTCGGGAACGGGAGTTTTCCAATATATAACATTTAGATCGGCATTAGCCTTTATACTTTCGTTGTTGTTGTCTACGATTTATGGAAAAAGAATCATTCGTTTTTTGCAAAATCAGCAAGTGGGAGAAACAGTGCGCGAACTTGGATTAGCAGGCCAAAATGAGAAAGCGGGAACGCCAACCATGGGAGGTTTAATTATCATATTTGCTACGTTGGTACCTGTTGTGTTGTTTGCAAAGTTGCAAAATATTTATGTAGTGCTTTTGATCGTGACCACTTTGTGGATGGGGACAATTGGGTTTATAGATGACTATATCAAAATATTTAAAAAAGATAAGCAAGGACTAAAAGGGATTTTTAAAGTATTCGGGCAAGTGGGGTTAGGTCTGATTGTTGGAGCTGTGCTTTATTTTAGTCCGGCAGTAACAGTGCGCACAGATACTGGAAAAGGAGATGTTTTCAGAGTCGCCACAGAGAACGTAATAACGGAGAGTCCAGTGGAAGAAAAATCAACAGCCACTACAATTCCTTTTTTTAAAAATAATGAATTCGATTACGCTGAGTTATTGGCATGGACAGGTGAAGGATATGAAAAATGGGCTTGGGTAATTTTTATCCCGGTCGTTATTTTTATCATTACTGCAGTTTCAAACGGAGCGAATTTAACAGACGGAATAGATGGACTCGCGGCAGGTACCTCGGCGATATCAGTTTTAGCGCTGGGGATCTTTACTTTCGTATCTGGAAATATTATTTTCTCTAATTATTTAAATATCATGTATATCCCTAATTCAGGGGAAATGACGGTGTTTATAGCTGCATTTGTTGGGTCATTAATTGGATTTCTATGGTACAATTCCTATCCGGCATCTGTTTTTATGGGCGATACTGGAAGCTTGACCATTGGAGGGATTATTGCTGTGCTTGCTATTGCAGTTCGTAAAGAATTATTGATTCCGTTATTGTGCGGTGTTTTTTTAGTCGAAAATCTATCGGTCGTCATACAGGTTAGTTATTTTAAATATACGAAAAAACGCTTTGGCGAAGGTAAAAGAGTTTTTCTGATGGCGCCTTTGCATCATCACTATCAAAAGAAGGGCTATCACGAGAGTAAAATTGTAACTCGATTTTGGATTGTGGCCATCATGTTAGCGATACTATCGATTATTACTCTAAAATTAAGATAACATGAGATTAGTAGTTTTAGGAGGAGGAGAAAGTGGAGTAGGTACTGCCATTTTAGGTAAGAAAAAAGGATATGATGTTTTTGTATCTGATTTTGGAAAAATAAAAAAAAATTACAAAGAAGTTCTTACAGATAATGGTATTGATTGGGAAGAGGAAAGGCATACAGAGGATTTAATTCTAGATGCAGATGTAGTCATGAAAAGTCCCGGAATTCCTGATAAAGCTCCCATAATAAAAAATTAGTTGAAAAAGGAGTTCCTGTGATTTCAGAAATAGAATTTGCGGCTCCTTTCACAAAAGCACTTACAATAGGTGTGACAGGAAGTAACGGAAAGACCACTACAACCATGTTGACTTATCACTTGCTTAAATCGGCGGGATTGAATATAGGATTGGGAGGGAACATTGGAAAGAGTTTTGCCTGGCAAGTTGCTGAAGATAAATACGATTCTTACATACTTGAATTGAGTAGTTTCCAGTTGGATGGAATCGTGGATTACAAACCGCATATTGCCATTATTACTAATATTAGTCCTGATCATTTGGATCGATATGAATATAATTATCAAAATTATATCAATGCAAAATTTAGGATTACAATGAATCAAACCGAGGATGATTACCTCATATATGATGCAGATGACGAAGCCATTACAGAATGGCTAAAAAACAATAAAACGAACGCTAAATTAATCCCTTTTTCATTGACAAAAACTTTCAACGAAGGAGCATTTATACAAAACAACAAAATGGAAGTAATTATCAATCAAGATGAATTTTTAATGGAAACAGAATCTATTGCATTAGAAGGAAAACATAATATGAAAAATGCAATGGCAGCAACCTCTGTGGCAAAATTAATGCAAATACGAAAAGCAACAATCCGTGAAAGTTTATCTAATTTTCAAGGAGTGGAGCACCGTCTTGAGAAAGTATTGAAGATTCAAAATGTACAATACATCAATGATTCAAAAGCCACTAACGTAAACGCTACCTTTTTTGCACTTGACAGTATGAATATGCCAACAGTATGGATTGTAGGAGGGGTGGATAAGGGGAATGACTACAATGAGTTGATGTCGTTAGTGCGTGAAAAAGTGAAAGCTATCGTGTGTCTTGGAGTTGATAATAAAAAAATAATTGACGTTTTTGGGAATGTGGTAGATATAATGGTTGAAGTTACTAATATGGATGATGCCGTTAGAATGGCGCAACGATTAACGGAGAAAGGGGATGCTGTTTTATTATCACCTGCATGTGCCAGTTTTGATTTGTTTGAAAACTATGAGGATAGAGGAAATCAATTTAAACAAGCGGTTCACAATCTATAAATGAGAGTCAGCACCTTTTTTAATAATTAAATAATACAAATGAAACAACTAATAAGCAATTTAAAAGGAGATAAAGTAATATGGTCATTCGTGGCTTTATTAGCCTTGTTTTCATTTATGCCTGTTTTTAGTGCTAGTAGTAATTTGGCTTATTTAGGACATGGAACCGGAAATACTTTGGGTTATTTGGTGAAACATTTGGTCCATATCTGTATCGGCTTTCTCATTATTTATGGCGTGCATAGGGTGCCGTATCATTATTTTAGAGCAATATCTAAGGTAGCTTTGCCGGTTGTATGGATCTTGTTATTGTATACATTAGTCAAAGGAACAGTCATTGCTGGAGCAAATGCTAGTAGATGGATTCAGGTTCCTTTTATAGGAATGTCATTCCAGACGTCGACATTGGCATCTGTAGTGTTATTCATATTTGTAGCCAGATACTTGTCTAAAACCAGAGAAGTGGCAATAACTTTTAAATCCTCGCTTTGGGAGCTTTGGTTGCCTGTGTTCATTACTTTGATTCTAATTTTACCGGCTAATTTTTCCACTACAGCATTAATATTTGCAATGATACTCATGTTGGTGTTTATCGGGAAATATCCATTGAAATATATTGGAGCTATTGTCGGATCCGGAATTCTATTTCTTGCTTTTTTTGTTCTTGTAGCTAAAGCTTTTCCTGATTCCCGATTTTTTAGTAGAGTATCAACATGGGAAAGCAGAATCGAAAATTTCAGCACGGATAAACCGGATGAAGATGATTACCAAATTGAGAAGGCTAAAATTGCTATTGCATCTGGTAAAATTTATGGGCTGGGTCCTGGAAAAAGTGTTCAGAAGAATTTTTTGCCACAATCTTCCTCGGATTTTATATATGCTATTATAGTAGAAGAATACGGCCTAATTGGTGGTTTTGGTGTTCTTATTTTATATTTATTGTTGTTGTTTCGATTCGTTATTGCTTCACACAAGGCCAATACGCTCTTTGGAAAGTTAGTCGTCGTGGGACTCGGTTTCCCGATGATATTTCAGGCTATGGTGAATATGGCTGTGGCAGTAGAATTATTGCCGGTAACGGGTCAGACATTACCGCTGATCAGTAGTGGAGGTAGTTCAATTTGGATGACTTGTTTTGCTCTGGGGATTATTATAAGTGTGACTAAAAAAGACGAAGAAATTGAGGAAGAGCTTAAGACCGCCGCTAAACGTGAGGAAGCGCTTCAGAAGCTAATTGACGCTGAACTGGATGCAGAAAGAGAGATTGAAGAGGATTACTCAATTGTAGATAAAGCGGGAAATCCGATGAATGCAGTTTTGAACAAATAAGCTTTTTACGATAGAACTTAATTTTAAAAACGAAAAAATTCAATAAGATGAGGCAATATAAATTCATATTAAGTGGTGGAGGTACAGGTGGACATATTTATCCAGCCATTGCTATCGCAAATGAATTGAAATTACGTTTTCCTGATGCTGAATTTCTTTTTGTAGGTTCGAAAGATAAAATGGAAATGCAAAAAGTACCGCAAGCCGGTTTTCAAATTAAAGGATTGTGGATTGCTGGTTTGCAAAGGAAAATAACATTACAAAATTTGATATTCCCATTAAAATTGGGAGATAGTTTATGGAAAGCAAAAAAAATAATTAGAGAGTTTAATCCGGATGTAGTTATTGGAACAGGTGGTTTTGCCAGCGGACCTTTATTGAAGATGGCCAGCATGATGGGTTTTCCTACGGTAATTCAAGAACAGAATTCCTATCCTGGGATTACGAATAAATTATTAAGTAAAAAGGCCGATATAATCTGTGTAGCATATGAAAATTTAGAACGCTTTTTTTCGAAAGAAAAAATGGTTGTAACTGGGAACCCGGTCCGAAAAGATTTAATTGAGATTGAAGATAAAAGAGAAGCGGCAATTGATTATTTTAATTTAAATGGCAATAAAAAAACGTTGTTGGTTCTTGGCGGAAGTCTTGGGGCAAGAAGAATAAATCAGTTGATTGAAAAAGAATTGGAAAATATTCAAAACCAAAATGTTCAGATAATATGGCAATGCGGGAAGTTATATTTTGAGGATTATAAAAAGTACAATTCTAATGCTGTTCAGGTAATCGCTTTTATCGAAAGAATGGATCTTGTGTATGCCGCCTCGGATATTATTATCTCCAGAGCTGGAGCGTCATCAGTATCGGAATTAGCTATTGTGGGAAAGCCTGTGATTTTTATTCCCAGCCCTAATGTAGCTGAGGATCATCAAACTAAAAATGCAAAAGCTATTGTCGATAAAAAAGGAGCACTTCTAATGAAAGAATCCGAGCTTGAAACAGAGTTTAGCCTGGTTTTTGAAGCATTATTAAAAGATAAAGGAAAGCAAAGTCAGTTAAGTGAAAATATCAAGCGCTTGGCAATGCCGGAAGCGACGCAAAAAATTGCTGACGAAATTGTGAAATTAATTAGAAACAAATAAATACAGAATCAATCGATATGAACTTAAACCAAATACATAATGTCTATTTCATCGGTATCGGTGGCATCGGGATGAGTGCTTTGGCTCGGTATTTTAAAAATATCGGAAAAGAGGTTGCTGGTTATGATAAGACTCCTACAGCTTTGACAAAAGAGCTGATAGATAGTGGTATTGCAATTCATTTTGACGATAGTATTGATTTGATTCCCAAAGATTTTTTCATCGAAAACACCTTGGTCATTATAACGCCTGCTGTTCCTGCGACACATTCAGAATGGAAATATTTTAAAGAGCGGGAATATCATATTAAGAAAAGAGCTGAGGTACTAGGAATAATAACAAAAGATACGTTCTGTTTTGCGGTTGCGGGAACGCATGGGAAAACAACAACGTCTAGCATTTTAGGACATATTTTGTATGAAAGCGGAGCAGATGTCACCGCTTTTATAGGAGGGATAGTAGAAAATTATAACTCGAATTTAGTAGGTGATGGGAAAACAGTTACGGTAGTGGAGGCAGATGAATTTGACCGTTCTTTTTTGCATTTACATCCAAATATTGCTTGCATCACATCAATGGATGCAGACCATTTAGATATTTATGGGACGAGTGATGCGATTGAAGAGTCGTTTGTGGAATTTGCGAATAAGGTGGAAGACAAAAACAGATTATTCATAACTAAGGAACTACCGTTAGAAGGTGTTACAGTAGCGCTAAATGAGGATGCTGTTTACAGTGCGGTAAATGTTAGAATCGATAACGGGAGTTACATTTTTGATGTAAAAACCCCAAATGGAATTTTAAAAGATTTCCGTTTTGGACTGCCCGGAAAACATAATTTGATGAATGCTTTAATGGCTATCGCAATGGCAATAAATTTCGGCACCCCAACCGATGCAATTGCGATAGCCTTAGCTTCATTTAAAGGGATAAGAAGACGATTTTCATATCAGATAAAAACCGAAGATTTAGTGTATATAGACGATTATGCACATCATCCAACGGAAATTAATGCAGTGCATCAAGCAGTAAGGGAATTGTATCCTGATAAAAAAGTGCTAGCAGTTTTTCAGCCTCATTTGTTCACTAGAACAAAAGACTTTGCGGATGCCTTTGCGAAAAGTTTAGCTCAATTTGACGAGTTGTTATTGATGGATATTTATCCCGCTCGTGAATTACCAATGGAAGGAATAACATCAGAATGGTTATTGGGTAAAATAGATAATAAAAAGAAGAAGTTGGTATTAAAAGAGAATGTGATAGAAGCTATTCTGGAAAGTGATGCTCAGATAATAGTGACGATAGGAGCAGGTGATATTGGAGAATTAGTAGGGTCGATAAAAAAAATACTAAATGAAAATATTTAACTGGACAAATACGAGATTAGTTCTCATGATGGGCGTTGTAATTTTCCTTTTTTCATTTACCTCAACCCGAAATGAAAACAGAAAAATAAGTAAATCTGTTATTATTTTTATTGGGGATAATGCTCTTTTTGTAAAAAGAGAAACGGTTAATAAATTGTTAATAGAAAATGAAGAGAATGCATCAACCATTGGAAAAGATAAATTAGATTTGAATAAGCTTGAGAGAATATTGAATTCAAATGAGATGATTGAAAAATCAGATGTATTTGTGAGTATTGACGGCGTTCTAAAAGCAGTGGTAAAACAAAAGACACCAGTGGCGCGGGTTTTGGATAGTGACGGCTCTTTTTATGTTGATTACGAGGGAGGTATAATGCCTTTGTCAAATAATTTTACCGCTAGAGTTCCGCTTGTTTCAGGGAGGATTAGTAGAAGAAATAGCCAAGAATATGCGCAGCTATTTTGTCTAATTTATGATGATGATTTTTTGAAAAAAAACATTATTGCTATTGAGATTATGCCCAATGGAAGATTAAAAATGCGCAATAGGAATTATGATTATCAAATTGATTTTGGAAATATCGCGGATATGGAGCAAAAATTCAAAGATTATAAAGCCTTTTTTCAAAAAGCAGTTTTAGATAGTTCGTTATACAAGTATAAAAAAATAGACCTCAGATTTACAAAACAAGTAGTTTGCACTAAATAAATAGATAATGGAAAAAGAGAACGTTGCAGTGGGTCTAGATATTGGGACAACAAAAATTGTTGCCATGATAGGCAAGAAAAATGAATATGGTAAGTTGGAGATTTTGGGAGTTGGTAAATCTAAAAGTTTAGGTGTTGCCAGGGGAGTGGTAAATAATATTACGCAAACCATACAGTCAATCCAACAAGCAATTCAGGAAGCTGAGAATAATTCAGGTTATAAAATTAAGGATGTTGTAGTAGGAATTGCAGGTCAGCATATAAGAAGTATTCAGCATACGGACTACATAAGTAGAAGTAATCCCCAAGAAGTAATAGGAGGAGATGACATTCAGCTTCTAATAGATCAAGTGAATAAATTGGCCATGTTGCCAGGCGAAGAGATCATTCATGTGTTACCTCAGGAATTTAAAATTGATGGCCAATCTGAAATCAAAGAGCCTATAGGAATGTATGGTGGCAGATTAGAGTCTAGTTTTCACGTTGTGGTGGGACAGGCGTCATCCATACGTAATGTGGGGCGATGCATCCAAAGCTCAGGAATTGAATTGTCAGGACTAACATTAGAACCATTGGCATCCTCTGATGCTGTATTGAGTCAAGAAGAGAAAGAAGCTGGAGTTGCCTTAATTGATATTGGTGGAGGAACTACAGATTTAGCTATTTTTAAAGATGGAATTATTCGCCACACCGCAGTAATTCCTTTTGGAGGAAATGTTATTTCGGATGATATAAAAGAAGGTTGTTCTATTATTGAAAAACAAGCGGAATTATTAAAAGTGAAATTTGGTTCAGCTTGGCCTGGTGAAAATAGAGATAATGAAATCGTTTCTATTCCGGGACTGAGAGGAAGAGAGCCAAAAGAAATTTCTTTGAAAAACTTGTCAAAAATAATTCATGCAAGAGTGGTTGAAATCGTAGAGCAGGTTTTTACAGAAATCAAAGCCTACGGACATGAAGATCCTCGCAAGAAATTAATTGCAGGAATTGTGCTTACAGGTGGTGGCGCGCAGTTAAAACATATTAAGCAGTTAGTCGAGTATATCACTGGAATGGATACCAGAATAGGATATCCAAACGAGCATTTAGCTGGTGACTCTGATGAAGAATTCTCTAGTCCATTATATGCCACAGCAGTAGGGTTAGTAATGAATGGCATCGATAATCAAAAACAAAGTGCAGTTAGAATGGATGAAGTAGCTCAGCCAAAAGTAGCTGTACATAGCGCCCCTGCTGTAGAGAGTTATGATAGAAGAGAGGAAGAGGAGCAAGAGGTGAATGCAAGAGTTAAATCAAACAAGGAAGAATCTACTGGAGACAAGATAAAAAAGACATTTTTTGATCGCTATGTTGATAAAATTAAAGACTTTTTAGATAACGCAGAATAGGGCTTAGGCCAAAAAGAAAATTAAAATACAACAATTAATAATTAATATCAAAAACCAAATAAAATGATGAGCAACTCAGAATTTGGAAGTATTTCATTTGATTTACCAAAAAACCAATCAAATGTAATCAAAGTAATTGGTGTAGGTGGAGGCGGAAGTAACGCTATAAACCACATGTTTAAACAAGGAATTAAAGGAGTGGATTTTATTGTTTGTAATACGGATTCACAGGCATTACAAAGTAGTTCAGTTCCTAACAAAATTCAGCTTGGTGTGAACTTAACTGAAGGGCTTGGTGCAGGAGCAAATCCTGACGTGGGTCAACAATCAGCTATAGAAAGTATCGCTGAAATCGAAAAGATGTTAGATCGCAACACTAAGATGGTTTTTATCACTGCAGGAATGGGTGGGGGCACCGGTACAGGTGCGGCGCCAGTAATTGCACAATTAGCTAAGGAAAGAGAAATTCTTACTGTGGGTATTGTAACGCTACCATTCTTATTTGAAGGTAAAGTTCGTCAAGAGCAGGCTAAAATAGGAATCGAAAAACTACGCAAACAGGTAGATTCCCTAATTGTTATAAACAACAATAAGTTAAGAGAAGTATATGGAAATCTTGGTTTCAAAGCTGGGTTTTCAAAGGCAGATGAAGTTTTGGCTACTGCGTCTAGAGGAATTGCAGAAGTAATAACACACCACTATACTCAGAATATCGATTTAAGGGATGCTAAGACAGTTTTGTCTAATAGTGGAACTGCTATAATGGGATCGGCTGTTTCCGAAGGGGAAAACAGAGCTAAGGAGGCAATTGTGTCTGCTCTAGACTCTCCTTTGCTAAATGATAATAAAATCACTGGTGCTAAAAACGTATTGTTGCTCATCGTTTCAGGTTCTAATGAAATCACTTTAGATGAGATAGGAGAAATTAATGACCATATTCAAAATGAAGCAGGTCACAATGCCAATATCATTATGGGTGTTGGTGAAGACGAAACATTGGGTGACGCTATCGCGGTAACTATTATTGCGACTGGATTTGATATAGAACAACAAAATGGAATTGTAAATACAGAACCGAAAAAAATAATTCATACCTTAGAGGATGAGCAAAGAAGTGTACACAATCTATCGCAAAATACAGTAACGGCATTCGATTTGAACGCGGAGAAAACAGGTTCAGATTCAGTAGAAAGAGTTGTTTTTGATTTAGTGGAAGACAGTGTGATTCCAGAAGTAGTGGTTCCTGTTGCAGGAAATGAAGAGTTGATGGCAATGTCCGAGTTTATTAAGAACTTAGACGTTTCTTTCGAAATCGTTTCTCCCGTCAAGGATGTTGATTTTACCTTTACTACTCCAAAAGTTGCAGAAGTAAAAGAAGTTCAACAGCCTAAAGCGACAGAAAGACAAGAACAAACTACTTTTTCTTTTGATTTGCCAATACACAAACCAGAACCGGTACAAAAAGCAGAAGAGAATAAAGTATTCGCTGATTTGACTAACGGGGCACGAGATATCAAGGTGAATCAATCTGTTGAGTTTGTTCCCGTGACTGAAGTGGCAGACAAAGGTATTATCAAGTACTCTCTTGAAGAGTATATGGAGGCAGAAGATGACTTTAGAAGCTCTAAACCAGTTGTAAAAGTAGCTCAAGAGGTTGTTCCTGCCGAGCTAAACATCACGATGAAACAAGTTGATACAGCAAAAGAGGCATCTTCAAGAGTCGAGGAAATCTCTCCTATGGAAATGACAATTGAAGAAACTTTGAAGCTTAGAGCTGATGAGAGAAGAAAGAAACTAAAAGAATTCAATTATAAGTTTCATAATAATGTTTCTAAAATTGATGAGTATGAAAGAGAGCCTGCCTATAAAAGATTAGGAATAGACATATCAAATACACAGTCAAATAATACAAATTCGAGAATTTCCGTTGGTACAGATAGTAACAATGATTTACAGTTGCGTTCTAATAACTCTTTTTTACATGACAACGTAGATTAAGTAATACAAACCAAAATGATATAACCCGAAAATTGAATTTAATTTTCGGGTTATTTGTTTTATCTTCGCGCAGGCAAAGCGAGGATTTTATTTTTCGGGCCTAAATCCTGCTGTCGTTTCAAGCTTTTTCTCGAAAATGCTTTTTTCAAAGTCCTTAAAAGAGCTTCCTTCGGTTGCTTTTTAAGTTCAAGAAAAAATACACTTTCTCATAAAAGGCTTTTTACTACCATCAGGTGCAAAAAGAATCCTTTTCATAAGGCGCAAATAATTAAACGAAGCAACATTGCTTAATCAAATAGAAACAAAAATGAGTTTATCAATACAAATCATGGATGAAATCAAAGTCGCCATGAGAGCTAAAGATACAGTAGCTTTAGAATCATTAAGAGCGATAAAAGCTGAAATTCTTTTAGCTCAGACAGCTTCAGGTTCAAAAGAGGAAATCTCTGCGGCAGACGAAATCAAATTGCTGCAAAAACTGGTAAAAACCCGCAAAGACAGTGCTAAAATTTTTACAGAGCAAAATCGTATGGATTTAGCTGAGCCGGAATTGGCACAAATTGCAGTTATTGAAAAATTCTTGCCAGCGCAATTAAGCGAAGCAGAAGTAGAAGCTGTGATTGCAAAAATCATTGCTGAGACTGGGGCAACTGGTATAGCATCAATGGGAAAAGTGATGGGATTAGCGGCAGCAAAACTGGGCGGAACAGCCGAAGGGAAAACCATCTCCTCATTAGTTAAAAAGCTATTGGTTTAAAATACAATATAGTGATTGCTGAATTTGGATAATTGGTTCAACAATTTTAAATCTAAGATCAACAATCGTTAATCCGAAAGCGGCAATTTTTAGGCTGCGTAGTTCAACTGGACATCTTCCTGCCGGAAGGGAATATCAGATTTCGACAAAAAATTTAATATTTTGTATATATTTTATAGAGCGAAATTGATGGCAGACTTTATAAAGGTGAGACAAGTGATCTAATTATACAAATTAAAGAACGCAATTCGGGTAAGACAAAATCAACAAAATGGTATAAGCCATGGGAATTGGTTTATTTTGAGACATTTAAAACAAGAGAAGCCGTTCTTCGTGAAAAATATTTTAAAACAGGAAGTAGAAGAGAATTCTTAAAATAAAAATTAATAAGTTAATGGCTGCGTAGTTCAACTGGATAGAATATCAGATTTCGACTCTGAGGGTTGCAGGTTCGAACCCTGTCGCGGCCACTTGTATAGAAGCAACAAAATGACAAAATAAATAGTGCCATTTTGTTGCTTTTTTTTAAAAAACACCAAACACAATAGTACGCTAGCCACAGAAAATATGGATGCATTTCAAATTTTTTTATTTGGATTTTTGGGAGTCGTTTTGTTCCTTTTTTTTTTTAGGTCGTCATCTTTGTAACCGACTATAATGTGTTTG
>NZ_AJXL01000038.1 GCF_000264055.1 Flavobacterium sp. ACAM 123 | reverse complement strand
GTTTATAAATGATATAAATTCCAAATAACAACGCAATTATTACTAAAATCATACTGTTTTCATCAATAGATAATCCGGGAGGAGGAGGAGGAGGAGAAGGAGGAGGAGGATCATCTTGTGCCTGTACCTGCACTGTGGTCATAGACGACGCAAGCAACACCATTAATACATATCTCTTTGCAACAATCTTCATATCTTTCAAAAATAATAAATCAATTGGTTAAAAAGTAACACATGCTATTTATTCTTAATATTTACACGAAATCAACGACATTTATAAAATTAGCTACTTTCATAAAAATACAGATCTCTATATAAAGATACGTTTTTTAGACTCAATTTCACTTAATCAATAAAAACAAAACCCCTCAGAATAAATAACTTTGAGGGGTTTTTTTGTGTGGTCCCACCTGGGCTCGAACCAGGGACCACCTGATTATGAGTCAGGTGCTCTAACCAACTGAGCTATAGGACCGGCTAAGAGTGTGCAATATTACCACTATTTTTCTTTTACTGCAACTATTTTTATGTCGGATTTTTAATTCCTTCTATTATTAAACCATTTCAATTACAAAACTACTGATTATTAGAATTATAAACTTTCCAGTTTGGCAAATTATTTTATTTCCTGACACAACTCAATTAAAACACCATTAGTGCTTTTAGGATGTAAGAAGACTACCAACTTATTATCAGCTCCTTTTTTAGGAATTTCATTCAAAACAACAAAACCTTCTTTTTTCAGTCTTATAATTTCTTCCTCTATATTTTCTACGTCGAAGGCAATATGATGAATTCCTTCTCCTTTCTTTTTCAAAAATTTAGCGATAGGACTCTCCGGATTTGTCGCCGCTAAAAGTTCAATTTTATTTGGCCCGTTTTTAAAAAAAGAAGTGGTGACCCCTTCACTTTCGACTTCCTCGAACTTATAGGCCGCAGCTCCAAAAAGCTTTTCGAACAATAAATTTGAAACTTCTAAATCCTGTACAGCTATCCCTATGTGCTCTATCTTTCTCATTCTATAAATGTGCTACGTATTGTTACTTACAAAGTCAAATCCTCAAGCATAAATGATTTACACTTTTTCGCTATATCGGTTCGTAAAATTAAACATTAAAAACTAAAAAGACTCGGAACGACAACAAAAGTAAGCCGAATTCAATACCCATAATAATTTTATAAAAAGCTTCAATTTCATTAATTATAATTGTTATTTTGTAACTCCTAATACAAATTTGATATGTTGAAAAACAATTTAAAATATATTTCCCTGCTGCTGCTTGTCATTATAGTTAGTTGCGCAAAAAGAGGAACGATTACAGGTGGTTTAAAAGACAGTATTGCACCCATCTTAAAAGTGAGTTACCCTGAAAATTATAACACGAACTTTAAAGAAGATGAGATTAAATTAATCTTTGATGAAAACGTTAAACTCAAAAACCTAAACAAGCAATTGGTTATTTCACCACCTATGAAGTACGAACCAATAATTTCCCCTACATCCGCGACTAAAACGCTGTCGATAAAAATAAAAGACACCTTATTGCCCGACACAACCTATAGCTTCAACTTTGGTCAAAGCATCGCTGACAATAACGAGGGAAACCCTTATAATCAGTTTAAATACGTGTTTTCAACCGGTGATCACATTGACTCACTAGCTCTTGGCGGAAGAGTAAAAGATGCCTATGCCATCGAAGCAGAACCATTTATTTCCGTAATGCTATACGAAGTAAATGATGCTTTTAAAGATTCCATTATTTTTATGGAGAACCCGCGATACATAACAAATACACTGGATAGTTTAAAAACTTTCCGGCTAGAGAATTTAAAAGCGGGCAAATACTTGCTTGTTGCATTGAAAGACCTAAACAACAATAATAAGTTTGACCCCAAGAAAGAAAAGGTTGGATTTATCAAACATTTTATCACCATTCCTAATGATACCGTTTACGAGTTAGAGCTATTTAAAGAGACCCCCCCATTTAAAGCTTTTAAACCAATTCAAGCATCCGGAAATCGTTTGCTGATGAGCTACGAAGGAAACATGAAATCAGTAGACTCAAGGCCAAAAATAGTTGTAAAAAACAACACGACTACGATACCAACAATTATTACTCAATTTCCTAAAAAAGACTCCCTTCAAATATGGTATAAACCTATCAAAACGGACTCTTTAGTATTGACTGTTACCAAAGACAAATATCTAGGCAAGTTTACATCTAAAATTAAAGAACAAAAAAAAGACACTTTAAACATTACCGCACTTCAAAACGGCACTTTAAATTTTAGGGATCGCTATACTCTAGAAACAGCAACACCGCTAGTTCGCTTTGACAATTCAAAAATAAAACTTACCATTAAAGATTCCGTCACCGTAGCTTTCACGACCGAGTACAACGAATTCAACCAACAATTATTTTTTGATTTCAAGAAAGAGCCTTCAGAAAATTACAGTTTAACACTTTTACCAGGCGCCTTAACTGATTTTTTTGATATGTCAAATGATACTTTATCTTATAAATTCAACACAAAAAACACAGCTGATTACGGTAATCTACTGGTACAACTTCAAAATGTAAAATACTTCCCAGTTATCGTTGAATTAACTAACAAAACAGGAGATATCATCGCTTCAGAATATAGCGAAAACAGCACCACCATTGACTTTAATTTATTAGAGCCCAAATTATTCACCCTTCGCCTTATTTATGACAAAAACAAAAACAAAGCCTACGACACCGGTAATTATCTAGAAAAAAATTATGCCGAAGAAGTAATTTATTTTTCAAAAGATATAGATGTTCGCGCTAATTGGGATGTAGAACAGATTTTTGATTTAAGTATTCCTTACACCCCAGAACCAAAAAATAAATTGGACAAAAAGAACTAATAGTGTTTTCTAACCCTTAATTTCAAAAACATCTTTATCACTTAAAAAGTCAAGCTTCTGACGCACTTCAAGCATTTTTGATTTATCTAAAGTAGCAAGTAGAACCCCCTCCGTCTCCTTTGGCTCTATCACATAAACGCCCAAGTAATCAACAAGCTGTGAGTGACCGGTATATTCATACCCATTATCGTCCTCTCCCACTCTATTTACACCAATGGCATAACTCATATTTTCTATGGCACGCGCTTTAATAAGGGTATCCCAAGCATTAATTCTAGTTTTTGGCCAGCTAGCTACGTAGATAAGTAAATCGTAATCATCTGTATTTCTGGAAAAAACTGGAAATCGTAAATCATAACATACAAAAGGACAAATTTTCCATCCTAAATAATCCACAATTAATTTTTGAGTTCCTCTTGTATAGACCTTGTCTTCACCCGATAGTGTAAATAAATGCCTTTTATCATAATGTTGAATTTCTCCTGAAGGAAAAACAAATACCATACGGTTATAATAATTAGCGTTTTCTTCAATCACGATACTTCCTGTTATTGCCGCGTTTTTGGCTTTCGCCAAAGATTGCAGCCACAATATCGTTTCGCCTTGCATCGTCTCTGCAACAGCGCTTGGATTCATTGTAAAACCAGTACTAAACATTTCAGGAAGCACTATTAAATCAACGGCGCCAAGAATCGTATTTATTTCGGCTTCAAAATAGGTTCTATTTTCCTTAGGGTTTTCCCAAATTATTAAGGCTTGAATTAAGGCTACTTTCATAATTGTTGATTTTGATAAAGATAAAAAAATAGTCTTCTTAACAATATGTAGATTTCAAATTTTGTAAAACAAAAAATTTTAGAATGCTAGAATCCTTGGATGAGGGATAGAAGTGAAAATCCGTTTATGCAATGAGATAAAAGATTGAAGCGTATAGCCCGTCCTTGTATCGTCATTTTTGAAGAGACAGAGGACAGCCCATAATCAAAGAAAACGCACCCAAATGAATGAATGCGTTTTTTTATATATAAGACACTATTAATCTAAATTATCCTTTTAAGCTTGCACTCAAATACTCTCTGTTCATACGAGCGATGTTTTCTAAAGAAATTCCTTTAGGACATTCTACTTCACAAGCTCCTGTATTTGTACAGTTACCAAAACCTTCTGCATCCATTTGACTTACCATATTTAGCACACGATCAGTCGCTTCAATTCTACCTTGAGGCAATAATGCATATTGAGATACTTTTGCCGCAACAAACAACATCGCTGATGAGTTTTTACAACTAGCAACACAAGCACCACAACCAATACAAGTAGCCGCATCAAAAGCAGAATCAGCATCTTCTTTGTTAATCGGAATTGAATTTGCATCAACAGGATTACCTGAAGTATTGACAGATATAAAACCTCCTGCGTGTTGAATTCTATCAAATGCGCTTCTATCAACAACTAAATCTTTTACCACTGGAAATGCAGCTGCACGGAAGGGCTCGATTGTGATCGTATCTCCATCGTTAAACATACGCATATGCAATTGACAAGTGGTCACACCTCTATCTGGTCCGTGTGCCTCTCCGTTAATATACAAAGAACACATTCCGCAAATTCCTTCGCGGCAGTCATGATCAAATGAAACTGGCTGTCCTCCTTTGTTACTTAGATCCTCATTAAATACGTCAAGCATTTCAAGAAATGACATATCCGGCTCAATTCCATCGATTTGATAATCGACCATTGCTCCTTTATCTTGGGCGTTTTTTTGACGCCATATTTTTAATTTAAGTTTCATATTTTTTAATTTTGAAATTAGCAAATCTAATACCTACATCCCTTCGACCGTACGGCACTCTAGGTTTAGCTAATTACTATTTATAACTACGAGTTACCAATTTAACATTATCAAAAACCAACGCTTCTTTATGTAAAACAGCATCACTTGGTTTTCCTTTGTACTCCCATGCAGCTACATAAGCAAAGTTCTCATCATCACGCGTTGCTTCTCCATCTGCCGTTTGATATTCTTCACGGAAGTGACCTCCACAAGATTCATTACGGTGCAATGCATCCTTAGCAAACAACTCTCCCAATTCAAGAAAATCTGCAACACGAGCTGCTTTTTCTAATTCTTGGTTGAATCCTTTATCCGTTCCCGGTACTTTTACGTCTTTGTAAAACTCTTCACGTAAAGCAGCGATTTCTACGATCGCCTCGTTTAATCCTTCAGCATTCCTAGCCATCCCAACTTTATCCCACATTATTTTTCCTAATTTCCTGTGGAAATAGTCCACAGAATGTGTTCCGTTGTTGTTCATGAATTTTTCAATCTGCTCTATCACTCCTTTTTCTGCCGCCTCAAACTCTGGAGAATCTGTAGGTATTGGTCCCATTTTAATGTCTGGTGATAAATAATCTCCTATAGTATAAGGAAGAACAAAATAACCATCTGCTAAGCCTTGCATCAAGGCCGAAGCCCCTAGTCTGTTTGCTCCGTGATCTGAAAAGTTTGATTCTCCAATAGAGAAACAACCTGGAATTGTTGTTTGTAAATTATAATCAACCCAAGTTCCACCCATCGTATAATGTACCGCAGGGTAAATCATCATTGGAGTTTTGTATGGATCTTCATCTACAATCTTGTAATACATTTGAAACAGGTTACCATATTTGTTAGCAACTATCGCAGCCCCTAATTCTATGATAAGTTTTTCATCACTCGCATCTAATCCTTTTATATAGGCTTGCTCTTTTCCGTAGCGCTGTATTGCGGCAGCAAAATCTAAATAAACCGCTTCTCCTGTTTTATTAACCCCAAAACCGGCATCACTTCTTTCTTTTGCAGCACGAGAAGCAACATCACGAGGAACAAGATTCCCAAAAGAAGGATATCTTCTCTCTAAATAATAATCTCTATCTTCTTCAGATAATTCTGTTGGTTTTTTCTTCCCATCACGAATCGCTTGTGCATCTTCTAGTTTAGCAGGAACCCAGATACGACCGTCATTACGCAATGATTCTGACATCAAAGTCAGTTTCGATTGATGATCTCCTGAAACAGGGATGCAGGTGGGGTGAATCTGTGTATAACAAGGATTTGCAAAAAAAGCTCCTTTTTTGTTGTATTTTCCAAGCTGCTGTCGCGTTACTTCCCATTGCATTGGTTGATAGAAAAAATACGTTTCCATATCCTCCTGAAGCAATTACTACTGCATGAGCAGAATGTCTTTCAATTTCACCAGTAACCAAGTTACGAGCGATAATACCTCTTGCTTTTCCATTCACGATAACTAAATCAAGCATTTCGTGACGGTGGTGCATTTTTATTTTTCCACGTCCTATCTGACGGTTCATTGCAGAGTAAGCTCCTAAAAGTAACTGTTGCCCAGTTTGCCCTTTTGCATAAAAGGTTCTCGAAACAAGCGTCCCTCCAAAAGAGCGATTATCTAACAAACCTCCATACTCACGTGCCAACGGAACCCCTTGAGATACGCACTGATCAATGATGTTAGCAGAAACTTCGGCAAGACGATGTACGTTTGATTCACGTGCACGATAATCCCCTCCTTTTACGGTCTCATAAAACAACCTAAAAACGGAATCTCCGTCACCTTGGTAGTTTTTTGCTGCGTTAATTCCACCTTGTGCTGCAATAGAGTGCGCGCGACGTGGTGAATCTTGGAAACAGAAAGATTTTACGTTATATCCTAATTCTGCTAATGTTGCGGAAGCAGAACCTCCAGCTAATCCAGTTCCAACAACGATAACATCAAGGTTTCGTTTGTTAGCAGGATTAACAAGATTAATGTGATTTTTATAATTTGTCCATTTGTCCGAAATCGGACCATTTGGAATTTTTGAGTCTAATGCCATTATAATTGAATATTAATGATTGAAATGATGAAATAATGCAATGAAAATGAACCCTACTGGAATCACAATTGCATAAGCATATCCTAATTTGTGTAGTGCTTTCGAATATTTATTATTGAAACCAACTGACTGCATTGAAGAATTAAAACCATGCAATAAGTGCAATGACAAAAGTACAAATGATACACAGTAGATTGCGGTACGCACTGGACTTTCAAATTTCTCCGCTAATTCATGGAAATATCTTGTTGAATCCAGCGGATTTACTTCAACGTATTTGTAAACCATTTCTGGCACCCAGAAGTCATAAAAATGAAGTCCCAAAAAGGCTAAAATAACTGAACCTGATAAAATCATATTTCTTGAAAACCAAGATGAATTAGCTCCTCCATTATTTTTAACATAAGCTATCGGTCTTGCTTTCCTATTCTTGTAATCCAAAACAAATCCCATGATAAAATGAAAAACAACACCTACGATTAAAATTGGCTGGATTACATATTGAACTAGGGGATTGTTACCCATAAAATGGGATAGTAAATTAAAAGTATCAGGACTAAATACCGAAGTAATATTAATGAAAAAATGCTGTGCTAAGAACAGCATTAAAAAAATTCCTGAAAGCGCCATAGCCACTTTTTTAGCTATCGACGACTTCAATAATGCAGATTGTGCCATAAGATTTAATAATTTGTTTTACGAATAGTACAAAATTACAGCAAATTGACTGCAACTACAACCTTTTCGCCCTTATTTATAATGATTTTAAAGTATATTTTTTTTGAAATTGGGGCACTCATAAAACCCTTAAATAAAACATTTACAACTAGTTAGAATATTTTACTTTCTTTTTAAATTATTTTTAAAATAGCAGATTATAACAAAAACATATTTAATCTAATTTTTCCTGGACTTCAAAGACCCTAATCCCTCACAAACTAAAAAAACCATATTTACCAATAATCGAAATAATAACACTCATTTGGGTCTACTAACTAAATTTAGTCATGTATTTTTGAACAATAAGATCCGTATTTTCATTTCGGGTTTTGAGCTCTAATTGAATTGGAGCCGAAGCTCTTTCTTCACAGTTTTTTACTGCGCAAGTTTCACAAGTCACGCCGACAATTTGTTTTTTAATAGACTTATTATCTATAAATTTTATTTTTTTCTTCACACTCGCAGAAATCAAAATCCCCACAGAAATGCTTCTCAAGCAATCTTTTTTGAAAGGATCTTCGGTCGCTGATGAAAAAACAAAAAACTCATTACCGCTGTTTTCATACCTCGAAATTTGTGCATCAAAATAATGACTACTATTCCGTATTATGGCTTGCTCGATTGTTTTAACAGATATCCACCGGCGGCAATAATGCTCGTTCATTTCATTGGCATGCGGCTCCTGCTGATTGGTGATATGCAACTCCTTTTTAATCTGATAGGTATCTGCTCCTCGTTTATGCGATAACCGAAGGAAAAATATGTTTTTTAACTGGAAATCTTTTGGTAAAATATTTGTTAATCGTTGGTAAAATGATTCCGGAGATACGTTAAACTTGCCCATTAACTCCACCATTTCTTGTGGCTTCGGATTGGTTTTAACCAAGAATAAATTTAACTCGCTGACCAATTGTTTTCTTGGAATTAACAGTGCACCAGCAAAGTAAGAAGCATAAAAATTATTTAAGACCTGATCAAAATTATCAAATTTAATCCAACTAAAAGTGTAAAGTCTTTCGGTAATTTCCAGGTAATTATAAGCAATTTCTTTAGCTAGAATAAACGCCTTTTGTTGTTGATCGATATCCATTGAAAGCAATAAGGTTTTGCTCTTTGGAACGTATATAGACCGTAAATCTCCTAACTCTTCTTGCTCTGAAAAAGCAATTTCTTGAATCTTATAGCCATATTCTTCTTTTAATACAGCAGTCAAGTCTTCTATTGAAATCTTAGTGTTTATATTTATTTGGAATGCTTTTGAGAAGTCCAACACTTTCTGTTCCAGATCCTCAAAATAATTGTTATGTGCCTCTTGATACGAGCGCAAAGCGGCCAGGAAAAAGCTTTCTCTAGTTAAATTATAGTGTTGCGCTATCTCGATAATCGTGCTGATAAAAGCATTTACTTTTGCCGGAGCATTAGCGATGATATCAATAAGGTCATTTTCTTGGATTCCAAAAATATCTAAAGGGATTTCCTTAAGAATTCCCGATTTTAAGATTTCGCCAATAGGCGCCAGATTATTATCCAACTTCAAAGAGACCATCTGATCGTAGGATACATCCAGCTTTTCTGATAAAAGAATAATTTTATCGGTCTTTGGATATTTTTTCCCTTTTTCAATTTCGTTCAAATACGATTTTGAAAGATCAGTGATTTTGGCTAAGCCAAATAACGATAAATTTTTATTAGTACGGGCTTGTTTTAGCTTAAGCCCAAAAATCAACTTTATATATTCTTTTTCTACAGCCATGTGAAGATACTATTTGTCTTTGTAAAAGAATCTTTATTTTGAAAAAAATAGCAGACAATAACATTGCTTTTCCCTTACGTTCCTTTCATTTTTTCAAAGATACGCTAAAAAAGAAAAATGACACAAAAAAGGGTTTTGCATCTTTCTCGAACGTTCGCTTTTTTTACGAAAAACATTTCGTACATTTTTTATAAAAATCGAATTGTAACGGCGCTACCAGAACAAAACAATCGAAAATTTATTAGACTTACGAATAGAAAGAAAGAGCCTTCCAAAAAAAACCGATTTCAAAGAGATATACATTTAAATTTCGTTAGAATGACCAATTCTCACGCTAACAAAAACACCGCAACCGCGAGACATCATCTACAATTGCCATGAAAAACGCTAGAGAAGCTCCTCAGGTCTAAATAGTCTTTGTCCTACTTTTCCTAATTGCAGCTGCTGTTTGATCTAATATAGGTCAGATCTAACGGAGATATACCATGAAAACCCTCCAATTTCTATTGCTCTATATGGAGTACTTAATCGGTATTATGCCAAAAGCACATCAGTTTAAAAGTAAAGTTTTACATCACTATTATTTCTATTTTTTTATATAAAAAGGTACAACTCGCAACTAAAAACGATTAAATCTTAGTATTTTTGAGTCATTATAAAGATTAAATAGAAAAAACATGAAATACCATCAAATTGACCGTGACTTATTTATAAAAAACCGCAGTAAATTTATGGCTCAAATGAAGCCAAAAAGCGTTGCCGTTTTTAACTCTAATGATATTTATCCAATAGGAGCTGACAGCACAATGCCGTTTGAGCAGAGCCGCGATATTTTTTACTTAAGCGGCGTGGATCAGGAAGAGAGCATTTTATTATTGTTTCCTGACGCTCCATACGAACACCAAAAAGAAATATTATTTCTAAAAGAAACAAACGACCATATAGCTGTTTGGGAAGGTGAAAAACTAACCAAAGAACGAGCATTAGCCGTTACTGGGATAAAAACAGTGCATTGGCTGCAAGATTTTGAAAAAGTATTATTTGAAATGATGACTCATGCTGAGACTATTTATATCAACACGAATGAACATTACAGAGCAGCAGTAGAGACTGAAACACGCGAAGCGCGCTTTGTAAAATGGTGGAAAGAGAAATATCCGGCACATACCGTTGCAAAAAGTAATCCAATTTTACAACGCATTCGGTCTATAAAAGAAAGCGAAGAACTAGACCTAATACAACAAGCATGTACCATTACCGAAAAAGGATTCAGAAGAGTCTTGTCTTTCGTGAAACCTAATGTGATGGAGTACGAAATCGAAGCTGAATTTATCTATGAATTTACGCGCAACCGCTCTAAAGGTTTTGCCTACACGCCAATTATTGGTTCAGGAAACAATGCTAACGTATTGCACTATATTGAAAACAACCAACAATGTAAATCAGGTGATTTAATCTTAATTGATGCTGGTGCCGAGTACGCAAATTACTCTAGTGATATGACCCGTACCATTCCAGTTTCAGGGAAATACAATGACCGACAAAAGGCAGTTTACAATGCCGTTTTACGCGTTAAAAATGAGGCTACTAAAATGCTTGTTCCAGGAACACTTTGGAAACAATACCATATCGAAGTGGGTAAATTAATGACTTCAGAGCTACTTGGATTAGGCCTGCTCGACAAAGCTGACGTGAAAAACGAAAACCCAGAATGGCCTGCTTATAAAAAATATTTCATGCACGGAACATCTCACCATATGGGACTAGACACCCACGATTACGGAATCCTGACTGAACCCATGCAAGCCAATATGGTTTTCACCGTAGAACCGGGAATTTATATTCCTGCTGAAGGTTTTGGAATTCGTCTCGAAGACGATGTCGTAATTCAAGGAAGCGGCGAACCATTCAACTTGATGCGCAACATTCCTATTGAAGTCGATGAAATTGAAGAACTAATGCACGCATAATGCTTTAAAATATTTAAAACAGGCAGTTTAGAGCAATCTAAGCTGCTTTTTTTAGCAGAAATTTTTTTTTTAAACAAAGTTTCATCCTGCTGTGCGTTATATATCTTGTAGCGTTAGCACTTCACAAGGTGATATCAATGCCATCAGGACTCCATAATGCCTGTATTTTCAAAAGAACCAAAATCTTAAATTAAGTATAAAACTGTAACTTTAACAGTAATCAGCAAACTTATTAAAATAGTTAAAAGACCATAAAGGCATTAAGAGAAATTAAGTGTAGATTCTTAAACAAACTTAATGCCTAAATGGTTAAAAAACTCCAATAAAAACCCAAAACATGGAAATTATGCAAGCACACGAAATAGACTACCAGATATTTGGCGAAGAAATGCAATACGTAGAAATCGAACTAGATCCGCAAGAAATTGTTATTGCTGAGGCTGGCAGTTTTATGATGATGGATAACAACATCCAGATGGAAACTATTTTTGGCGATGGCTCAGAACAAAAATCTGGTATCTTCGGCCAGCTTTTAAATGCCGGTAAAAGGGTTCTGACGGGCGAAAGCTTATTCATGACCGCCTTCATCAATCAAGATAATGCAAAAGGAAAGGTGTCTTTTGCGGCTCCTTATCCTGGAAAAATTCTACCCATAGATTTAACTGAATTTCAAGGAAAATTCATCTGTCAAAAAAGCTCCTTTCTTTGTGCAGCCAAGGGCGTATCTGTTGGAATTGAATTCTCTAAAAAACTAGGTCGTGGATTCTTTGGCGGCGAAGGCTTCATCATGCAAAAAATCGAAGGCGACGGAATGGCATTTGTACACTCTGGCGGAACCTTGGCAAAAAAAGAATTAAGAGTAGGCGAAGTCCTAAAAGTAGATACCGGTTGCATCGTGGGATTCACTAAAGATGTCGATTACGACATTGAATTCATTGGCGGCATAAAGAACTCGATTTTTGGAGGAGAAGGTCTGTTCTATGCCACTCTTCGAGGACCTGGTACCGTGTACGTACAATCTTTACCTTTCAGCAGACTCGCCGATAGAATTATCGCTTCAGCACCTAAAGCAGGTGGAAATAGCCGCGGCGAAGGAAGCGTACTGGGCGGATTAGGAAATTTACTGGATGGAGATAATAGATTTTAAAATTTAACTATTCCATTTCAATCCAACCGCAAACTTGTCATCCTGACAAAGGAAGGATCTTATCAAAATAATTAACAAATACCTTCGGCTTTCTGAAATGGAAGCCGTTTTATTTTTTAGGCATTTGGATCTGAGGTAAAGGTTGACAAAGTGTTTTATTGACAATTTTCTCCCTCATTAACTTCTTCTTATTAAAATGTCTCGAAATATTTTGAATGATTTCGGAATAATTATCTTTAATCACTTTTCCATTTAGGTCTATTGTTTCGTGATAAAAAACCTTTATAGAGCGGCAATTAATGTGTTCAAAGACGGTATTTAACAATGTTCTATCTGATAACCCACAAGAATGTCCTAATATCAAAACTTGAAATTTATCCATATCAATATAATCTAGTAAGGTTTTATAATTAGAGTTTTGTAAATATTGGAATGACTTAAAATTCTTTAAATACTCATTGTCATCTAAATTTTCAATTATCTTATAATCTTCATCCATTTCGTCTCCAAATCCAAAATTGATTCTATTGTTGTTGTCATCTAACCTTCCGTGAATTTGTATGTTTTCTACATTTCCATAATTCCTGCCTTCACCATGTTCCTTAGTGAGACTATGATAGCTATCAATAGTTTTAGTATAATTAAAATTTAAAAAGCGAGTGTTTATTCCCTTTCTCTTATTTAAAGTATAGTCCTTATAAAATTCTCTTAATTCATCTTGATCTTGACTAGGGAATTCTAAATAATGATCATGAGTTCTTTTATTAATTTTAAGCAAATCAGAAATAGGTGCTATTCTTTTATTACTCTCAATTATTTTATCCTTTAAATACTTTTCCAGCAAGTTTTTTATTTGTTCAAACTCTTTGTTCAGTTTTATTATTTTCCCTTTCCGCGAGATTTCAAACTCTTCTTCATCCACTAATTTATTAGCCAGTTTTAAATTTACAACAACTTTCACTAGCCTATAATATTCATTTTCTATATCAACCCAATTCTGAATTAGTTTTTTATTAATGAGTCTAAAAAATTCGTTTTTATAAATAAGGACATGCTCTCTTGGATATTTACCCGTTTGAATATCATTTCCATATTCGATGTAAATTTCAGCTTCAGAAAATTTAATTTTCTCATCATATTGCATAATAAAATTAGCCAATCCTTCTAAACTTTCTACTTGCTCAAATTTAAAACCTAACGCCATATTTTGAAATGAAATAAACTCGTCATTGTGACTTGAGCCCTTTACAGACTTCCAATAATCATCAATAAAATCTTTATAAGAAGTCGGCAATCCATGCGCTAAATCAAATCCATTTCCAATAATAACAAGTCTGTTCATCTTTAAAAAATTGCTTCTCTCAAATATACTATTTTTAATATAAGAAAAGTTGTAAAAACTTATATCAACTTATATGACTTATATGGTTTAAAAAAAATTAAAGCCCTAATTTTGTAAAAAAACTTCCTTGAAACAAATTCAGTTTAAAAATACAACCGTCTCTTATTCTGATATCGGAAAAGGCACCTCTATCGTCCTGCTTCATGGTTTCCTAGAAAACCAAAGCATGTGGGATAAGTACATTACGACTTTTTCAAAAAAAAACCGCATAATCACAATTGATTTATTGGGTCATGGGGAAACAGAATGTTTAGGCTATGTGCATACGATGGAAGACAATGCTGACGCTGTGCATGCCGTTTTAGCGGAGTTACGGATACGTAAAGTAATTCTGGTAGGACATTCGATGGGCGGTTACGTTGCTTTGGCCTTTGCCGAATTGTACCCTGAATATGTAAAAGGTATAGCTTTACTAAATTCAACAGCTAGGGCAGATAGCGAAGAACGAAGAGTGAATAGAGATCGCGCTATTCGCGCCGTAAAACAATCTTTTATAAATTTTATATCGCTTTCTATTGCCAATCTATTTAGCGAAGGAAACCGAGAAAGACTAGTTAACGAAATTGAAAGCGTAAAGAACAAAGCGCTAAAAACACCGCTACAAGGTATCGTAGCTTCTCTTGAAGGAATGAAGATTAGAAATGATCGTGAAGTGTTATTGCATCTTACCACTTTTCCCAAATTACTGGTTCTTGGAGAAAAAGACCCCGTTTTACAGCACGATGAAACAAAACAGCAAGTGGAAAACACTAAAGTGCAGTTAGTTGTTTTTCCAGATGGACATATGAGTCCTATTGAAAACGAAATAGAATTAACAGCGGTGTTATTGAAGTTTTTTAAGGGTGTTTAAAAAATTACCATTTAAATATCCTCTATCAACTAGCTCCTCTTTACTTTTAATATGATGTAGCTTGCCGTCTTTCATTAGCATCAATTTTGTCGAAATCGAAATTACATTTTCATAATTATGATCTGTAATGAGAACACCTTTTCGTGTAGCGTTTTCTTTTATTAATTCATTTATTTTTTCAATCATAAGAGGTGATAACCCATTATAAGGCTCGTCCAAAAGAACAAATTTAGAAGGGTTACAAAGCACTAACTTGATTTCTAAATAACGTAATTCCCCACCTGACAACTGTGAAATTTTTCTATTGTTAATCGACTGGATCATCTCATCATTAAAAAAATCCTCCGTATGTTCCCTATTGATGGAAAGCGAAATAGCTTTTTTAACCGATAATTGATTCGGAATAAAATTATCTTGAGCCAGATAACTAATTTCATTAAATAAATCACTGGTTTTAGTTTTTACCACTCCATCAATTCGCATAAACTTAAAATCAGCATCTTCAATTCCGAAGATGATTTTTAACAAGGTCGATTTTCCAGAACCATTTCGACCCAATAAACCTATAATGTCATTAGTTTCGCATTTCAAATATACATCTGAAAGAATGGATTGAGCATCATATCTTTTCTGTACGCTATCCACTTCTAAAATATGCTTTTTCAAAATAGCGTAGCGATAAAACTAAAGGTAAAACTTAATATAACAAGAAAAACAAAAGCACAACCCCACGCAGACAGCCAAAGCTCCTTTTTTGAAATGGCATTATTGTAGTAAAACAAATACTCGTTTTCAGAATTCAATTCCTTGACCGCTAAACTAACCGCAAAGCCAACAGTCAAAAAAGTGTATTTAAACGCAAATAGCCCTAAAAAGAGAATTGGCACCACACAAACAGCCAAGTTAATTACTAAGGTACTTTTAAAGAATTCAAATAGGTTATTTGCTTTTTGTAAAGTCATAATTTTTATCCTTTTACACCTTCTCCTCAAATGGAATACTACTATCTAAAATTTCATTCAGTAACAAAACAATCTGTTCGAGATAATTAGCCATCACTTCTTCGTTTATTATCTGAATTCCTTCTTTCTCTTCTTTAAAATTAAACGGCAAAAACCCTGATTTTAAATTCTTGAAAGAGATTATTCCTGCTTCGATAGCTTTGGATTTAACTTCCGTTTCATACATGTACGCATAAGCCAAAACCTGAATAATTTTGTCGTTTTTAATCTCCTCCGTTAATCCTTTCCAAGTCTTCAGCGTCACGCTCGACTTTTCAACTTTTCCGGTTTTATAATCAATAATCCGAATTACTCCGTTTCGCTCTTCGATTCTATCAACATTCCCTTTTATCAATACCGGAAATGATAAAGTGGGATGACTTAAAGTACGTTCAAATGTTTTTTCCAATGCCAAAATCTTAATCGCATCGCCTGCTTTAATACTTTCTAGCTCCACCTTCAAGAAATTAGATACATTTCGTTTCGCCACTTCAAAAGCTAATAAATTACGGCCTTTCTTAATTTCGCCTTCTTTATAGACTACCTTGAACTGTTTCAGCACTTCGGCATCGATTTGTTTAAAGCAGTTTTGAATGTCAGATTCAGAAATGAATCTCCCAACAAATGGGTCATACAATGCCTTTAACGTCTCGTGAATAATGGTTCCTAAAGTGTTTAACGCAATGTTCTCTTCGACTTCTTCAACTTCCCGGATGCGCAAAATCTTTTGAAAATAAAACTGAATAGGATTCCTGATATAGCTGGTCAATGCCGATGGCGAAAAACCAACTGCGGCAATTTCCCTTAAACGCAGCATCACCGATTCTGATTTCTCAATAACCATTGGCGTATAAGCTGTTTCCGGCAATACAGCATTGTAAATTTCGTGAGTTAAAGTATGCTTCGCCTGTTTTTCTACTTCTAACTGAGTGATAAACCTACTTTTCTCTCCTGCGTCCAATCCTTCACTTTCTGTGTTATAAAGCAAATAGATGTTTTTAGCACGTTGCAATAAATGATAAAAATGATAGGTATAAATAGCATCTTTTTCTTTGAATGTGGGCAAACCTAATTCGCGTTTCACGTCATAAGGAATAAACGAATTCTGCGATTTCCCAGCTGGAAACTTCCCTTCATTCATGGAAGTTACAATAACGGTATCAAAATCAAGTACCCGACTTTCTAAAACACCCATGATTTGCAGGCCATTTAGCGGTTCTCCTTCAAAGGAGACCTCAGCAAGGTCTATTACCTGTTTATAAATGGCATAAAGTGTTTCAATCTTATCGATGTGTTCGTGCTGCGCGTAATAACTAATCAGCTTATTGATCACTTTAAAAATGGAGAAGACAAATGCTTTTGTGATCTTTTCCTCTTCATTGTCGTTGCTTAAATTATCTTTAATGGTAAGCAACAACTTAGAAACCGTTTCCAAAACTGAAATCGAACCGTTTTCCCATTTTTGGAATAACAGCAGAAATAAATCAGTGGAATTCGCATTCAATTCCATCAATTTGTGATGGGTTATAAAAGTGTAATTGTTTTTATTAATAAGGTTAACTAACGAGCTTGTTTGCGCATAAGGTTCGACCAACGGATGCGTTAGAATATCCAACACATCTTTATAGTACAACACATAATTTTTCGCATTTCTGGCCAGCGCATTCGTATGCATCTTGAATAACTTGGCGATCAAAATCTGAGCAGGATTATTTTTACTCGGATATCCCATGGTAATATTCAAAGCACCTACGGTTGACGGCAACGAATATAAAAGTGGCACCAAAAGATTTTCTTCACCAAGAACTACAGCAACTTTATCTAGCGTAGTATTTGGGCTTTCATTAATTATATTTTCAATAATACCTCCGGCAATTTTCGCCTGACCTATTGTTTTTGGCGTACCAATAACTTGAATGTTTTTTGTTTGTGAAAAATCATCTACAATCCATTCAAAAGGATTGGACTTGTATTCTTTCCAGCTTTGCTTAAATCGCCTCACAAACAAGCCCGCATCATGGTATGGGTCATTTAGGAAGGTTTGGTCGGCATCCCAATATATTTTGGCCTGATCTGAAGCTATAAGATGTTGAATGATTTTTTCTTCGGAAGCATTTAAGGCATTAAAACCCGCAAAAACATAATTATTAGTAGTAATTGACTTCGAAAAGTTATTTAGATTCCCTACCGCTTCCCGATAAATTAATCCTTGGTAACCAATCCCTTTTTTGAGTAGGTGAGCATATAGCGTCTGGTAGTAATTAGGCAATAATTTCCAAAAGTCTATATAATTTTCGAGTAGTTGTGTTTTATTCTCCACTTCGATTCCCCATTTCTTAATATCTTCAATGTCTTTTAAGTAAGACAAAACATAAGATGGATCTAGTAAATAACGATCGATTTCATTAAAATCCTGCAAGAGTGTTTTAGCCCAATTGGCAAACAATTCAAATGACTGTTGGTTTGCTTTTTCAGTAACGGATAAATATACATCATAAAATTCAAACAACAACTCTATAGGATCCACAGTACGAATTCCCGCGATGTCTTGAATAAAATCCTCAATACTAATAATTTCAGGAGAAAGAATATTACCATCGACTTGCTTTTTCAGGGCTTCAATAAGGAAAATTTTAGCTCTCTTATTTGGTAACACCACTATCGTATTGGATAGTTTATCGGAGTGATTCTCTATTAAAACCTGCGCAATTTTATCTAAAAAAGAAGTGTTTATCATTTCATAAAAATAAAAAAAACGCCCCGATAAATCGAGGCGTTTTCCATAAATATTTTAGAAAAATTTATTCTTTGATTAAAGAAATTTCAGCTCTTCTGTTATGTGCTTTTCCTGCAGCAGTTTTGTTAGTATCAATTGGCTTAGTTTCACCATAACCAGTAGATTGTAATCTATCCGCTTTAATACCGTTTTCAATCAAATAATTTTTAAGGGCTGCAGCTCTGTTTTCAGATAAAGTTTGGTTCATTTCGTTACTTCCATCGCTATCAGTATGACCTTCAACTACAAATCTTGAATAAGGATATTCTTTTAAGACTTCAGTGATTGATCCTAAAGTTGGGTAAGTTTGTTTTTTAAGAGATGCTTTTCCAGAATCAAACAAGATAGTTCTACCATATTCATTCAGTTTCACCATAACCGCTTCTGCATTATCAGGACAACCATTATTAGCTACAGTACCTTTTACTTCTGGACATTTGTCATCTTTGTCTAAAACTCCGTCTCCGTCAGTATCAGGCCAAGGACAACCAGCATTTTCTTTAGGTCCTGCAACTGTAGGACATTTATCATCTTTATCAGCTACTCCATCTTTATCAGTATCTGGACAACCTTTCAATGCAGCTAAACCAAAAACATCTGGACAAGCATCATCTTTATCAGCAACACCATCACCGTCAGTATCAGGACAACCGTTTAATGCAGCCAAACCAAATACGTCTGGACAAGCATCAGCACTATCTTGGATTCCGTCTCCATCAGTATCAGGACAACCGTTGAATTCTTTTAATCCAGCAACTTCTGGACATGCGTCATCTTTATCGTATATTCCATCACCGTCAGTATCTTTTCCTCCAAATTTGAAAGTAAGACCGGCAGTATGTTGGAAATGAGATGGAGCATCAGGAGTTCCATTTGCATCTTCTCTATCTCCAAAAGATTTTTTGTAAGAAGTATCAAGAGATAAACCTAAATTATCGGTGAACCAAAAAGTCAAACCAGCACCTGGATTTATAGTACCAAAACTACTGTCTCCAAAGAAAGTATAACCTCCACCAACATGTAACGAAGGATCAACCACTTTAGAGTTAATAAGACTCATGAAGCTGTATTTAACGCTACCGTCAATACCATAATACATCAAATCTCCAGGATTAGAAACTTTCATTCCTCTTGAATCATATCCTGTTCCAGTTGGATCAAATTTTACATACTTATCAATTTTGTTTAATGAACCTTGAATTCCAAAAGAGAAATTATCCCCTAAGTATCTAGATACAGTGATGTAAGATACCGATGGAAGAACATTCCAATTGTCTTTTACAGCGAAAGGTTGAGAAAAATGTTGGTCTAACCAGCCATTTCCGCCACCAGCGCTAGTTCTAGTATCTACGGCATTTACTCCAAAAGAGACTGCCCATGGGTTGTTACTGTCTTGTGCGTGAGAGCTTAAACCCATCACCATCATTACAGTAACTAAAATTTTGTCAAGATGTTTCATACTTATCTTTTTTAAAATAATTTAGTTAATTGCATACAAAAGTAACACGTAAATATTAAACTACAAAAAATAATGTTAAATAAAAAAAAACGCCCCGATAAATCGAGGCGTTTTAAATAAATATTTTAGGAAATTTATTCTTTAATTAAAGAAATTTCAACTCTTCTGTTGTGTGCTTTTCCTGCAGCAGTTTTGTTAGTATCCATTGGTTTAGTTTCACCAAAACCAGTATGCTGTAATCTATCAGCATTAATACCATTTTCAATCAAATAATTTTTAACTGAATGCGCTCTATTCATCGATAAAGTTTGATTCAACTCATTACTTCCATCACTATCAGTATGACCTTCAATTAAAAATCTTGAATAAGGGTATTCTTTTAGGATTTCAGTGATTGACACTAAAGTTGGGTACGTTTCTTTTTTGAAAGATGCTTTTCCAGAATCAAACAAGATAGTTCTACTATACTCATTCAATTTCATCATAACAGCTTCTGATACTTCAGGACAACCCTTGTTAGCAACAGTACCTTTTACTTCTGGACATTTGTCATCTTTGTCTAAAACTCCGTCTCCGTCAGTATCAGGCCAAGGACAACCAGCATTTTCTTTTGGTCCCGCAACAGTAGGACATTTATCATCTTTATCAGCTACTCCATCTTTATCAGTATCTGGACAACCTTTCAATGCAGCTAAACCAAAAACATCTGGACAAGCATCATCTTTATCAGCAACACCATCACCGTCAGTATCAGGACAACCGTTTAATGCAGCCAAACCAAATACGTCTGGACAAGCATCAGCACTATCTTGAATTCCGTCTCCATCAGTATCAGGACAACCGTTGAATTCTTTTAATCCAGCAACTTCTGGACATGCATCATCTTTGTCATATATTCCATCGCCGTCAGTATCTTTTCCTCCAAATTTGAAAGTAAGACCTGCAGTATGTTGGAAATGAGATGGAGCATCAGGAGTTCCATTTGCATCTTCTCTATCTCCAAAAGATTTTTTGTAAACAGTAGTAAAAGCTAAACCAACTTGCTCAGTAAACCAAAAAGTTAAACCAGCACCAGGATTTAATGTACCATAGCTACTATCCCCAAAGAAAGTATAACCTCCACCAACAGAGAGAGACGGATCAATTACTTTAGAGTTAATTAGGTTCATAAAACTATATTTAACGGTACCGTCAACACCATAATACATCAAATCTCCAGGATTAGAAACTTTCATTCCTCTTGAATCAAATCCTGTTCCTGTTGGATCAAATTTTACATACTTGTCAATTTTGTTTAACGAACCTTGTACTCCAAAAGAGAAATTATCCCCTAAGTACTTAGATACGCTTATGTAAGATACCGATGGTAGAACATTCCAATTGTCTTTTACGGCAAATGGTTGAGAAAAATGTTGGTCTAACCAACCATTCCCACCACCTGCACTAGTTCTAGTGTCTACGGCATTCACTCCAAAAGAGATAGCCCATGGGTTGTTACTGTCTTGTGCGTGAGAGCTTAAACCCATCACCATCATTACAGCAACTAAAATTTTGCTAAGATGTTTCATACTTAAATTTTTTAATTACGATTTAGTTAATTACAAACAAAAGTAACGAGTAAATCTCAAACTACAAAAAGAAATGTTAAAAAAAACCCATTAAAATGAGAAAAAATGGCAATTATATAACTTTGGATTATAATTATACAACATTTAAAGCCTTTCCAACCTCAACGAATGCTTTTATTGCCGTATCTAAATGTTCTTTTGTGTGTGCCGCAGACAGTTGAACCCTAATCCTCGCTTTATCCTTAGGCACCACAGGGAAAAAGAATCCAATAACATAAATCCCTTTCTTTAACAATTCATCAGCCATAGTTTGGGATAATTTAGCATCATATAGCATAACTGGTACGATCGCAGAGTCACCTTCAACGATATCAAAACCAGCTTTTTTCATTCCTGTTTTGAAATAATTAGTATTCCATTCTAATTTATCTCTTAACGTAGTATCCTTTTCTAATAGTTCAAAAACTTTAATAGATGCACCAACAATTGCGGGCGCTAAAGAATTAGAAAATAAATACGGTCTAGAACGCTGGCGCAGCAATTCAATAACTTCTTTTTTAGCAGTAGTGTATCCACCCATTGCTCCACCCAAAGCTTTCCCAAGAGTCCCTGTAATAATATCTACTCTACCCATTACTCCTTTAGCCTCTAGGGTACCTTTTCCTGTCGCTCCAATGAAACCAGTAGCATGACATTCATCTATCATTACCATAGCATCATATTTATCTGCCAAGTCACAAATTTTATCTAAAGGCGCCACCACACCATCCATAGAAAAAACACCGTCGGTAACAATTATTTTAAAACGACTACCTGCTTCATTTGCTTTTATCAATTGTTGCTCTAAATCTTCCATGTCGCAATTTGCATAACGGTAACGTGCCGCTTTACACAAACGAACCCCATCAATAATAGAAGCGTGATTTAAACTATCTGATATTATAGCATCTCCATCTCCAAATACAGGCTCAAAAAACCCTCCATTTGCATCAAAAGCTGCTGCGTATAAAATCGTGTCTTCAGTACCATAAAAATCGGAAATCTTTTTCTCTAGAGTCTTATGAATATCTTGTGTTCCGCAAATAAAACGGACAGACGACATGCCGAATCCATGGGTGTCTAAGGCATCTTTTGCCGCTTGAACTACCTCTGGGTGCGACGATAGCCCCAAATAATTATTAGAACAAAAGTTCAAAACAGTTTCTCCTGTTGAAATCGTAATCTCTGCACCTTGAGGAGAAGTAATAATTCTTTCTTTTTTAAAAATTCCGTTGTCTTCTATGGTTTGCAATTCGCTCTGCAAATGCTCTTTAATTTTTCCGTACATCTTTATGTATTTTATATTTTAATAATTAGTTTGTTATCGCATCAGTCTACAAATTTACTACATCGATTTCTTTTCCTATATAAATAAGTGCTTTTTTTACCACTTTATATCCCATTAATTCAATTGCCGATTGGTAATTCTCTAATTGCTTTTGATATTTTTCATTATGAGCTCCCGTTTTATAATCCAATAAAAAAACTTCTTTGTATTTAGTCACGACCATTCGGTCTGGCTTTATCGTTTTCCCTTCTTTTTGAATAATGGCTTGCTCATTTAACACTAAATGTTGTTCAGAAAAAAAGGCTTCTAATGCTGCATGATTTACAATATCTTGAATTGTCTTGTATACCAATTCCTTTTGAGCAAATGTAATCAATCCGCTTTCAATGGATTTAGTGACCGCCAAATCAACGTCATTTCTAGTTTTTACAAAAGATAGAATTTCATGAACCACATTCCCATATTCAATTGACTCCTGCTGATGAGTTCCCCACATCAAGGCCTCCCGTTGCGCTATTTTAATGTTTTTTGGATTTAATATTTCAGCAACTACACGAATTGCTTTTGAAGTATCAATGTGCTTTGCCTTGTTAGATAATTTTGCAGCACTTCCAAATTCATACTTCTGTTTATTTTTGTCAAAAACTCCTTTGCTCATTAAGTAATTAATAAAAAAAGTACACATGTTATTTTTAGGAACTTCTCCTTTACTAGACAAATTCATATTTGAAATAACATACAGTTGCTCCTCCGCGCGAGTTAAAGCCACATATAAAACATTGACATTATCCAATAATTCTTCTTGCTTCTTTTGATCATAGACCGCTTTTGCTTCAACACCAAAGCCTTCTACCGCGCTACTATTATCTACCAACACTTTTGGCAGACCAAAATCCATTTCTTCACCGTCAAGCCATAATTTATCTTTGGGCTTTCGACTATAATCTTCTTCGGCAAAAGGCATGATTACCACAGGAAATTCCAATCCTTTGGATTTATGTATCGTCATAATACGAACCGCATTATTTCCTTCAGGTGATGGTATACTGAATTTCTCTGCGTTTTTGTCCCAAAAATTAAGAAAGTCTGCTATTCCTGCTTGATTGCGCACATCGCGTTCAAGAACAATATCAAGAAAATATTGAACGTACGCTCCGCCGCCTTTGGCGAGATTTGGCGACAAAAATTTCGTAATTGCGACTTCTACCGCTTCATACAATGACTTTTTTCGAATATTTTGAAAGGATAGTGAAATATCATAACCCATTAGCCATTTCTCAAAATCAACTTCTAATTTTTGCTCCATTCCTTTTGCGATGAAATCATGAACTGGCAACTGATCTTGAATGTTTTCGGCGATATAGTGCAGAAAATGGGCTTTCGCCTCTAAATCAGCATTATTTTTTAAGTATTTTAAAAGGTGAATAATCAGTCTTACCTCCGTTGCATTCTGGATCATCAGTGTTTCTGAAGACAATAGCGGAATATTCTGTTCGGTCAAATAATTTGCAATCGCAATTCCCTGACTTCTTTTACGAGTTAAAATCACGATGTCTTTGTATTCAAATCCTTCTTGAAGTACTTTTTGAATCGTATTCAAAGTGGCTAAAACAAATAACTCTGTTTTATCCAAACCTTCTTCGTCCTCGTCTGCAGTTTCCACCTTTGGAATAAAGGAAATATTGACGTAGCCACCTATTTTATCATTGGTTTTCTGATGGCTGTGATTTTCATATAAATCTTTATAATCAGGTTGTTCAAACTCTGATGACACTAACTTGAAAAATTCATTATTAAACTCAATTACCTGAGAATAAGAACGGTAATTTTTATCGAGATGTTCTAACTTCTTATCTGGATTAGCGAAGGGGTTGTTGTCTTTACTTAGTTCGATAAACTGCTCCGCCTTTCCACCACGCCAGCGGTAAATGGATTGTTTAGGATCTCCTACTATCATCAAAGTTCCTTTCTCTCCGTAATCATCCTGACCGGCAAGCGCATTATCAATTAACGGAATTAAATTTTGCCATTGCATCTCTGAGGTGTCCTGAAATTCATCAATAAAAAAGTGACGGTAGCGCTCCCCTAATCGTTCATAAATGAAAGGTGCCGGCTGATTTTGAATCTCCCGGTGGATAATTGCATTAAATTCAGAAATCGAAAGCACATTTTGCTCTTCCTGAATCTTGGCTAATTCATTACTTACGGTATTAAGTAAAGATAACGGTGTTATGTTTCTCAGAAAGGCTTTATAGAAATCTCGCTTTTCAAAATTTTTATAAATCGTTCCCAGAATTTGAATGAGCTCCGGAATTATATTTTCTATCAAAGCGCGGTCTTTGGCCGTTTTATTAATGGCAATATCATCAAACTCGTAAAAGGTTTTATTTTTTGGATTGTATTTTCCGTCTCGAATGCTAATTAAGTGATTTGGAAAGGTTCCTCGAGAGAATGATTTTAAGTCAATTCCGTTCTTTGCAATTAATGTTAAAGCTGCTTGTGCAGACTCAGCATTGTCTTTTTCAATCACTTTACAAGACTCAATCAACTTCTTTTTGATTTCGACAAAATCAGCAATGGTTTTATCGTGAAAATGAGTGATTTCGTTTCGATGATTTTCATTAAGAACCAAACGCCCAGTGTCCAGAATCTCACGCGAAATATCCCAGGACTTATCATCATCTGTTTTCTCCATGGTGAAATCAATGAGTAATTTGGTCAGGGTCTCGTCTTCCCCGGCTTGAGCAATAATTGCATCAACCGCCTCGATTAATAAATTCTCTGTGTCCAAAGTTACCTCAAAAGTCATAGGCAACTTTAGATCGTGAGCAAAAGCACGGATGACTTTATGTGTAAATTTATCGATGGTCGAAATATCAAAAGCAGCATAATTATGAATAATATGCTTGATGATTTGTTGCGATTTGGTTTTAATTTGAATAATCGATAACGCTGTATCTTTTGCCAAATCCTGCATAAGGTCCTGTGCTTTTTGCGAAGGTTCGTCTCTAGCAAATTCCGATAAACTTCCCACGATACGACTTTTCATTTCGTGTACCGCTTTATTGGTAAACGTAATGGCGAGAATATTTCGATATGCATCATTTTTAGGAGCTACTAAAATGATCTTTAGATATTCTTTTACAAGCGCATAAGTTTTACCGGAACCCGCGGATGCATCGTATATGGCGAAAGACGGCCTGCCCACCCCTCCCGAAGGAGACGGAGTCGAAACTGGATTTACTTTATGTTCCAAATTAGCTTAGATTTTTTTATTTGTATTTTTATACGGCAGAATTATTTTCCTACATTATACTCTATGTTGATGACTAAAAGAATTAGCCCTGATAGAAGTGAAAATCCTTTTTCTAAATCTGGAAGATTTAGAAAAAGATTGCAACGAATAGCAGGAAAAAGCTCCTAAAAACAGAACTATTGCTAGGTTGCTTTTAAAAATTGCTCGTTTATTGCTTAAAAGTACTATTTTTGCACTATGGAAACAAATAGACAGAAAAAAATAGGTGGGGTGATCCAAAAAGATTTGGTGGATATCCTACAAGGTGAAGTGAGAAAAAACGGAGTAAGTAATTTAATTATTTCGGTATCCAAGGTTGTTGTTACTTCAGATTTATCTGTGGCGACGGTTCATTTAAGTGTTTTTCCTCAGGATAAAGCAAAAGAAATTTTAGAGGCAGTTAAGTCGAATGCTAAGACAATAAAACACGATTTATCACAAAGAGTACGTTTGCAATTGCGAAAAGTACCTAATTTGGTTTTCTTTATTGATGATTCATTAGACTACATTGAAAAAATTGATACTGCTTTGGCGAGCAAAGATAATCCTATTGAAAACAGAGAGCTTCTAGAGAAACGCAAGCTAATATAATTTGAATTTTCCCCTTTACATCGCCAAACGTTACATTCTAAGTAACAGTAAGAACAATGCCATAAATATAATCAATCGCATTGCGAGTATGGGAATCATTGTTGGCGCCATGGCTTTGTTTGTGGTGTTATCTGTTTTTAGCGGGTTGAAAGTATTTAGTCTTTCGTTTACGAACGATATTGATCCCGACCTAAAAATAAGCAGCACTCTTGGGAAATCATTTTTTATTTCGCCGGAGCAAGAAGCTGAAATCAAGAAAATTGAAGGCGTTGTTTCCTACAGTAAAATTATAGAAGAACGCGTTTTGTTTGTTTTTGATGACAAGCAAGTCGTTACCTATTTAAAAGGTGTCGACACGAAGTTTGATAAAGTAAACGACATAAAGAAAACATTGTACAACGGACAATGGATTGATCCTGACACTTATCAGGTTGTTGTAGGTTATGGGATTGCTCAGAAATTCTCCATGGGACTGCTGGATTTCAATAGACAACTGGAAGTTTTAGTTCCTAAACCAGGAAGGGGAGCCATTACAAACCCCGCACAAGCTTTTAACAAAACCGATGTTTTCCCTGTGGGTATTTATGCCATAAGTGAAGATCTTGATTCTAAATATGTTTTTGCCGATTTGGGTCTAGCCCAAGAATTATTGGAATACAAAACCAATCAGATTTCAGGAATTGAGATTAAAGAAAAAAAGGACGCTGACGAAGATGCAATCATCGAGAAACTGCAGACGATTTTCAATAATAAAATCACGGTAAAAAACAGAGCACAACTCAACGAAGCCTTGTATAAAATGTTGAATACAGAGAATATAGCTGTGTATTTAATCTTTACTTTGGTTATCGTAGTGGCGCTTTTTAATCTTATTGGCGCACTGATCATGATGATTCTCGACAAAAAAGGAAACTTAAAAACACTTTTTAACCTGGGAACAGAAATCAAGGATTTGCGTAAAATATTTTTACTTCAAGGAACGCTACTAAGTCTATTTGGTGGAATTATTGGACTTCTTTTAGGAATTGCAATTGTGTTACTACAACAGCATTTTCAGCTGGTAATGATTACACCTACACTAGCTTATCCAGTGGTTTTCACGCTGGAAAACGTAATGATAGTTATGGGAACGATTGTAACTCTCGGTTTTATCGCTTCACTGATTGCAAGTAGTCGAGTGAGCAAGAAGTTGCTGGATTAGAATTTTTTACCCTAACGATATCGAAGAATAAAAAAATTAAACACAAATCCCACTACTTTACACGTTTTAATTTGATGCAAATGAGCGGGATTTCTATTTAAAATAATAAGTTATGCAAACTCGTATCCTGCATACTCTTCTTCAATTTCATTTAAAGTAGCAAATAATTCTTCAGGACGATCAAAAGTTACTAGTTTCTGTTTGTGGAGCTTAAACGAATGAATCCCTTTAAAATAATTCGTATAATGCGGCCTTGTTTCTACAATCCCTAAGCGTTCTCCTTTCCACTCCATGGCCCAAGTAAGATGATTACGTACTGCCTGCACTCTATCAACAACTGATGGTTTAGCCAAATGTTCTCCGGTATTAAAATAATGTTTGATTTCATTAAAAATCCAAGGATAACCAATTGCAGCACGACCAATCATTATGCCATCGATACCGTATTCATTTTTATATTGTAGTGCCTTTTCAGGACTGTTAATATCTCCGTTACCAAAAATAGGCATCGTAATCCTTGGGTTGTTTTTTACACGAGCAATATGTGACCAATCTGAATGACCTTTATACATTTGGGCACGCGTACGAGCATGAATACTTAAGGCAGCAACTCCAATATCTTGAAGACGCTCTGCTACCTCATCGATATTAATCGAATTGTCATCCCAGCCTAAACGGGTTTTAACAGTCACCGGTAAGTCCGTACTATTAATTACGGCCTTAGTTAAGCGAATCATCAAATCGATATCTTTTAATACTCCGGCACCAGCTCCTTTGCAAACTACTTTTTTTACCGGACAACCGAAGTTGATATCCACTATATCAGGTCGCACTGCTGTCACAATTTTAGACGACATCGCCATCGCATCTTCATCTCCTCCAAAAATTTGGATCCCTACAGGTCTTTCATAATCGAAAATATCTAATTTCATGCGGCTTTTGATAGCGTCACGAATTAGCCCTTCAGAGGAAATAAATTCTGAGTACATCATATCAGCTCCGTGCATCTTACACAACCTACGAAAAGGCGGGTCGCTCACGTCCTCCATAGGAGCGAGAAGTAAAGGGAAATCCGGTAATTCTATGTTGCCAATCTTAATCATCTGCTTCAATTTTGTGCAAAATTACGCTTTTTTGATCAAAGCATGAAATAGCAACGATGAAAGACTTCTAACTTAACTAATTAGTTTACTATTTCAGACTTTAAAATTGTTTAATTTAACCTATCAATGTAATTAAAAATCGAAGTCTGGCAGATTTTATATGGTATTGCAATAAAAAAAATTCTTTTTTTAAAAACCAACTATTGCCATAAAAGGCATGGCTCTTATGGTCATGTCACGCAATAAATAAAGGATAAATCCTTACGATAATTAAATTTTCGGTAATAATAGTGTAGAATTTGAGCGCAAAGAAAACCGAAGAAATAATTTCGCCACTACAGCTACCAACTTTTACAAGGCAAAATTAAACAAGAGATAATCAAAAATAATTCTCCTTTTAAGGAACGGCCCAATTCCCATCCACTAAAACACTGTTCTCATAATAAAAATTAGCCTTACGGTTGCCTTGAAAATCTAAATAAAGAAATTCAAGTTCATAGACTGTACAAGCTACTACAGAAAAGTTTTTTTCGAAAGGATTGCTCTCATCATCTATTGGTTTTGTGATAGCAAAGCGTTCTTCATAACCTAAAGTTAGTTGATCTGATTTTGCGTTTGGAGGTTCATTTGTCATATAACCCAGTCGAGCCTGTGGGCTTGTCGCTTTCCATCTATCATTTGATAATGTATTACTAGTATGAATGGTAGCATATGCTTTTACAACAATTTGAACACGTTGCCGGCCGTCATAAAATAATAGTGAAATGCGATTGTCTTTCGTTAAATCATTATATTTTCTTGAACGATTGTCGGTGTGAAAGAATATGGTTTTATGCACTTCGTCTACTTTCCTATTTACAACAATTCGTAACGCAGCGGCATTTTTTTCATCGATAGTTCCCACACACATGGTTCTAAAACCATTTTTTTTCTTAACGGATCCATTGACTAATTTTTTCCAAGCCAATGTCTCTATACCCTGCAAATTGTATTTGGTGTCATTGTAGGTAATAAATTCGTCATCTTGTTTATTCATAGAAAGCATTTTTAGGTGTTAGGAATTGAACGTCTAGTGTTCTTCAAAAGTACAAAATTGTGTAGAAACGAATGTAAAATACCATTGTATTTAGTTTTCATTTATTATCAAGTAACGTAACTTTAACAATGCTACCAAAAAACAAGAAGTTGCTAATTAATAAACCTTTAAAAAAAATAAATTTCAGATTCTCAACATTAGCTTTTGTTCAATCTACAATCAAAACTTTTAACTTATATTTGCACGTTAATTGCATACTTTTAGCTTTTTGCGTGAGAGATAGTAGCTTTATTCTATGTAAATTTCGTTTTTAACGAGAGAAAGATATATAATGATTAGCCTGAAGGCTTTTTTAGCTGGCACTCCCGCAGTATGATAACTTTTATTATTGATATTTATTGAATATGAAACATATACGGAATTTTTGCATTATTGCACATATTGATCACGGCAAGAGTACACTTGCTGACCGTTTACTTGCCGCTACGCAAACCGTAACTGCGCGTGAAGAAAAAGCACAATTGCTTGACAGCATGGACTTGGAAAGAGAACGCGGAATCACCATAAAAAGTCATGCCATCCAGATGGAATATACATACAAAGGCCAAGAATACATCTTGAATTTGATTGACACTCCTGGTCACGTGGATTTTTCATATGAAGTTTCTCGATCTATTGCAGCCTGTGAGGGAGCACTTTTGATTGTTGACGCAGCGCAAAGCATACAAGCACAAACGATTTCGAATCTATACTTAGCTTTAGAAAATGATTTGGAAATTATTCCTATTCTTAATAAAGTAGATTTACCAAGTGCAAATCCAGAAGAAGTAAGTGACGATATTGTTGATTTATTGGGTTGTAGACTCGAAGAAATTATTCATGCCTCCGGAAAAACCGGGTTGGGAGTAGAAAATATCTTGGCTGCCATTATCGAAAGAATTCCTCCTCCAAAAGGAAATGTTGATGAGCCATTACAAGCTTTAATTTTTGACTCGCATTACAATCCGTTCCGTGGAATAGAAGTTATCTTCCGTGTCATTAATGGAGAAATTAAAAAGGGTCAGAAGATTAAATTCATGGCTACTGGAAATGAATATTTTGCGGACGAAATTGGAACTTTAAAACTAAATCAAGTACCGAAAAAAGTTATTTCCACCGGCGATGTTGGTTATTTAATCTCAGGAATTAAAGAGGCCAAAGAAGTAAAAGTTGGAGATACGGTTACAGATGCAAAAACACCAACGACCAAGATGGTCAAAGGTTTTGAGGATGTTAAACCAATGGTATTTGCAGGAATATATCCTGTTGACACCGAAGATTATGAAGACCTAAGAAACTCTATGGAAAAACTCCAATTGAACGATGCTTCACTTGTATTCTTACCAGAAAGTTCTGCTGCATTAGGATTTGGTTTCCGTTGTGGATTCTTAGGAATGCTACACATGGAAATTATTCAGGAACGTTTAGAACGCGAGTTCAACATGACTGTGATTACAACAGTTCCCAACGTTTCCTATTTTGCTTACACCAAGAAAAATCCTGAAACTGCATTAGTAGTAAACAACCCAACCGATTTACCAGAGCCTTCTAAACTGGACCACGTAGAAGAGCCTTTCATAAAAGCTACCATTATCACAAAATCTGATTTTGTGGGTAATGTAATGTCATTGTGTATCGAAAAAAGAGGTTTGATTACGAATCAAACTTATTTAACTACAGATCGTGTTGAGTTGACTTTTGATATGCCACTGGCTGAAATTGTATTTGATTTTTATGACCGTTTGAAAACGGTTTCTAAAGGATACGCTTCTTTTGATTACGCTCCTATTGGGATGCGAACATCAAACTTAGTAAAAGTAGATATATTACTAAATGCAACTGTCGTAGATGCTTTGTCTTTATTAATTCACGTAGACAACGCATACCACATTGGTAAAAAAATGTGTGAAAAACTAAAAGAATTGATTCCGCGTCAGCAGTTTGATATTCCAATTCAAGCCGCTATTGGTGTGAAAGTAATCTCACGTGAAACCATTAAAGCATTACGTAAAGATGTTACCGCAAAATGTTATGGTGGTGATATTTCCCGTAAACGTAAATTATTGGAAAAACAGAAAAAAGGAAAGAAACGTATGAGACAAGTTGGAAATGTAGAAATCCCTCAAGAAGCTTTTATGGCTGTTTTGAAGTTGAATGACTAATTTTTTTAGAAAACAGAAGAAAGAGAAAAGAATAAAGATTAGAACCTGGCGATATAAAAATTGTCAGGTTTTTTTATGCTTTTTCTATTTTCTCCTCTTTGCGCGGTTTGCATACGCTGGTGTGGCTGATTTTATTTATCCTTCAACCATTTAAATAATCGTTTAGCATCTTCTAATTTAAATAGCTGGGTACCTTCATTCATAGTTGCCGCCGATCCGCAGGCCACCCCCCATCGAATCACTTCTTTCAAAGGTTTATTTTGAGACAAAGCCCAGACCATGCCACCTACCATACTGTCTCCAGCACCAACGGTGCTTTTTTTAACAACATTGGGAGCCGCAACATAATCGTACGAATCCTTTGTTACTAATACAGCACCTTGAGGCCCAAGAGAAACAACTACGACTTCAGCTCCACCTTCCCTAATTATTTCCTTTGCTGCTTCATTGACCTCCTCCATTTCCAAGCGTTCGACACCAATTAACTTTGCCAATTCACCCGCATTAGGTTTGATCATGTAAACACCTGTTTCCAAAGCTTTCCTTAATGGGCTACCGTTTGTATCTATAATTAGTTTTGAATTTGATGCTTTTGCCATTTCGGCTATATCTTGATAAAAATCTGCCGGTAACCCCTCACTCAAACCACCGCTTACAACTAAATAATTAAATTCTAACTCTTGTATCGCTTCAATAATTTTATCTTTTTCTGCAATAGTAACAGCCGGTGCGGGGAAAACAAAACGAAACTGAGAATTCGTATTATCATCAACTGCCACGAAATTTTCTCGAGTCCAACTTTGTGTTTCGATAGCGATAAAAGGCACGGTCTCTTCATGCAATAATTTCTGTAACATTTCACCTGTTGCTCCTCCCGAAGTCATTATAGCCAAAGAAGTTCCTTGCAATCTGGATATTGCTTTAGAAACATTAATCCCACCGCCTCCTGCATCAAACGAAGGCGCTTGGCAACGAATTTTTTGCTCGGGAACTAATCCCGAGAAGTGTGCACTTTTATCTAAAGCGGGGCTGACTGTCAGAGTAACTATGTCAAATGATTTCATTTTGTATGGTTTTACTAATCTAAAGATGCGAAAAAATATTTAAATCTCATGTAAGCAGGATGTAACTACTTCCTTTCAAATGGTTAATTCAGTTTTAATTAGACAAAACCTTTGTACCTTTGCAACTCTGTACCGCTTTAAAATCGCGTACAGAAAAACAAACTTAAAAATATGATTGAAGATAAAACCCCACAACGCACTAGTATTGCTCAATTAGGAGAATTTGCATTGATTGATCACTTAACAAAAAACTTTAAAATCACTCAAGCTTCAACTATAAAAGGAATTGGAGATGATGCGGCAGTGCTAGACTTTAAGGATAAGAAAGTCGTTATTTCTACGGATATATTGGTGGAAGGTGTCCATTTTGATTTGGCTTACATGCCATTGAAACATTTAGGCTATAAAGCGGTGACTACAAATATATCTGATATTTGTGCGATGAATGCAAAAGCCACACAAATTACAGTTTCCATTGCGGTTTCGAATCGTTTCCCACTGGAAGCATTAGACGAATTATTTGCAGGGATTACGTATGCTGCAAATGAATATAAAGTAGATGTTATTGGTGGAGATACAACTTCGTCACAAAAAGGATTAATCATCAGCATTACTGTACTTGGTGAAGCAGATGAAGAGGAAATTGTTTATCGAAACGGAGCTAAGCAAACTGACTTATTAGTAGTTACAGGAGATATTGGTGCCGCTTATATGGGACTACAAGTTTTAGAGCGAGAGAAGCAAGTTTTTCAGGTAAACCCAAATTCACAACCCGATTTAGATGCCTATACTTATTTAATTGAACGCCAACTGAAACCGGAAGCGCGAAAAGATGTTCGTACCTTATTACATGCCTTGGAAATAAAACCAACATCGATGATTGATATTTCGGATGGATTATCATCTGAAATTATGCATTTATGCAAGCAGTCTAAAGTGGGCTGTAATTTGTATGAAGATAAATTACCCCTTGACCCACAATTGATAAATGTCTGCGAAGAATTCGATATCGATTCCACAACAGTGGCAATAAACGGTGGTGAAGATTATGAGTTGCTTTTTACTATCAACATGGAAGATTTTGAAAAAATCAAAGGAAACCCTAATTTCTCTATCATTGGTCATATGACGCAGGAAAGCGAAGGAATACATCTGATTACGCGAGCAGATACTAAAATTCCACTAAAAGCACGTGGTTGGGACGCCATGACTGATAAAATAAAAACG
>NZ_AJXL01000037.1 GCF_000264055.1 Flavobacterium sp. ACAM 123 | reverse complement strand
CCCTGTAAATCTATTGCTAGATCCTGATTAGTAGCTTTCTCTGTATCAAGATTTTCTTGTGTAAGTCGTACGAGTGTATCACCTTGTTGTACTACCTGATTATTTTTAAGCTGGACAAAAGTAACCTTACCATTGACTAAACTAGTAAGGGGTACATTATCTGTAGTTGATCGTATCATACCGCGACTCTGACTGCTGATGTCTATTTTGATGACAGGCAACAGCGCCAGAAAGAGGAGTATAGCCAGAATCAACACCAAGTAAATAGAAATACTCTTGGTTTTGTTCTTGGCACTAAGATTTTCGAGTGTGTTTATGGGGTCTGAACTGAAGTTCATAAAATTGCTTTGTTTTGGGGACCTGATTATTCTCTAAAAATATTTGTTGTTACGAAGTCGGGACACTTCTGAGAGCTCGGTAATTTTAAAAACTTAATTTCTCATTTTATTATTTATATTACTAGTGGTGATAATTAATCATATTTACAGTATCACAGATAATTTATTTTAAGTTAATTCTTTAACTACATTATAATGAACTCCTCGATTTCTCGAGGAGTTCAAATCAAATTAAAATTTTACATTAGCGATTTATATGCTAAATAGCAGACCCCGACACCAACAACCAAACCTAAAACACCACCACCAACGACACATGCAACAATTACAGCTGGATGAACTCCACCTTCAACTTCTTCTAGTTCTACATTCGACATTTCAACTAAGTGATAGTCCAATTTAAATACATTTTCCATATTTTTTTTATTTTAAATAAATTTTAACACCAATTATAATTCCTGCAAAAAAACCAACCATTAATGATAATAGGAAGGCCTTTAATAAAATATTTTGATCAATATTACTCATAATCATTTAGTTAAATATACTGCTGTTCCAATTGTAACTCCTGCTGCAAAACCAGCTAAAAAGCCATATCCAACATAAGCTAAAATCACCAATGGAACTATTCCACCATCAACTTCTTGTCCTTCTAGAGCATTCAGCTCTACTAAATTCAAATTTTCCAAATTCATAATTTCTAGTTTTTAAAATTGTTAATTAATAATTGCTAACAGAAAAAGTTTCTCGAGAATTTTCTTTCTAATAGATTCTTTTTAGCGGCATCAGTAAATGCCACATTGCTTTGGTTTTTAAGGTTGCAAATTAGCTTTACCTAAAACCTCATGCTCTGTTTTTTTAAAAGGGTTACAGTACAGCTGAATTATTCCCTTGTAATTGGCCAAATGATTTAGGAAGGTAATCTTCATTTAAAAATAACGTCTTACTCAAAAACTCGATTACTTTTCTGATGTCAAAACTAGAATAGTAATTAGTGTTGTGCAAATGGTTGTTGTCGGAATTCACGGAATTGCAACATGGGATTCCGTGAATTCCAATATGCACAAAATCAAAACCTTATATATCAAGATGTTACATACATATAAAAAAATTTAATTTTTGTCCTCTAATTTCTTTTGTTTTGCTGTATTTTTACAAGAAAAAAAACTATAATGATTAACCTACATTTCTTGAAAATAGTGCTTTTTTTTATTTTTCCCATTTTTTTATGGTCGCAATCAATTCAAAAAATTAACAGAAGCGATTCCTATGAGGATTTAAAACAAGCATTTATTAATAGTCAAGGCAACGATACAAAGCAATTACATTATGCTAATGCATACATTAAAAGAGCACAAATACAAAAAAGTAACATAAACCTTTCCAGGGGTTATTTTTTACTATCAAATTTATTTGAAGGAGCAAAATGCATGCAGTATTTAGACATTTCAATTAAGTACGCTAAAAACACAGACGATATAAAATTCCCTGCATTATCGTATTCCAAAAAAGCATATGAATTAAAAAAACAATTTCGATTTGATGAAGCATTAGCTAATTTTTTTATGGCTGAAAAGTATGCAAAAAGGAATAATTTAGACTTTTATTACAATGTCAAACATTCTATCGGCATGCTTCGTTCTGAAGAATTGGGTCAAGTAGAAGAAGCTCTTGTACTTTATAGAGAATGTTTCAATTACTTTAAAAAGAAAGATGTTAGATCTCCCAAGTATGCCACCGAGTATCATAATGTTTTATTTGCATTAGCTGATGCTCACAAATCATTAAAAAATTTAGATTCTACGAGTTATTATAATAAAAAGGGTTATCAAGAGTCTAAAGCTACCAATGACAACTACTATATTTCCTATTTCATTTTAAATGAAGGAGCTAATCAAGTATTAAAGAAAAACTATAAGGCAGCTCTAGATAGTGTAAATAAGGCACTACCTCAAATAATTTTAGATAAAAACTACGGAAATATATTGGCAGCGTATTTTTATTTAGGTAAGTCTTATGCTGGCATGGGAAATGAAAAAAAAGCGGTTCAAAATTATATAAAAGTAGATTCAATGTATGTTTTAAATAAGAGAATCATACCTGAATTTATTGCTGGTTACTCCTATTTAATTGAACACTATAAACAAACTGGAGACAAAGCACAGCAGTTAAAATTCTTATCTAGGTTTACAAAAATTAATAGCATTTTGCAAACTGACTATAAACAATTAAGTAAAGTTTTATTCAAAGACTATGACACTCCTCATTTATTTGCAAAAAAAGAATCCATGATACAATCATTGACAAAAAAAACAATCGACTTATTTGATCTTGTCCTTGATTTTAATTGTTAGTCTCAGTGGTTTGATAGGTTTTCAATTTTATTTAAAAAAACAATATCGTAAACGATTTGAAGCGATTATTGGACCTAATACATCTATAGAAGCAGAAAATACTGGATTTCAAGAAAGCATAAGTACACAAAAAAACAAAAAATCTGAGCAACAATTCATTTCACAAGAGGTTGTGCAACTATTAACAGAAAAGTTAGCCCAGTTTGAACTTAATAAAGGCTTTTTGGAACAGAATATTACAATTCAAAAAGTCGCACTAGCGTTGAACACGAACAGCAAATACTTGTCTAAAGTCATTAATGATCAAAAAAGAAAAACTTTTGTACATTATATCAATGATCTGAGAATAAATGAAGCTGTAGTTCAATTACAGGTGCATTCTATATTGCGTAATTACACTCTTTCATCATTAGCCAATGAATTTGGTTTCAATTCTGCAGAAACTTTTTCTGCAGCTTTTTCTAAAAAACATAAAATTAAGCCTAGTTTTTTCATTAAAGCACTTGAAAAACAAAATTAGTTGTAACACATTGTTCTTCAAATTATTGTGTTTTTTTAGACTATCGGAATTCCGTGAATTCCGACAACAACTTTTAATTTTCACACTAAAAACCATTGTAAACTTATATATTTGAATTATTAGTAACAAAAACTTCTCTATCATGAAAGTCGAAAAAAAATTAAAAGAAAACAAATCAAAGTTTAATTTAGAAAAAATGAAAGTAGCCCAACTGGACAATTTACAGTTGATCAATGGTGGTAATAGTGCTATTATTGCAGAAGTAGGCGATGGTGTAACTATTACGCAGTCAAACAAAACGGTAACTGTAACCTATTAGTTTTTAAATTCTTATGAAATCATTGATTCCTTCATTTTTATTACTTGCTGTTTTTATAGGTTGTAGTTCGAGCAAAACTACCACGGACTTAAATTTAAGTAAACACAACGAATTTACTATTTATAAAAATTTAGATTCTTTGAATTGGTTTCAAAAGGGCATTGACAAAGATGGTAGTACAAGGATGTCTATTAGCAAATGGAAAATGCAGAACATCCAAAAATTGCGATCCAAAGAAATCATTGTTGCGATTATTGACTCACCTGTAGAGATCAATCATGATTTACTAAAGAATCACTTATGGATAAATAAAGCGGAAATTCCTAATAATGGTCTAGACGATGATAGCAATGGTTATGTAGACGATGTTAACGGTTGGAATTTTATTGGCACAAAAGATAATGGATACCTGGTTTATTCCAATTTTGAATTTGTAAGGATTTTAAGGGCTTGTGGAGATTTGAAAACCAATCAATTTATTAATCAAGAGTTATGCAATCAAAAAGAATACAATCGAGCACTAAAAAAATTTAGAGAGGAGCGAGTTTATTACGAAAACTGGCTAAAATCTTTAGAATACAGTGTAAAAACATATCCAATAGCCACAGATAGTTTAAAACATTATTTCCCGAAGGAGGATTACACCTATCAACAACTAGATAGTATGTATAAAAAACACAAAATCAATGACAAGACCTTTAGACAAAGGCGAGAAGATCTTGATTTTGATCTAGGTGCAATAATAGCTTTTATGAAAGCGAGACTCGATTTTGGAGAAAAGTCACTAAAAGATGTGGAGGATAGTAAGCAAGAGGTAGACTCCATTTTAAATAAAACTTTAAACCTTAAATTCGATGATCGACTTTTAATAACGGATAGCTCTGGTAAATTTGAGAAAGGATATGGTAATAATAGACTTTCTACAAATACCAAAGGAAAAACAACTACATATAATCACTCAACTAAAGTTTCTGGAGTAATTACAATGATTGCACCTTCAAAAATAAAGATAATGCCATTGGCAATAGCGGCTAATGGTGATGAGCATGATCAAGATATTGCTATGGCAATACGATACGCGGTCGATAATCGAGCTAAGATTATTAATATGTCATTTAGCAAAGAATTTGCCTTGAACAACGATTTAGTTTACTCAGCTATGAAATATGCAGCTGATAATAATATTTTACTTGTTCATGGTGCTGGAAATGATCGCTTTAATGTAGATGTAAACCCTACTTATCCAACTGATATAGATTTTCAGGATGATGCCATAGAAGTTGTAGATAATTTTATAAACGTAGGAGCTAGCACTGCTATTAGTGATAGCTCCTTAGTAGCCTCCTTTTCTAATTACGGCAAAAAGAATGTGGATTTATTTGCTCCAGGTGATAAAATTTACACCTCGGTTGGAGATAATAGATACGGGTATGACTCAGGAACCTCACTAGCAGCACCTATGGTGTCAGGAACAGCGGCTTTAATCTGGTCGTACTACCCTAAATTGACTGTTCAAGAGCTAAAACAAATCATTCTAGATTCAGGAACCGCTTATGATATTGAAGTAATTGTTCCGGGAACAAAAGACAAAAAAGTTCCGTTTTCGGAACTATCAAAATCTGGGAAAGTTTTAAACGTGTACAATGCCATGCAAATGGCAGAAAAAATGAGTAAAAAGAAACGGCACTAATGCAATATAAAGTTCGGCCGTTTTCACAGTATGTTTTAAGAACACCTTTATTTCCAGTCTCTTTGTACTTGAATTTATTGGACAATTATTCATCGGAAAACGTATTACAATTATTTACAAATCCTTTTATTAGGGAAGCAATCCGTATTGCCTCACCGGAACTGTTAGCCGCTTTAGATAATTGGAAGGCAAACCCTCACAGTTTGTCCGATAAAAAAAGAAATGCCTTAGTCTTTAGCCTGCTGAAATATATTGCAAGAATGTCAGCTCGATGCACTCCTTTTGGATTATTCGCGGGATGTACTGTGGGAAATTTAGATAGTGAAACTAACATTTTATTGGTGTCCACCAAAAAATTTACTAGACATACTCAATTTGACATGCAATTCTGGGTAGCCATGTTACAAGAATTTGCTTCTCGAGAAAACGTAAAGCCACATCTTAGGTATTACCCCAATAACTCGATCTACGCTCTTGGCGATTTTTACCGCTATATTGAATACAAATATGTAAAAACAAAAAGAGAACATAGCATTTCAGCTCTCCGAAAATCGTCTTTATTAGAAGCGTTACTGATTCAAGTAAATTCAGGGTTCAACATCGAGCAGATGGTTGACATTCTCGCAGACGATGATTCAGAAAAAGAAGAAGCTCTGGAATTTGTCAATCAGCTTATCGATTTTCAATTTTTGGTCAGTGAACTTGACGGAAGCCTAACCGGTAGCGATGAATGGGAAAGGGTTTTCTCTCTCTTGAGTAAAATACCAGCTTTAAAACAAGAAACCGAAATTTTACAACGGATAAAAACCCTTCTATATGAATTAGACACAACCATTATACCTAGAGAAAAAACCTACGAAACTATAAAATCAGAAATTAAAAAACTCGGAGTAGATTATGATGACAAATACCTTCTCCAAACAGATTTAAATACGGGGACTATAGTCAATACCCTAAGTGATCGTGTGTCTAAAAAAGTATTGCAAGCTATCTGTTTTTTAAACGGTATTCAAAAAGAAAAAAAATCCGTACAGCAGCTAAATTTTATAAAAGCATTCACTCATAGGTATGAATCTCGTGAAATGCCATTAGCAACGGTATTAGATACAGAAACCGGTATTGGGTATCTTCAAAATTCTGAAATGAATGATACACATGATATTTTAGAAAAATTTTCTTTTAAAAGGAAAGGTTCCGAAGCTGCCACGCAGTCCTGGACTGCTTACGATTATATATTGGAAAAAAAGATAAAAGCATCGGTTTTAAAAAATGAAAAAGTAATAACGCTTTCTGAAAATGATTTTCCTGACTTTGATTCTAGCTGGGAGAATACTCCGGCTACCTTTTCTGTAATGATAGGTCTTTTAGAAAACGAAGAAATAGTTATCGAGTCCTCGGGAAATGTGAGTGCCGCTAAATTATTGGGGCGCTTTTGCAATGGAAATACTGAGATATACAATTTAACAAATGAAATTGTAGAAAAGGAGAAAAAACAGTATTCGGACAAGATTCTGGCTGAAATTGTTCATTTTCCAGAATCAAGAACGGGAAACATATTAAGAAGACCTGTCCTGAGAGCATATGAAATTGCCTACCTTTCTAATCCAGGAGTAGATCAAGATTTTACTATTGGTATAATTGATCTGACGGTTTCCGTTACAAATAATAGAATCATTTTGCGCTCTCAGAAACACAATAAGGAAGTTATTCCTTGTTTGTCTAATGCGCATAATTACTCCTATAAATCACTGCCTATTTATCATTTTTTATGTGATTTACAAACCCAAGATGTAAAACCTATTTTTAGTTTTAGTTGGGGAATTCTAGAGTCTCATTATGATTATTTTCCAAGAGTCTACTATAAAGAAGTGTTACTCTCAAAAGCAAAATGGATTGTATCTAAAAATGAGATTGAATCCTTTTTCAAGCTTAATGGTAATGAACTCTTTGAATCCTTTTCTATTTGGCGAAAGCAACGGCAAATAAACCAGTTTGTTAATTGGGTAGACTCTGATAACACTCTTTTGCTTGATTTAGAGAAAGTAGTTTGTATTGCCCTTTTTTTGAAATCAGTTAAAAATTACGATAGAATTATTTTAGAAGAATTTTTGTTTTCTGGAGAATCAGTTGTAAAAAACATTTTGGGTGAAAATTTTACAAATGAGTTGATACTATCTTTCTATAAAGAACAATCTTAAAAGTATGAAAAGAGATTTTTGCATAGGAAGTGAATGGTTGTATTATAAAATTTATACAGGGGTTAAAACCGCAGATCTAATTTTAATGGAAAAACTATATCCTCTAATTTTAGATCTAAATGAAGAAAAAATAATCGACAAATGGTTTTTTATTAGATACAATGATCCCAATGAACATATAAGAATCCGTTTTAATTGTAAAACACCAGAGAATATATCAATAGTGATTGCAAAAATGCATCTTGTATTAGATGAATTACTAGAAGAAAATTTAGTTTGGAAAGTACGGACTGACAACTATCAAAGAGAAATTGAGCGCTATGGTGAAAATACTATGATTGATTCAGAAACGCTATTTTGGTACGATAGCGAGATGATTTTACATTATTTATCTTTCAAATCGTCTTTCGAAAAAAATAGAAATAGCAACTCTTTTTTAGTCTTTAGTGCTATTGATAGTTTTTTAAACTCCTTTTCGTTGACCAATAGGGATAAGTTACTTTTAATGGATGAATTACAGTCGTCTTTCAAAAAGGAGTTTGATGCTGGTAAAGTTTTGAAAAAAGAAATAGATACGCAGTATAGAGAACTATCGCAGGAAATAGAAGGACTTTTGTCAGGAACTGCCAAAAACGATCATCCTGAAATTTTCAAACTTATACAAGAGAAACAAAATCGAACTCATAAAACAATTTCATTAATTAAAGATAAATTACAAATTCCCCTTTCTAATTTTTTAATTAGCCATATTCACATGATGGTCAATAGGCAGTTTACCTCTAGGCAAAGACATTATGAATTGGTTATTTACGATCATTTGTATCGGTATTATATAACTCAGGAACGAAAAAGGAGTTAAAAAAGAGCTTGACTGTAAAGTGAAACCCATCTTTTTAATATTTAAACTTATTTTAGTTAAAAACCAGTTACTTCAAATGTTCCGTTAGAAATGTTGTAAATAAGCAGTCCATTATCATAAACTTGCAAGTTCATTTGGCCTTTGGTTACTTTTGTAAAGTTTATTATCACGTGTTCAGTAATGGTATAACTACCCGAAGTTTGAAATTTTTTCCAATCTTGAGGGCGTATCCATAACAATTGAGTGGCTCTAAAAATGCCTGTGTATTGCTCAAAATCGATTCTATTTTCCAACGTGTTTTGATCAAAAGCATAGGTTCCTTTATCTAGGCTCCATAAATCTTTATTCGACCTAAAAATAGTTCTATATCCATTATCAGAGTAGAAAAAAAACTGGTAGGGATTTAATTTCAACCCCGAATCGTATGAAGCTAAGTGTCTATTGGTTACAAATTTTAAGGTGTTTGTTTTAAAATTTAATTGTGATATAAATGTATTACATTTTACAGATTTGATATTGTTTATAGTTACAACTCCTTTAATTTTTTTTCTCGGTTGATTTTTATCTAAGGAATTAAAATCAGTTTCTACTTTTAACAGCTCACCTTCATACTCAAAATGCAGATACTTTTTGGCTTCATCATATTCAAAGTTAGAAATAGTTAACAATCCATCTGTTTTAAAATCAGGTGTTTCGTAAGGATTGTTGTTAAAACGATAGTCGAATAATTGTACATTTCCAATTCCGCCATTTTTCAAAAGGTTAATCACTATTGTAAAATTTTCTTTAGCAGATTTGTCCGACTGTACACCCACAGAAATCCTTTCGCAATTTTCAATAGCACCTACTGAGCCATTGGTAAATTTAAATTGGTCATTATCGATTTTAATTTCGAAAGAACTTGTTATTTCCTCTTTCTCTATGTCATCCTTATCGCAGGAAAAAAATAACAAACTAAAAATAGAAACTAATATTCTTAAAGATAAACTCACGAAGCTATTGCTTCGTGAGTTTGTATTATTATATTCTACCATTGCACTTGAATTGGTCTTACTTGAAATTGTACATACCCAGTTGAATATGATCTAGTATAGATTTGTTGTGTGCTAGGATTTTTATTGACTACATTGTCGTAAAAAGGCACAAAAATATCACCCAGAAAATCGCTTTTTTCTGTATATTTAAAGGAGTATGAAGTTGCTTGAGTTTTCTCGTTTGATGTTCCAAACTTGATACCTAATTTAACTTTTTCCCCAGTATTTGCATCAATACCAAAATTCATATTACTTTTCTGATTTATTGTCTCGCTTTTCGTGATTTCAAATGGAACATCTACTTCTTCAAAGGAAAATTTCCACTCATTTGAAAAACGTTCTAAATCCCATGTTTCAAGCTCTGGATACAAATTGTATTTAGGATCTAAAAAGTTGATGGTTTTTAATGCCACAACAGTAGTTCTGATATATGTTTTTTTAAACGGCCAGTTAAATCTACTATATGCTTCATATTTTAATTCAAATAAATCGGACGGTTGAAATGACATCCCTTTTGTTGTACCAGTTCCAGCTACGACACTAGAGCTATTTGCAGTGCCAGGCGCTCCAAGAGAGCAATAGACTCTAAATTCAAATTTACCATCCGTCCATCCTGAGGAACTATTCAGTCTGTAATCTGTTACTTTTGAGGGGTCATTCATATGTCCTGAAACTGTTAAATACGCTACATTTGGATCCCCTTTCATAGCGAAGGATGTAATGTATTCCCTATATTTACCAGTAACTTTACCGCTAGAAATAGTAGGCGTCAACCCGTAATAGATATTATCTCTTTGCCAACCTCCTGAACCATAACCCTCCCATACATTATAAGCATCCTTCAAATATTGGTCTATACCATCGTTGTTAACAATTGGAAGGTTTGGACTTGACGCATCAGGATCAAAATTGTTATCAATATATTCATAATCGTAGAGGCTAATATTTGATAGTTTTGCACTTTTAGCTAACGTTCCACTGTTTTGTCTCACTCTAACTCTTTCGTTTTCTTTGATTACAATAATAGGAAATCCTGGTGTTAAATCTGCTTCAATAACGTATTTATTTCCATCTTTCCCAATTACAGGAATATCATTAGTTGTATTTAAACGAAGCGCGATGTCTAGAACCTGACTTTCATCATTAATATCCCAAGTTTCTGCCGAAAAATAGCCTAGTGGCAAATCTGGAACAAAAATAGTTAATAGAGGTAATTTTTGTTCAATTTCAATTAGTTCTGCTTCATTATTAAAAAAAGGAAGTAGTGCTTGTCTAAAAGTAGTGGCTTGTGAAGATTTACTAAAAATACTTTTGTCAATTTTCCCAATACTTTTTCCGTTATAAGCAGTTGGTATTAGGCTTTTATTTTTAACTAAATGATACATTCATAATCCTTGTCAAATTGCTTTAAAGCTTCTTCTTTAACTATCCTTCGTAGGTCTTTATTGGCAAGCAATGCACTAGCCAATGATTCAGCAAATTTCATTTTTAATTGTCCATTTTCATCCATTTTTACAGTTTCAAAAGGGATTTCCATGTTTGTTGCATTTAGCATCTCAGGCGCTGTGTACTCTTCCTTAGTACAACTAGTACCCAAGATTGAGAAACAAATCAGATATGTAAATTGTTTGAATATTTTATTTTTCATTTTTAAAATAGTTTAATTTAATAAATTTTATCGCTGTAGCTACTACATTATTTGAAAATCAAAACAGTAATAAAATAACGTCTTACTTAATACTTTTTTTAATTTCAGATTCCAAAACTAGTACAGCACCAATTCTTGTGCAAACTGTTGTTCTCGAAATTCCTGAATTTCGATACAGATTTCACGAATTTATAGCCACAAATTAGTTTATATTACTGATTTAAAATTATTTACAATAAAAACGTAAAAACTTTTTTTATATCATTTGATTGAGTAGCCTACCGTATTTGTCATAAATCATAGCCGCCAAATACTTAATATGAGCTGGTTAATCGATAAACATTATCTGATTAGTACTATTTCAATATTTAAAATTCAATTGCCTTTATACACTTCTTAAGTACTTATAAGTTTAATTAAAGTGACTTTTCTCTACAAACTTCACGTCAGCTCGAGTGATTTTTAAAGCTATATAGACTACTGATTGATAAAAACAAAATACTTCTTTAATTCTAATATAGAGAACAATAGATAAAATAAAAGTTCTATCTACTACCGAAAGTTATCGATAGTAGCTATTAAATTTTCGTAATTATTCTAATTCTATCAGCCAATCCCGAAGTGTCCGGAAGAACTCACTTGTTATGAATGTCAGCTGAATAGTATCAATTATATACAATAAACTTTAAATTGTATTTTAGAACAGGAATCATCAAAAGTAAATAAACAATTAAAACCTTCATGAAAAATGCTACGTTTAGAAAAAGAATTTAACTAGAATACATTATTATTTAGAACTAAGCTTAAGCTCCATTTTGTAATTGCTGCCTTGTCCTTACCATAATTATATAGAATACACTACTTTTGATTTAAAGACGTTATTCTCTTGATGGTAAAAAAAATATTGCTTTTGGCGATGATTATCTGTTTTTCTGAGCTCCATGCTCAGGAAGATAAATCATTATACAAAACTAAGAAAATTCCGGTTTCCCGTGACACCATTTATGTAGAAAGTGAAAGCCTAAATGCGTCTTTTTTCATATTGCTTGACACCAAAAACAGTCCCATAGACAGTGCTTTCTATAAAGTAGATTTTCTAAAAGGAACTTTACTGTTAAAAAAAAATCTTCTTCTTGAATCCGATTCTATCACGGTACAGTACCTCAAATTTCCTGATTTTCTCACAAAAGAATACCGTATTTATGACCCGAGTCGGGTGGTGAGCAATGATATTAATTCGGATAAATTGTATCAAATAACCAGTAATCCTACTGAAAAAAACATCCCTTTTGATGGCTTGACTACTTCTGGGAGCATTACCCGGGGAGTAACCATTGGTAACAATCAAAACACGGTACTCAATTCCAATCTGGATTTACAAATCACAGGTAAATTATCTGAAAAAGTGAGTTTACGCGCTTCACTGCAGGATAGTAATATTCCTTTACAAGATGGCGGCTACTCGCAGCGCTTAGACCAGTTTGACAATATTTTCATGGAGCTACTAAGTGAAAAATGGACTATCCGGGCTGGAGATCTCTTTCTTGAAAATCACGCAAGCAAGTTTCTAACCTTTGACAAGAAGGTACAAGGGCTTTCTGCCAATTTTAATTTTGGTACTCCTGAAAATAAAACTACCGTTTTCGCATCTGCAGCCTTAGTACGGGGACAATATGCCAAAAGTAATTTCACAGGAGTAGAAGGTAGCCAAGGTCCCTATAAACTAAAAGGCCAAAATGGCGAATTATACGTACTTGTCATATCTGGTTCTGAGCGCGTATATGTAAACGGCCTACTTTTAGAAAGAGGAGAAAATAATGATTATACGATTGACTATAACGCGGGGGAAATAACATTTACACCCCTTTTTACCATCACCTCTGAAATGCGTATCGCTATTGAATACCAATACTCCGACAGGAATTACACCCGATTTGTAACTTATGCAGGCGCCACGCATCAAAATGCAAAATGGAGCTTTGGTAGTTATCTCTATTCTGAAAATGATATCAAAAACCAACCCTTACAGCAAAACCTGACCAAAGAGCAAGCCGAAATTCTGGTTAATGCCGGAGACAATCAAGAATTGATGATAGCCCCATCTGCTTATCCCGATTCGTTTTCAGATAATAAAGTACTTTACAGAAAGAGGATGGTTAATGCTATTGAAATTTTCGAATATTCAAATGACCCCCAAGAAGAATTGTTCAATGTCCGGTTTAGTGTCGTAGGACCAAATAAAGGCAATTATAGAGTGCTAAACGAGGCAAGTATTAGTAGAATCTTCGAATACATAGCTCCAATAAATACTATTCCCCAAGGAACTTACGCCCCAATCATTCAACTTGTCGCACCTACTAAAATTCAAATGGCTACCTTTTTAGGTACGTATGCCCCCTCAGAAAAAACAAAGGTAGATTTTGAAATTGCTGTTAGTAACAACGACGCTAATCTTTTCTCGGCTACTGACGATTCAAACAATCAAGGAGTAAGCGCTAAAATAAATGCGAAACAACGCTTGTTTTCAAGAAAATGGATTATCGATGCCTTTGCCAATTATCAATTTACCCAAAAGGATTTCAGAACCGTAGAAAGACTTTACACTATTGAGTTTGACAGAGATTGGAACCTAGGCACGACAGCAGCAGGGAATCAAAGTTTACTAGTATCGGGTTTGAACTTTAAATTAGACCCAGCAATAAAACCGAATAACAGCGGCGTTGTAAAATATCAGTTTGAAAAACTAGATTTCTCTGAAAATTTTTCAGGAAATAGGCATAGTCTAAATGGATATTTTAAGCTAAAAAACTGGAGCTTTCAAAATCAGGGAAGTTATTTAAAAAGCGACGGTACGCATACTACATCGAATTTCATTAGAAACCAATCCCAAGTCCGGTTTCATTTTGATAAAAACTGGATTGGTACAAGCCAACGATTTGAGGACAATCAGGAGAAAAACAAAGTATCCGCTCAATTTTTAGATTTAAGTCAGCGATTTTCAGAATATGGAATGTTTGCTGGCCGCGGAGATAGTACAAAAGTATTTGTCGAATTGGGCGTATTGAAAAGAACCAACGATAGTATTCAGAATGGACAGATACAAAGGGTAAATAATTCTCAAACCTACTATTTTAAATCTAAATTAATTCAAACAGAAAAAAGTGACTTGTCTGTTTATGTTAATTATAGGGTCTTGGATTTTGTAGATTCTACAAAGGAGAAAGAGCCTTCATTGAATTCACGAATACTCTACAATGACCGCTTTTTCAATCAACTGATTCAGGCGACAAGTGCTTATGAAACAAATTCGGGAACATTGCCACAACAGGAATTCACTTATCTCGAAGTCCCAACCGACCAAGGTGTTTATACCTGGAATGATTATAATGCAAACGGAATTCAGGAATTACAGGAGTTTGAAGTCGCTCCATTTATCGATCAGGCTAAATACATTAGGGTATACTTACCCAATCGTGTGTATATAAAAACACACCAAACTAAATTTTCTCAATCGATTATCCTAAATCCAAACCAATGGCAAAATGAAACAGGATTCAAGAAATTCAGTTCGTTTTTTTACAATCAGACTTCCTTCATAATTGATCGAAAAACCAAAAATGAGGGTGGTAATTTCCAACTCAACCCATTTAATTCCTCACAGGAAAATGTCTTAGGGTTGAGTTCCAGTTTTAGAAATAGTTTGTTTTACAATAGAGGAAAACAACAGCACTCCGTTACCTACTCTTATTTAGAAAACAAAACAAAAAACTTACTTTCTATAGGATCGCGGGAGTCTAATACCAGTTCTCATCAAATGCAATATTCGCATTTGTATAGGAAAAATTGGTTGTTTGGCAACTTTGCTAAAACAATACAAACTGCTACAGCTTCGGAAAATTTTCCCGAAAACAATTATACTATTAAAGGGTATCAATTAGCTCCTAAAATTAGTTATCTGTTTTCAAAAAATACCAGCTGGGATGTTTTTTACGAGCTACAAAACAAAAAAAACCAGATTGGTAATTTTGAGACCTTAATACAAAATCGATTTGGAACTTCCTTTTCATACGCAGGCGAGAAAAAAATCACAATGAATGGTGAGGTTTCCTTTTATCAGAATAAATTTAATGGCAATGAATTTTCTGCTGTTGGTTTTCAGATGCTCGAAGGCTTACAAACGGGTCAAAACATTACTTGGAGATTGCTCTTGCAAAAAAAAATAACCCAATTCCTGGATATTAATTTCAATTACCAAGGAAGGAAAAGTGAATCAAGTCAACCCATTCATACAGGAAACATTCAGTTACGCGCCTATTTTTAATTCGAATAACAGATCATAATTTAAAGTTTTAGTAATGCAAAATATTTCTTTAAAAAACCTTTGTTTGTGTATCTTTCGCTAAAAAAGCAGCCATGTCAATACAGAAGGAGATTAACAATGCCCCGAAAACTATTTTAGTTGCGCCTTTGAACTGGGGCTTGGGGCATGCAACGCGCTGCATCCCTATAATAAAGGCATTGCAAGAACGCAATCACATTCCGATAATTGCTTCTGACGGAATAGCCCTTGACCTGTTGCGCAAAGAATTCCCTTATCTTAAAATGCTCGAGTTACCTTCTTATCAAATAGAGTATGCTAAAAATGGCAAAAACTTTAAATGGAAAATGTTACAAAAAGCCCCAAAAATGATGCAAGCCATGTGGGATGAAAAAAAACTGGTGGCTTCATGGATGCAACAATACAACATCGACGGAATCATATCAGATAACAGATTGGGTGTTTTTAACAAAAACATTCCCTCTGTGTATATAACACACCAGCTTAACGTGATGACTGGAAAAACGACTTGGTTAACGAGTAAACTGCATCAAAATATCATTAAAAAATATACGCAGTGCTGGATACCTGATGTTGCGGGCCAGCCCAATCTGGCGGGAAAATTAAGTCACGCAGATCATCTGCGCTTTGTACCTAAATACATTGGTACATTAAGTCGTATGCATAAAAAAGAAACCCCGCGCCGCTATGATTTGATGGTCATTCTATCCGGCCCTGAACCACAGAGAGGATTATTGGAATCTATCCTGAAAATCGAGTTAAAGCGCTATCGAGGTGCTGTAGTATTCATTAAAGGAATTGTAGCACAAGAGCAAAAGAAAGAACAGCTGAAAAACATTACTTATTTTAACTTTATGACTAGCCGTCAACTAGAGCAAACTTTTAATGAAAGTGATCTTGTTCTGGCACGTTCGGGCTATACAACAATTATGGATCTGACAAGACTGGGTAAAAAAGCCTTTTTTATACCAACTCCAGGTCAATATGAGCAATTATACTTGGCAAAAAAATTGCAAGAAGAAGGTGTTGCTCCTTATGCAGAACAAGATGATTTTAAAATTGATTACTTGCCCAAAACAAAGAAGTATAGTGGATTGCAATGCTTTGATCATACTCCTGATTGGAAAAAACTATTTGGTGTTTTTGATATATAAAACAGTAGTTTCATTAAAAAAGCTGGTTTCACTATCCTTGTTAGATATGAAAACCAGCTTTAAAATTGAATTGTATCGGGCATTAAATTAATGCTTATCTGAAAATTTCTCGTGTTTAATAGTCTTTGCATTAATCATAAAAAAAACAGCTTCTGCAACGTTTGTGCTGTGATCTGCAATTCTTTCAAAATGTTTCAATGCAATAACTAAATTAGTTCCAGAAACAACTGTTTTAGAATTATGCTTCATCTCTCCAATGATATTATCGATTGCATCGCTGCTTTTACTTTTAATATCACTGTTTAATTTAAAAATTTCTTCAATACTGGTTTCATCCATATTGAGGAAACACTCATTTGTCATTACTGTAATATCTTGTACTTCTCTTACAATATCAGCAATATTATACTTTGTTATGAGCTCATGTTTCTCTTTGATACTCTTGGTCAGTTTGATAATACTCATTGACAGGTCACCCACTCTTTCAATCTCCCTACTAATTTGCATTGCAGATATGATAAATCGCAAGTCGGACGCTACAGGTTGTTGCAAAGCGAAAACACTCTGGCAGATATCATCAATTTTTACATCAAGTTTATCAATTTTGTTTTCTGTTTTCTTTACTTCTTTACTTTCTAAAACGGGTTCTGAAAGCACAGCCTTAACAGCTTCAGCGACCTGATTTTCAGCAAGACCCCCTATTTTTATAATTATACCCCTGAGCTTACCAAGTTCTGTTTCTAAGTGTGATGCCATTTTTATCTAAAGATTTGAAAGTTTAAATCTACAAAATTCTGAATACATATCAAAATCATTTTTATCCGAATCTTCCTGTTATATAGTCTTCCGTTTGCTTGATCGCTGGTTTTGTAAAAATAGTTTTTGTTTTATCAACTTCGATCAATTTGCCCATATAGAAAAAAGCAGTAGTGTCGCTCACACGACCTGCTTGTTGCATATTATGTGTTACAATAACGATCGTATACTTGTTTTTTAACTCGTAAATAAGTTCTTCAATTTTTGAAGTGGAAATTGGATCCAATGCCGATGTTGGCTCATCCATCAATAAGATAGAAGGTTTTATTGCCAGCGCACGAGCAATACATAATCGTTGTTGCTGTCCTCCCGAAAGCTCAAAAGCTGACTTTTTTAGTTTATCCTTTACCTCATCCCAAAGCGCCACTTGTTCAATAGTAGTAACAACACGCTCTTCAATTTCATTTTTATCAGTAATTCCATTTACTCTCAACCCATAAGCTACATTCTCGTAAATAGTCTTTGGAAATGGATTTGGTTTTTGAAATACCATCCCTACATTTTTACGCAAAGCATCCACATTTGTACTTTTTTCGTAAATATCCTTTCCATCAATAACAATACTTCCGGTCATTTTGGTACCGTCTATAAGGTCATTCATTCTGTTTAACAAACGCAGATAAGTTGATTTACCACATCCTGATGGTCCAATTAATGCTGTAACTGTATTCTCTTTCATCGATAAAGAAATGTCGCGCAAAGCATGGTTTTCTCCGTAGTAAAAATTTACGTTGTTTGATTGTATTTTCTGCATGTTATCCCTTTATTTTTATTCTTTAATTCAATTATTCGGCTACAATGTCGTTGTGTAATTCATTTAATTCTAATCCAATTTATAATCGAACCATGACAAATTAGTTAATGACATTAATTCATTTTTACTTTTTTTCCATAATATTTACGAAGGGCATTCGCCAATATATTAGAAATTAATACAATAACAATTAATATAAGTGCTGTACCGTAAGCCATCGATCTTGATTTTTCAATATCAGTACCACTGGTTGCAATCACATATAAATGATAAGGCAATGCCATCGCCTGATCAAAAATAGAAGTGGGCAATTTAGGTAAAAAATAGGCAGCAACGGTAAATAAAATAGGAGCTGTCTCTCCAGAAACCCTTCCGATAGATAATATTAATCCCGTAATGATATTAGGAAATGCGATTGGAAATACAATTTTACTTGTCGTTTCCCACTTACTTGCTCCCAACCCAAAACTAGCTTGTCTAAATGTATCATCAACTGATTTTAGTGACTCCTCTGTTGTTCTTATGATGACGGGAAGCACTAATAATCCTAATGTTAATCCACCCGCTAAAATCGAGTCTCCAAATTCCAACTTATTCACAAATAATGACATTCCGAAAAGTCCAAATACAATTGACGGCACTCCTGCGAGATTATTTGTCATTTGCTTAATAATTCTTTTAGGCCATCCGTCCTTCACATATTCAGTCATGTAAATCGCTGCTAGGACCCCTACTGGAAAGGCAAAAATCATACTAGCTAGCACCAAACAGAGCGTTCCCACAATAGCTGGAAAAATTCCTCCCTCGGTCATTCCGTTCTTAGGCATAGCGCTGATAAATTCCCAACTGATTACTCCAATTCCTTTAGTCACTATAAAAGCTAATATTATAAACAGGAGAGCTACAATAGCGTAGCTTACGACAGTAAAAATCCCAAAAGCGATGTTTTGAGTTCTTCTTTTTTTCTTTGCTAAATTATTTTCAGTACTCATGTTAATGTTTTTTATGAGAGTTTCTATTGGTCACTAATTCTACTAAGATATTAATCACAAAAGTGATTATGAATAAAATACAACCCAACGCAAACAAGGCTTCATAATGTAAGCCTCCGTTTGGAGCCTCACCTAATTCCGCTGCGATAGTTGCGGGAATTGTTCGAACGGGCGCTAAAAAAGTATGGGGTATCACCGCAGCATTTCCAGTCACCATTAATACAGCTATAGTTTCCCCAATAGCGCGCCCTATTCCCAAAATAGCACCAGCAGTTATACCAGAGGCAGAATATGGAATTACGACTTTGTAAATCGTTTGCCAATGAGAAGCCCCTAAAGCCAGACTAGCTTCTTTCATAGCACGAGGTGTATTGCGCATTGCGTCCTCAGAAATAGTAATGATCGTGGGCAAAGCCATGATTGCAAGCACCACACTTCCCGCTAAAGCAGTCTCACCAACGGGTAAGCCAAAAAGACTTTGAATTAAAGGCACAATAACCACCAATCCAAAGAACCCATAAACAACAGATGGGATTCCGGCCAAAAGCTCAATCAACGGTTTTACTAAATTACGAGTTCTTTTCTTTGCAATTTCACTTAAATAGATAGCTGCCGCCAAAGCAATTGGCAAAGCCAAAAGAATAGCCCCAAAACTCACCCATAATGTACCGTATATCAAAGGTTTAACGCCCATTTGAGCAACAGGCTCTGCGGTAGGAAACCATTCTTCACCGGATAAAAATTTATAAACGGTAATCTTATTTATATCGAGTTCTTTTCCTTTAAATTCCTTGTTTACATACTTATCAGAGAAAAACGCAATGATCCCAGGCGTTTTAGCGATAAGCTCATTTATCTTATCAGGGAAATTAACAAAGTTTTCTCCAAGCTCTTCTTCTGTATAGTAATCTGTTATATCTCCTGTTCTAAACAAAACGATAGGCTCATCTTTCCCCCCAAGCTCACTCCAATTGGTGATTTTTTGATCAAAAACATCTTTTATTTGTGATGGCTCTAATCTATTTACTGGATTTGACCCATTTACGGCCAATAAAAACCCCTTATCTATTGGCTTTTTGGTAAAAACCCCAGCACCTTCTATAAATAGAAAAAAGACAATCAAAATCACTGTGATACTAGTAGCAGCGCTACTTAACATCAAAATACCTTCAATCACCTTCTCTTTAATCTGTTTAAAATTTGTTTTCAAAAGAGTGTTTTTTATTTTCGTCAAAATTACACCAGCCAAACGTGCTGAATGTGTCCGCATCATTAACCTTATGTTAACTTAATGTTAAGCGGTTCCTGCGATTCTAAAACTATTACCTGTTTTTTTTAAAAAAAAAGGTTGCCCCTAATGAGACAACCTTTATTCGAATATATAAAATTAAACTTCGTTAATTCAATGGAATATAACCCACCTCTCCAACAATTTTTTGTCCTTCAGCAGAAAGTGCATAGTCAACAACTGGTTTCACTTTAGCAGCATTTTTCTTATCGAACATATAGAACAATGGTCTCGCTATTGGATAGGACTTGTCTTTAGCACTAGCTACAGATGGCTCAATAAAAGTTTTTCCTTGGTCATAAGACACCGCCAATTGTTTTACTTCTTTAGTTTCGTATGCCAATCCGATATAACCAATAGCACCTTTAGTTTGCCCAACTGCCTGAACGATTGCTCCAGTTGCCGGTAAGTTCAATATATTTGTAGCATAGTTTTTCTTGTCCATAACCTCCTCTTTAAAAAACTCATATGTCCCAGAGGAAGACTCTCTTGAGTAAGCCACTATCTTTTCGTCAGCACCACCCACTTCTTTCCAGTTTTTAATTGCTCCCGTAAAGATTTGCTCTAATTGCTCCCGAGTTAATTTAGAAACGGTATTTGCTGGATTAACAATTACTGTCAATGCGTCATATGCAATTATAACTTGCTCAATCTCCACTTTTTCATCGGCAAATTTCATTTTTTCTTCCGTCTTCAATTCTCGTGAAGCCATTGCGATATCAGTAGTCCCGTCAATCATTGCAGTTATTCCTACACCTGATCCACCACCTACAACGGTAACGCTTACGTCAGAATTTGTTTTCATCAACTCTTCCGCTTCTTTTTGTGCCAAAGGCAAAACAGTATCACTTCCTTTGATAGTTACAGATACTTCAGTTGCAGTACCTTCTGTTCCTTTATCTTCAGTTTTTGCTTTACCACAGCTCAACATACCTATTAAAGGTAAGATTAAAAATAATTTTGATGTTTTCATTTTATGTTTTTATTGGTTTTATTAATTTTTGACAAAAGTAATGATTCAATGTTAACTCTGCGTTAAGCTAATATTATGCAATATTTATTATTTACACTTTTAGAAACCAAAAGCAATTTCAACGAAACCTTTTTTATATACCAATTTCTACTTGAAAACGAGCAAACCAATTGTTATGGACGTCCCCATTATAACTTTTTACATTATCATAAGAAAACTCTCCTTGTAGTTTTATTTTATGCCCAAATATATATTTAGATAATCCAATCGTGTATTCATCCATATCTGGGCTTAATGTTTGAATGCCCGCATCTACCTTTTGAGTAGAGAACCTACCAATAATTTGATAATTAGAAGGGAAAAGATAACTTAATTGAGCATCAACTCCATGACCTACAAAAACCGCTTGTTTTTTAGTACTGTCCAAAGGATTCACAGTAATAGGATTATCTGTCGCTCTTGACATATAAGCCGCCATAGCCGTCCAGCCGTTATATTTAAACATGGTATCAAAGAACAAAGATTGAAGCGTTCTTGACTCATATAAACTACTACCCAACTGTCCTTGCGATCTTAGCGCATTATTATTTTGACTAAAAGCTCCTGAAATCATCCATTTTAACGTTTTTTCTCTCATTAAGTCTGCTTCAAAATTTGATCCGTTTTTAGTAAATGCGCCTAAAGGAAATAACTCCACTTTACCACTTAAAGCGATTCCGTCGTCTTGTGTTTTTACCCAATTTCTACCTTCACCTTTAGTAATAGCGCCTTTTAAAGCATAGGAAAAATGCGCTGGATTTTCCTCCGAGTAATCTAAAAACACTCCAAAATCACGATCAATATTGAACTTTGAATTATTGATACTACGATCTGTAAGTTCCAACGAATTTGAAGATATTACACGTTGATTGTTTCCTGGTAATTTAGTTTGACCAAAACCTACTGTAAAATTAGGTGTTGCTTTATAAAAGAATACTCCATCTAAAATTACATTTCCACTATTCCCTACCACTACAGTTCCAATATCTCTCGCAGAAAAACCAAGCTCTACTTTATAACCAAACCTAGGATTATAAACAAAACCGTCTAGCTTCAATCTCATTCTTCTAATCTCACCTTCTACAACCCCTGACTCGCTATCCTCCTTACCATAACCAATTCTACTTTGAACTCGGAATCCAATATTCATTTGAAATAAACTATCCTTTTGAGTAAATCCAAGCTTTTTACTTGAATTGAGGTATTGTGCTAATTCTGTTTTTTTAATAACTTCCTTCTTCTCTATTTTATCTTCCTGGGCTGATGCAAATATTGTAAACAGTAGCACCGTACCAAATAAAAATCTTTTCATTTTAATAATTTATTATTGTTTTGTTATCAGGGCGCAAAATTAATGTTAAGAAAGCTTTTTAGTGTTATGCGAAGGTTAACAAAATAATAAATCAAAGTAATCATAAGCGTTAAACAACACATTTACAGTAATTTATAAATAAACCGAAATTTTGAGAAATAAAAAAACATCAAATACTCAATAAGAGCCTCTGATGTTTTTTTTGTATTATTGAATTGTATCTTTCTAAAAATTAAACTGCGCTTGTAACCTCAGTAAATTTCCCTGCTGTCTATTGTTCCTCAGCACACTATCCTCAAAAGTTCTGTCAGCGATAACCCAAGTTGCAGTGAATTCAAATGCTTTATAAGGCAGCCATTCTAAACCTAATTCATAATCTCTCACCGTGTAGCTTCTGGCATCTTTTTCAAATTTCTTTCCACCATCATAGTATTGGAATTTAGCAAATGGATATAATAACTGATTTTTTGGCAAATCCCACTTATAGTTTAAGGTAACATAACCCCCATCTAAATTAGAAACATCTACAGAATTTGTCAGTTTATTATAACGAGGCCCTTTCCCAATGTTATATTCCGCTTGAACACCAAACGGTTTTGGATACAGCACAAAAGTCGCCCCTACTCTTTGATCAAGCGTATTTTGTTTGTCTTTAACAGTTACACCCTGTGAAATTTCGTTTCCAAAAGCCCATTTACCTGTATATGCTTGAATCCCTGGCTCAATAATTTGACTTCCTATTACAAACGGATAGGTTACTCTAGTTACTACGTGAAGGTTTCTATTCCCTTCTGACTTATTTGATGTTTGACCGTTGTATACTCCAAATGCAAATACACCGTAATCACCTGAACCTTTGTATCCATCTTTGACAAGCATGGCAAAACGATCTCTTATTTTACTAGGTGCCCAATAGAAGAAGGCACCAAGATCTCGTTCATTTGCAACAGCACTATTTAGAGCATCATTACGATCTAAAGTCAGTCTATTTTGACTAGACTGCATGTTTTCGAACCCAAAAGGAACCTTGCTTTGCCCTATCCTTACACGAAATTCTTTCTTTGCATCAAATGATAAGTCAAAGTAAGCATCCCTTAGCTGAAGAAAATTATTAACTCCTGAAGCTGGCGAGCTTGCTAGATCCGGCTGAATATAGAAAAACACATTAGGATGTATTTGTCCTGAAAATATAATACGTGCTCTTCTAATAAAGAAACCATTGTTTGATTTCACAGCATCGCCAGCAGCCGTTGTTCCCCAAGATTTATCACATTGCTCGCATGACACTTTATCATTTGTAGACAACAATCCGTTGTAGCGTATTTGAGCATATCCTCTAATGCTTATTTTATCATACCATTGGGACTCTTTTTTAGGCTTTACTTTTTCTTCAGCTACCTTTACTTTGTTTATAGAATCCAAAACACGGACAACTTCTTTTGAAATTGCATCTTTGTTTATGTCTTGCGCCTGCAGTACTCCTGTACTAATTATAAAAAATGCAATTAAAAGTTTTTTCATGATTAAATGGGTTGCTAAATTTTTGGCAAAGATTAAACCGTAATGTTAAGTTAACGTTAGCAAACCATTAAAAAATTAACCTTTGTTTTACATTTTTTTAACAATATAAAAACCAAAAAATAACTTACAAAAACACTGAGTTACTTATTAACTATAAGCACTTTTAAATTAACGAAAGAAGAGTAAAACAAAATTTTATGCTGGTAAATCGTTGGCGTTTTGAAATAGAAAAAATTAAAACGAATACAAAAATATTGTCTACACTTAGCGCTTTCTCTATAACGTAACCCGCAAGAAACTCTACTACTTTTACCTCTCCATGCCAATAATAGATAATTATACTAAAACACATTGCTAACATTATCCAAACTTCCGTCCAGATCAAAGCCTCTTTAATGCTTATTTCATGTGCTTTTCGATTAAAAACTCCTAAATCTAATGCGAGCATAGATAAGACAAACACATTAAAACCAATCCACAAACTCAAATCAGTTTGCATATAATAGATTGTTTAATTTGACCATAACACCATAAATGTAGAATTTTTTATCAACCTTGTAATTTAACTACCTCATAATCAATATTTAATTCAGATGTTTTACTTCTCAAAATAAAACAGATAGTGAGTTCTTGTTTATTCAAGTTACATACCCCATTAAAAAACAACAATATAATATAACTAATGTCTTTATGATTTTCGTTTCTATTTTCTAGTACCTATATTTTTATCCTTAATCCATTTAAAAGACGTCTCAATAATCCTTTCTTTTTCATTTTGAATAAAGTCCAAATATGCAGTCGCTACCGGCGAAAACTTCTTCCCTTTCCACCAAATTAAATTCCAGTTTGATTTGATAGGCAAACCTTTTACAGGAACAATTTGCAAACTTCCATTGCTTAGTTCGTTCTTTACTCCTATTAATGGCATTATGGAGCAGCCTAATCCAGCTAAAACAGCTTGTTTTACAGCTTCGTTTCCAGTGAGCTCAACCTTTTTAGGAACATTCAAATTATTGTTTTCAATAAATTTTTCCATTATGTACCGTGTTCCAGAACCTTGCTCTCTATAAATAACCGCTAATTCCTCTAAAATAGACACCTTGTAAAGGTCTTTTTCGAATACTTGCTCTGAATTTACCATCATATAAAGTTCATTAGGCAGTAGCTCTACAGTATCAATTTGTAAGGAATCTGGTAATACCGAAACTAAAGAAAAATCTACCTCATTGTTCTCTAAACTTTCTAAAACTTGTTTCTTATTAGTGACATCCAAAATCAAATCTACGCCAGGATTACTCTTTAAAAAATCGGCTAGGAAATAGGGCATCACGTATTTACCGGTAGATACAATTGAAATCTTTAAGCGCCCGCTTAATTCTCCTTTGTAAGCCAGCGTTTTATAGTTGATTGCCTCAACTTCATTTAAAACTTTTTCTGCAGCGATGGCAATCTCCTTACCAAAATCTGTCACATACAGCTTTCTACCAATAACCTCTGTTAACGGGAATTCAAATTGATCCTGAAAATTCTTTAATTGTATTGAAACTGCTGGCTGTGTGAGGTGCAACTCCACGGCAGCCTTAGTGATACTCTTGTTTTGAGTGACTTTAAGAAAAACATACAATTGATGTAACGTATAGTTCATAAAATATTTTTATATATTCCATTACAAATATAAATAAAAATATATGAATTAGCGGTTCTACATTTGCAAAAAATAAAACAATGGAAAAAAGAAAAGACTACCAATTCCAATTAGTAGAAGGACAGTACACGCCAGTAGAGGCAAAGAAAATTTTATTGGGTTTAATAAACAGTAAAATCAACTTTCATCAGTTGGAAAATTTCAGTAACGAGATCCGATTTAGTGAGAATACGGATCATTCTAAAAGCAGAATTGAGCTGCTTACCACTGCTTCTGAAAACATTACAGACTTAATCAATTACTCCATCCCAAACGACATGGAGTTTAAAATAGAAGGAACTATCCAGATATCCTTAGTCCCCGAAAAAAAATTAGAACCAATAGCTTAAAAATTTAAAAAAACATGGCTTTAATCAGCACTTCATCTCGCGATGCCGCAGCCCTTTTAAATAAAAATGAAATTGTTGCTATTCCAACGGAAACCGTTTACGGGCTGGCGGGTAATGCTTTCAGCGACAAAGCGATAAAAAAGATTTTCGAATTAAAAAAAAGACCTTTTTTACAATCCACTTATCGTTCATATCAAATCAGTCGCTGATTTAAATAAGATTGCTGTTGAAGTCCCCGAAAAAGCGAAGTTGTTAGCAGATGTCTTTTGGCCAGGACCATTGACCCTAGTCTTAAAAAAACAAAGTACCATCCCAGATTTAATTACTGCAGGAAAAAATACTGTTGCGGTTCGAGTTCCTAATCACCCCGTAACATTAGCTCTTTTAGAACAATTGGACTTTCCACTGGCTGCTCCAAGTGCAAATCCCTTTGGCTCCATAAGTCCAACGAAAGCGGAACATGTAGCGAACTATTTTGCAACATCTTCGTTGACTGTTTTAGAAGGTGGCGAATGCCGCAGCGGAATAGAGTCTACGATAATTGGTTTTGAGGATGAATCAGCAGTTTTGTATCGATTAGGTTCCATAACAATTGAAGAAATTGAAGCTGTTATTGGCTCATTAAAAATAAAAATACACAAAGGAGAAGCGCCATTAGCTCCTGGGATGCTTTCAAAACATTATGCGCCAAAAACCGCGACCGTATTAACAGAAACTATTTCTCAATCACTGGTATTATTTGAAACAAAAAGAATAGGGTTGTTAACCTACCAAGATCGTTTTGAACATAAAAACATAGTAGCACAACACGTTTTATCCCCTTCTGGAGATTTAACGGAAGCGGCAGCCCAATTATACAATGCATTACATAAACTCGATCAATTAGAACTTGATGTAATTATCGCCGAAAGATTTCCTGATCATGGTTTGGGAAGAACCATTAACGACCGACTTGAAAGGGCTACAAAAAAATAAATTCTCCTACAAAAAATGAATTTCGATTTACTACTTGAAAATATCACGAATCCAGCCTTACTCTTCTTTTTACTCGGCATCATCGCTGTACGTCTAAAAAGTGATTTAGAAATCCCAGAAAACTCATCTAAATTCATCTCCCTTTACCTTCTTTTCTCAATTGGCTTCAAAGGAGGACAGGAATTATCACACAGTCATTTTACTATTGACATCATTTGGTCAGTGGCATTTGGAGTTCTAATCGCAGTGCTAATACCGCTTTATAGCTTTTTCATTCTTAAAAAGCATTTTAGTATCGACAATTCAGGCGCCATTGCCGCGGCTTATGGTTCTGTCAGTGCCGTCACATTTGTAACCGCAATTACTTTCTTAGAAATGCAAAACTATACTTTTAGCGGTCATATGGTTGCCGTTATGGCTCTTATGGAAGCTCCATCCATTATAGTTGGAGTGATTTTAATTCGACTATTCAGTAAAAAAGATGTTCACAGTACCAAAATAAGTTCTCTTATCAAACACTCCTTTACTAATGGCAGTGTACTGCTAATCACGGGAAGTTTAATTATAGGTTTTCTAGCTAGTGATCAACAAGCCCTAGGAATCAAACCTTTTACCACAGACATGTTCAAAGGGTTCTTAGCCATCTTTTTACTTGATATGGGAATTGTGAGCGGTAGAAAATTAAATGACTTTTTCAAAAGTGGATGGTTCAGCTTTCTATTTGCGATCATCATCCCACTGCTAAACGGAATTGTCGTTGCGTATCTTAGTCATTTTATAACAGATGACATCGGTAACCGATTTATTTTTGCAGTCCTAGCTTCGAGTGCCTCATATATTGCGGTACCAGCCGCCATGAAAATTGCAGTTCCAAAGGCAAATCCTGGAATTTTCCTCCCTATGGCATTGGCTATTACCTTTCCTTTTAATATAACATTTGGAATGCCTATTTATCTTTCCATAGTCTTATGTAGTTAGTCCAACTTAGGTATTCAATACGGTTCACTAAAATCAGACTATTTTCATACTATATTTACATGATACGCGTAATTTAAGAATTCGCAATAAGTAGAGGTGATACGATAAGCAGGAACATTAAAAAAACGAACCTCTGAGCTATCAATCAAAGGCTGTTTCTGTAAAATTAGGAACAGTCCCTTTGTGTTTTTTTACTGTTTTTTTGCAACCGTAAAAGAAAATTCTGAGCCTACACCAAATTCGCTCTCAACGTATATTTTTTCTTTATGCGCTTCTATGATATGCTTTACAATTGCAAGTCCTAATCCCGAACCCCCTTCTGAGCGGGACCCACTTTTATTTACCCGATAAAAACGTTCAAAAAGTCGGGGGATATTTTGCTTCTCTATTCCTTCTCCATTATCACTAATACGGATTAGCACCTTTTCTTTTGTCAAGTTAACTACGGAGACCTCAGTTGCCCCGCCAGGTTTTCCGTATTTTATTGAATTAACAATTAGGTTCTCGATAATTTGCTGAATTCTATCTCTGTCTCCTCGTACATAGTTAGGTAAGAGATGGTAGTTCTCAAACGAAAGCGTAATTCTCTTTTTTTCTGCTTTCATTTCCAGTAGTTCAAATACATTCTCTATTAATTCAACAATATCAAATTCTGAAATATCTAAATTCAAATCTCCAACCTCAAGTTTGCTTATCATGTCTAAGTCGTTTACAATGTAAATCAACCGTTCCACTCCCTTTTCGGCACGTTTTAAATATTTTTTTCGGATTACTTTATCATCCATCGCCCCATCTAATAAAGTGGACACGTAACCCTGTACCGTAAATAAAGGAGTCTTCAGTTCATGTGAAACATTACCTAAGAATTCTCTCCTGTATTCTTCTCTAACCTGTAGCATTTCAATCTCTAATTTTTTATCAGTCGCAAATTTCTTTACCTCCCTAGTCAAGGTTTCCATATCTGTAGTAATGGGTTGGTTAATAAATGTACTAGATTCCAACAGCGAAACGTCATCATAGATTTTTTTTACGCGTCTGTAAATAAAACGCTCTACTCGATACTGTAAAACAATAAATGAAAAGAGATAGAGAACTAACATGAAAATAAAACCAAATAAATACAGACTACGGAAAGGCAACTTGAGCATAGTAGATACCAGCAGCATCACAAATCCCGTTGAAAAAAGGGTGATATACAATGCTGATTTTACGGCAAACTTATAGGTTTTTTTAAAACTTATTTTCATTTTTCACTGCGTACGTTGTCTATTTAATCGAGTCTATAAAGAAGACCTCCTCCCTGTTTTACGAACAAATTTAATTGTAGTTAATTTAAACCTCAAATTTATAACCAACCCCTTTGATGGTTTTAAAAAAATCTTCCCCTATTTTTTCGCGGAGCTTTCTAATATGAACATCAATCGTTCTTCCTCCTACAACCACTTCATTTCCCCAAACTTTATCAAGAATCTCATCCCGCTTAAATACTTTTCCTGGCTTAGACGCTAACAAATAAAACAACTCGAACTCTTTTCTGGGTAACGCCATTTCGATATTATCCTTTACTATTTTATATTCTTCGCGATTTATTTCTATTCCACCTACGTTTAAGGTCCCACTGTCTTGCTCACTCTCTTTCAAGCGACGTAACAATGCTTTTACTTTGCTGACCAATAATTTTGGTTTTATCGGTTTTGTGATATAGTCGTCCGCTCCTGCTTCAAATCCCGCAACTTGTGAATAATCTTCACTTCTGGCAGTCAAGAAAGTAATAAGGACATTACTTAACTCTGGAACTTTTCTAATGTTTTCGCACGCTTCCATTCCATCCATTTCAGGCATCATCACATCCATTATGATCAAATCCGGCAATTCCTTTTTAGCCTTAGCAATCGCTTCTTTTCCATTTGCTGCCGTAAAAACTTGATACCCTTCCTGAGTGAGGTTGTACCCAACAATTTCTAAAATGTCTGGTTCGTCATCAACGAGTAAAATCTTGGTATGTTTCTTTTTCATATTTGGCAAATTTACGTTTGCATTGGTAAATGTAATAATAAATGAACAGCAAAAAGTCAGTATTAACCGTAATTTGATTTGGTAACTATTTAGTAATATTTAACAAACATAATAGTAACCTCGCAATAACGCAGACTTTACAAAGACACCATTACTTTGCAAAAAATTAAACAAATTATGAAACTTACATTGTTCATTTTAACGCTTTTTATGAGTGCCCTTGCTTTCTCTCAAAATAAAGGTACTATTTCTGGAGTACTAACTGATAAGGATTCAAACAACGAAACGCTACCTTTTGCAAACGTATTATTAAAAGGAACTCAAATAAATGTTACGACTGATATCGATGGTAAGTATTCACTTAATGCTCCAGCGGGAAGCTATATCATACAGTATAGTTTTATTGGTTACGAATTAACAGAGGTTCCTGTTTTAGTAAAAAGCGGGGAAACAATAACACTAAACAAAGCATTAGGATCGTCCAGCTACAAGCTAGATGATGTTATAATCACTACAACTGTTAACAAACAAAAAGAAACCGCCTTGTTACTGGACCAGAAGAATGCTGTTGAAATAAAACAAAGCATCGGTTCGCAAGAGTTAGCAAGAAAAGGAGTTAGTGATGTCGCAACTGCCGTTACTAAAACTAGTGGTATTACAAAACAAGAAGGCTCAGGGAATATCTTTGTAAGAGGTTTAGGAGATCGATACAATTCTACCACTATGAATGGTTTGCCAATTCCTTCAAACGATCCTGAAAAGAAAAACTTAAACCTTGAAATTTTCTCTACAGACATTGTGGAGTATATTTCTATTGATAAGGTCTATGGAGGAAATATATATGGTGACTTTGCTGGAGGTAATGTTGACATTATTTCAAAAGATTACAAAGGAAACGGATTTTTGAAAATTGAGGTAGGTTCAAAAGCAAACACAAATGCAATTGCAGAAAGTGATTTTAAATTGCAAAAAGGTTTTGACGGATTGGGTTTTACAAACAAATCAATTCCAAACAACCCGCTAACCCAATACAATTATAGCTCTCTTCAATTAAAAAATTATACTCCAATAGCTACTTCTTTTGGCATCTCTGGGGGGAAGTCATTTGATGTAGGTTCAGAAGGAAGACTTAGCTTTTTTGCAACTGCTTCTTTTAACAATAACTTTACTTCAAAAAGTGATGGTACTGCAAAAGCGAGCGTTAACGGCAACGGAATTGCTAATAAAGACTTTAACAACTATACGGAACTAAAATATGAAACTAATACTACCGGAATGACTAATATTGGTTACAAAATAAACAACAACAACAAAGTAAGCTTCAATTCACTTTATATTAATACCTCAACTCAATCCAAAGAAGAGTATACAGGATACATTGTAGATATTGCTAATGACGGGAATGGCTTAATTCGTCGTTTTAACTACGAAAAAAACAGTTTATGGATCAACCAAATTTTAGGAGAAAGCAAATTTGGCGAACGTTCTAAATTGAATTGGGGAGTTTCATACAATATCATTGATGGAAGTATGCCAGACAGAGTCCAAAACATTTTTAGAAAAGAGGCTACAGGTTACCAATTGTCAAGCATCTCAGCTCCTGACAACCACAGATACTTTCAAAAATTAAAAGAAGATGAACTCGCAGCAAATGCATCATATGATTACCAATTTAATAAAAACGAAGAAGGTGATTTTTTAGGAAAAGTTACTTTTGGTCTAAATGAAAGAATCAAGTCAAGAGGATTTCAAGCTACTCAATTCAATATCAAAGCTAACAATGGGTACACCAATACTATTGTTGATCCTAATAACTTAGATTTGTTTTACAACCAAGACAACTTCGACAACGGCACTTTCTCTATTGCCACTTTCCGTGGAAACTCGCAAGTATACAACGCTTTAGACCCACAAACATACGGAGGAGACCAAACTATACACGCCGCATTTGCAAATACGGAATACAAATTCAAGAAATTAACTGCAGTACTAGGCCTTAGAGGGGAACAAATAACGCAAAAAGTAAGTTGGAACACACAATTAGGCGCCATAGGTGAGGACAAATTAGAAAAAACCGCTTTCTTACCCAGTTTAATTTTGAAATATGAATTAAATGATAAACAAAATTTACGTTTAGGATTAAGCAAAACGTACACACTGCCCCAATTTAAAGAAAGAGCACCGTTCATTTATGAAGAAGTGCTACAAGTGAAAGTGGGTAATAAGGATCTATATGCTTCAGATGATTATAATTTAGACCTCAAATGGGAAATGTTTCCTAAAAGTGATGAGCTGATTTCGGTAACCGCTTTTGGAAAATACATTCTAAACCCAATGAATGAAGTAACAATATCTTCCTCTTCAAATGACATCTCGTACATCAACACGGGAGACTTTGGTTATGTTGCTGGTGCTGAGGTAGAATACCGAAAACAACTTTTTAATATTGATTCTCACAATGCTAAGAAACTATCTGCAGGAATCAATGCTTCTTACTTGTATAGTAACCAAGAATTAAATGCTGACAAAGTAAATAGAGAAACAAAATACCAAGTGGATTTCACAAATACAAAAAGCAAATTTACTGGAGCATCTGATTTATTATTAAATACCGACTTAACTTTTTTTAACGAATGGAATGACAAAAATAGTAACCTCACGACAACTATAGCTTATTCTTACTTTTCAGATAGAGTGAATGCCATTGGAACAAGTAGTAAAGGAGATTTAGTTGACAAAGCTTTTGGTTCATTGGACTTTATTACAAAATCTAAACTAACTGAAAAATTAGGATTAGGGTTAGTAGCAAAAAATTTATTAAACCCAGCAATCACCAGAGTGCAAACAAATGCAAGTGGTGACGTGAATGTACTTTCCTATAAAAAGGGAATGACAATAAGTTTAAGTTTGAATTACGAATTATAACTACACAACACCGCCCACAAAACGCCTAAAAGAGTAGCTTAATTGCTGCTCTTTTTTATTTAGAACTAAATGGCAACTTGCCATAGCCTATTTAGATAAGTAAGCCCCAATACATAACGCATTAAGAGGGAAATCCCAGATCCTACTGTTAAACTCCAGTTAGCCTGGAAACATTAAGTTAATATAAAAGTAGCCTTTTGTTAAACCAACAATCATATTTACATAACATCTAAAAAGAACACTTACCGCATCTTTGTACCAAGAAAACAAATAAAAATTTTATTACACTATTATGAAAAAATCAACTGCAAAATTATTCGGGATTTTAACGTTAGCCACAGGTTTAATAACAAGCTGCTCTTCTAATGACAACCCAACACCAACAAATCCTCCTTCCGCGACATTTACCGCAGATGCGACAAATTTCCAAGGAGATATAAACGAGGGGGAAGTAACTTTAGACGCGACAAAAAAGTATAAATTAACGGGTAAGATTCAAGTAAACAGTGGCGCTACATTGACTATTCCTGCAGGAACAATAATTGAAGGAACGGGAGGAACAGCTTCTTACATCGCGATCGCTCAAGGTGGAAAATTAAATATTAACGGAACTGCCGCTAAACCTGTTGTAATGACAAGTGGTTTAGCTACAAAAGCAGCTGGCGACTGGGGCGGATTAGTAATCTGTGGCAAAGCACCTATCAACCGTGTGAATGGTGGTGCTGGAACTGCCCAATCAGAAGTTGCAGATTTAAGCTACGGTGGGACTGCTTCTGCTGACAATTCTGGGTCTATCAAATACTTAAGAATTGAATATGCCGGAGCTGCTTTTAACAGTGAAAAAGAATTTAACGGACTTTCATTATTTGGTGTTGGTTCAGGAACTACAATTGATTATGTAGAATTTTTCCACGGAGCTGATGACGGAGTAGAATTCTTTGGAGGGACCGTAAATACATCTAATTTGATTTCTATCGGAAATGAGGATGACCAATTTGACTGGACTGAAGGATGGTCTGGAACAAACACAAACTGGTACGGAAAATTAGATTTCGGAAAAGGAAATAGAGGAATTGAAGCAGATAACTTTGAATTAGGATACTTAAATACACCTATCGCTAACCCTTCTATTACAAACTTAACTCTTGTAGGACCAGGAAGTGCGCCAACTTCAGGCACATGGCTAGAAAACGATGCAATGAAATTAAGAAGAGGTACTAAAGGGATCTTTACAAATCTTGTTTTCAGCGGATGGGCAACTGGCTTCAATGTTGAAAATGATGAAACTATCGCCTACATACCTACTTCATTAAAAGCGGTAAACGTTAACTTTATTGCTGATGTTGCTGTAAAATCTAAAGGGAAATTAAATCCTGTTTCACCTGCAACAAGTGGAGTATCCACTAATGTATCTGCAATAGTAACCTCAGAGTCTGCTTCTACTGGAGCTGGAAACGGAGCTGGAATGCCAGTATGGGCTTCTGGATGGAGTGTTGGATTCTAATCTTAGAGATAAATAAATATCCCTAAAACACCCTTTTTTTGAAGGGTGTTTTTTTTGGTTACAGTATTTGATTTTTTTCGTTATATTTACTATACAAAATCAAGACAATGGCAAAAA